>NZ_JBFBGR010000009.1:0-296867 GCF_040684755.1 Streptomyces sp. NPDC089799 | reverse complement strand
AGGGCGATGGCCCGTTGGGCCACCCTTGACCCCGACGACCGTCACGGAACGACAAGGACTGTCGGGCGGCCCCCGGGGGAACGGCATGGGGGACCCAAGGCCATCCTGCTCTGGCGTTGGCGGGCACGAGCAGCGGCTGCCGCTCGGCCAGCCGCCCTCCGGGCGGAAGCAGGATCGCGGTTCAGGGGATGACTGCACGAAACGACGCCCAGGGCGCGCCGGATCGCTACGTGCTCCTGTTTCTCGGCGGATCCGGCCCGCCAGGCGCCCCGTCGGCGTGGGCCGGACACAAGCCGCCAGCGATCGCTACGCGCTCCTGCCGGACGGCGGATGCGGGCCGGTGGGGGTAAGCCGCCGACGATCGCTACACGCATCTGCTCGTTGGCGGATGCGGGTCGTCGGGGAGCGGAGGACACGGACCGGCACCGATGGCTGCCGGCGCCCGGTGTGATGAGGTCCGTCGAAGTCGGTGGTTCGGGGCGGGCGGAGGGCTGTTGGGGGACGGAAGAATCCCTTTCAACCTTTCGCGTGCAACGGCGCTCTGAGGAGGGGTGAGAGAACAGGGCCTCTTCAGCGGGGTCCCGAAAGGAGAGCAGATGCCGGAGAACGGCCGGGGCTTCGAAGCGCCAGACGGCTTCGAGAGCTTTGCCCGGGCGAGCCAGAGACGGCTGTACCGGACGGCGTACCTGTTGTGCGGGGACGCGGACACGGCTCGCGACCTGACACAGACCACTCTCGCCAAGTTGTTCCAGTACTGGCGGCGGGCCAGTGCCGCCGACAACATCGACGCGTACGCCAGGACGGTGCTGACCCGCACCTACCTGGCCGAGCGGCGGCGTCGGCTGCGGGACCTGCTGGCACACTCTCGCCCCGACCCTCGGCCGGCCCCCGAGCACGCCGACCTGCGGATGACCCTGCTGTCCGCGCTGGCCGGGCTGCCGCCCAAGGCGCGTGCCATGGTCGTGCTGCGGTACTGGGAGGACCTGAGTGTCGAGTCCGTCGCCCAGCTGATGCGGTGCAGCGAGTCCACCGTCAAGAGCCAGTGCTCACGCTCCCTGGCCCGGCTGCGCGCCGAGCTGGGCGAGGCACACATCTACGTCACGGGGAGCTGAGCGATATGGGAATCAACACGTCCGAAGACGACCGACGGAACGCCCTGATGCTCAGGGACGCCATGGAACACACCGTGGGGGACCTGCCGACCGTCCACGACCTCGTGCCCACCGCGATCGTGCAGGGCCGACGCCGGAAGGCACGGGCCCGCGCCGGAATCGCCGCCACGGTCGTCTGCGCCGTGGGAGCGGTCGCCTTCGGCTCCCTGGCGCTGCAGGGCAGTGACAGCGCCACGACGATCCGTCCCGCCGCGACCAGCAGCTCCTCACCCACCCCGGAGCCGTACCGCACGCCGGTCCGCGTCGAGCCGACGAAGGGCGGGACGCCTCCCACGCTGCCCCCGGCGGACAAGAACCGGCTGGAGCAATACCAGCAGCGGGCGGCCGTCCTCCTCGACGAGCTGCTGCCGGACTCGGTCGGTCTGATCCGTCCGGTCGAAGGCCATGTGACCCGCTACCAGGGCGAGACCAAGGACGGCAAGGTCTTCCCGGTCCTCCTCTCCGTACGGCCGAGCGACCCTGACACCCGCACGATGCCCTGCCCCGCAGAGCCGAACCCACGGGTCGCAGAGTGCAAGGAGGCCACGCTGCCGGGGGAGATCAAGGCGAGCTCCTTCCACACGCCCAGCGACTATCCCGCAACAACAGCCGCCGTCGTCTCCTTCCTCTACAAGACCAGCTTCGTCTCGCTGACCGTCGTCCCTGCCAATGGCGGCAAGGCATCAGCCCCGGTGAGCAGTCAGGAGCTGCTGACTGCGGCCGGTGATCCTCGTTTCCTCGACCTCGTGCGCTACGCCCACGAGAACCCCGTGCAGGAGAAGCAGACCTCCGTTCCCGGGGGCTGAGGCCACCACCCCTGACGTCCCGGCCCCCGCCGGCCCCCACCGGCCCCCACCGGCCCGCATCCGCCGTCCGGCAGAAGCGCGTAGCGATCGCTGGCGGCTTGTGTCCGGCCCACGCCGACGGGGCCCCTGACGGGCCGGATCCGCCGAGAAACAGGAGCACGTAGCGATCTGAGGCGCCCTGGGCGTCGTTTCGTGCAGTCATCCCCTGAACCGCGATCCTGCTTCCGCCCGGAGGGCGGCCGGCCGAGCAGAGCTGCTGACCCGCCCGCCAACGCCACAGCTCAGGGGTCCTCGGTCCCTCCATGCCATTCCCCGGGGGCCGCCCGACAGTCCTTGTCGTTCCGTGACGGTCGTCGGGGTCAAGGGTGGCCCAACGGGCCATCGCCCTCCGGGCGACGCGACGAAGGAGCGCCCTTGACGCCGGCGGCCGGCACGGAAGGACAGTGAGGACTGACGGGCAGCCCCCGGGACCTTCTCGCTCCTGACCAGGGGTGTCTGCCCCCTGGCCCCCGCCCAATCGCCCCCGGATGGCCCAGGGTGCGTACGCCGGCCCGGATCGCGGTCTAGCATCACGACGTGCCGTACGACGACAGCCCCCCGCCCCCGGAGTCCGCTTCCGCCGTGAGCCCGGACCGGCCTTGGTTCGCGCGCCGCTCGACGCTTGCCGTGTGTGCGGCGGCCCTGGCGCCGACCGTCCTGGCCGGCTGGGTCCTCGTCCAGGTGACGAACGGAGGGGGATCCGACGACCGGTCCGCCTCCGGGGCGGGGCCGCTGCCGGTCTCCCACTCCGCCACCCCCTCCGGCCCCACCGACGCCAAGGCCAGCGGCAACCGCGCCGGCACGCCCGCCACCAGCGGGAGCCCGGGCACGAACGCGAGCGCGAACCCGGCCGCGAGCGCGAACCCGGCCGCGAGCACCGGCACGGACCCCGACGCGGGCTCCGGCTCCGGCCCGGACTCCGGTCCGGCGAGCACGGCCCCCAGCCCCGGCGGCGCCCCCGGCACCGGCCCCCTGGCCGGCAAGACCGTGGTGATCGACCCCGGCCACAACCCCGGCAACTTCACGCACTCCCGCGAGATCAACCAGCAGGTGAACATCGGCACCGGCCGCAAGGAGTGCGACACCACCGGCACCACCACCAACGCGGGCTACCAGGAAGCCGAGTTCACCCTGGACGTGTCGCGGCGCATCAAGGCCGCGCTCGAAGCCCGCGGCATCCGCGTCGTGTTCACGCACGCCGCCGAGCGCCCCTTCGGCCCCTGCATCGACGAACGCGCCCGGATCGGCAACCAGCAGAAGGCCGACGCCGTGGTCTCCGTCCACGCCGACGGCTCTTCCTCGGGCAACCGCGGCTTCCACGTCATCCTCCCGGCCCGCGTCAAGGGCGGCGCGGCCGACACGGCCCCGATCGTCGGCCCCTCCCGCGAGCTCGGCGAGCGCATCGTCGGGAACTTCGTCCGCAACACCTCGATGGCCCCTTCCAACTACGTCGGCGGAGGTACCGGTTTGGTGGTCCGCGACGATCTCGGCGGTCTCAATCTCTCCACGCAGCCCAAGGTGTTCGTCGAATGCGGCAATATGCGTGACGCCAAGGACGCGGCACTGCTGACCGATCCGCAATGGCGGCAGCGCGCGGCACAGGGCATCGCGGACGGCATCGTCGGCTTTCTCGGGGGATGAGACAGGGTAGGGATCCGGGGCACCGGGTGCCCCGACCCGCTCGGCCCGGACCCGGGAAACATCCGTACGATGGTCCCCGCCCGCGACCGAGACCGATAAGGACACCTACGAAGTGAACATCCGCTCCCTCACTCGAGGCGACGGCGTGGTGATCGGAGCAGCGGTGCTGCTGTTCATCGCCTCGTTCCTCGACTACTACTCCGCCGAGGTGGATCTCCCCAGCGCCTGGGACACCGATTACTACGGCCTGGCCCTGCCCACGATCTTCCTGGCCGGGTTCGCCGCCGCCGGCCTGATCGTGGCCTCGCGCTTCCTCCCCGAGGGCCGCAAGCTCGCCGGGATCCCGCTGGCCGGCTGGGGCACGGTGCTCGCCGTGGCGTCCGCCTGGGCCGCCGTGTGGGCGCTGCTCCTGGCCCCGGACCGCGTGGACCTCGGCCCCGGCTCGATCATTTCCTTCCTGGCCACGTGGGGGATGGCCTTCGGCGCCCTCGCCGGCCCGAAGATCGCGGCGCTGAACGCCCCGCTCGTGACCGCCCCGGCCCCCGGTGCGCACCCGCAGTACGGTGCCCAGCCCGGCCCGCTCGGCCAGCCCGGTGCCGGGTACGGCTACCCCGGCGGCCAGCAGCAGCAGTACGGCTCCACCCCGCAGCCGGTCCCGCCGTACGGCGGCCAGGACCACCACGCCCCGGCGCCCGCGCCGGTTCCCAACCCGCAGGACGCCCAGCCGATGCCGGAGCCGGCTCCGGTCCCGGCCGCGGACTTCACGCCGTTCTGGTTCGCGGTGCCGGTGGCCCGCCCCCTCTTCGCGGAGGACGGATCCCCCAACCCGATCGCCGAACTCGCCCCCGGTACCTGGTACCTGGCGGTGGAGCAGCGCGGCGCGGCCCTGGTCGCGCAGACCCAGGACAACCGCCGCGGCGTCCTGAACGACACCTCGGGCATCCAGCGCGGCTGACGCCCTGGAGCGCTCCCCGAGCACCATCCCCCAACGGCCCCCTGCCACTTCCGGCAAGGGGCCGTTGGCCTTACAGTCACCCCTTGCCGATAACTGATGGCTCATCAGATCGGCTCTCCCGGCAGCCTCTTGGCGGAAACCGCGCGAAGATCTTGCAAAGATCCGGCGGAGGCCCCCGGGAGGTCCGGCACAGGTTCCGCGCAGATCCGGCCACTCGACCAAGGGGAGGGGAGTCAACGCCCATGCGCCTCGGACTCGCACTCGGCTACTGGGGCCGCGGCCCCACCCCCGGCCACCTCGACCTCGCCACCGAGGCCGAGCGCCTCGGCTACCACTCCGTCTGGACGGCGGAGGCCTGGGGTTCGGACGCCTTCACCCCGCTCACCTGGATCGCCGCCCACACCTCCCGGATCCGGCTCGGCACCGCCATCGCGCAGATGGCCGCCCGCACCCCCACCGCCACCGCCATGCAGGCCCTGACCCTGGACCACCTCTCCGGCGGCCGGATGATGCTCGGACTGGGCCTGTCCGGCCCGCAGGTGGTCGAGGGCTGGTACGGCCGCCCGTTCCCGGCGAGCCCGCTCACCGCGACCCGCGAGTACGTCGACGTCATCCGGCAGGTGCTGCGGCGCGAGGCGCCGGTCGCGCTCGACGGCCGCTTCCACACCCACCCCTACACCGGGCCGGACGGCACCGGTCTGGGCAAGGCCCTCAAGCCGATCACCCACCCGCTCCGCCCGGACCTGCCGGTCCTGCTCGGCGCGGAGGGCCCGAAGAACATCGCCCAGACCACCCGGATCGCTGACGGCTGGCTGCCGCTGTACTGGTCGCCCACCCGCACCGACGTCTACCGGGCCTCGCTGACGGACCTCCCCGAAGGCTTCATGATCGCCCCGATGGCCCGTGCCAAGGTGTGCGACGACGTCGCCGAGGGCCTCCTCCCGGTGAAGGCGATGCTCGGCTTCTACATCGGGGGGATGGGGCACGCGGCCCGCAACTTCCACGCCGACCTGATGGCACGCATGGGCTACGAGGCCGAGGCCCGGCGGGTCCAGGAACTGTTCCTGGCGGGCCGGAGGGAAGAGGCGGTGCTCGCCGTCCCCGACGCCTTCGCCGACGAGATCTCGCTGGTCGGCCCCCGGGAGCGCATCGCCGAACGCCTGGACCTGTGGCGCAAGGGCCCGGTGACGGACCTGCTGGTCACGGCACCCGACCCGCACACCCTCCGCGTCCTGGCGGAACTCAACACCTGAGCACTGCGGCGGCGGCCGGCCCCGGCCCCGGGGCCGGCCGCGCCACCCCGGGTCAGCCGCCGCCCAGCTGGGACAGGCTCGGGACCTGGTCGGTCACCGGCGCTCCCGCTCCGGCGCCCGCGCCCTTAACGCCGTTGATGACGTCCTCGAACGAGCTGATGTCGGCATCGCCGGCCTGGCCCTTGCGCAGCTTCGTGGCCAGCCCCTTCAGACTCTCGACGCCCGCGGTCAGCGGGGCCACCGCCTTGGACAGCAGCGGGTCGCCCTGCGCGTTCTTGATGGCCGCCTTCAGCCGGTTGTACGCGAACGCGCCCGCGAGACCCGCCTTGACCAGCGCGAAGGTGCGCCCCTTGGCGCCCTTCTTGAACTTGCCCGCCCGGTAGGGCTTGATGATCCACTGGTACGTCGCCCCGGCCGCGAGCCCGGCGTTGGCCACGAAGCGCGTCTTCGCGAACTTCTGCCGCTCGGCCGAAGTGCTGGGGCTGGGCGTGGGCGTGGTCTGGGCGGGCACCGCCACCTCCAGCAGGGACGCCGACTCCCCGGGAGCCGACGCCTGGGCCAGTGCCGCCAGCTGCGCCAGCGCCGCCTGCACCTGCACGGCCTCGAACGCCGGTGACGGCTCCACGTATCCCGCCTCGAAGACGGACAGGGACACTTCGCCGCCCCGGCCCCCGACTCCGTCCGCGCCCCCGATCGCGCCGCCGCATCCGGCGGCCCCGGCGATCAGCGCGGAGGACAGGCTGAGTGCTGTCAGACCGCGGCGGAATCGGATCGTACTGCGGTTCGACTTGGACACGGTTTCCTCCAGGGGAGTGAGGTGTCCCCCGCAGCGTCGCCCCGTCGCCCGGGTGACGCCACTCGGGCCACCCGTTCGGTCTCCCCCGGTGGCGCGGGACCGGATCAGCCGTGCATCATCCGTCCCGCGCACCGGTTCCGCGCACCGGTCCCGCGCACCGACCCCGCACACCGGTCCCGCGCGTCCGTGCCGCCCGTACGCCCCGCGCCTCCGCCCCGGGGGCTACCCGCAGCAGGAAGGGTCCAGCCCCACCGGCAGCCGCTCGCCGCCGAAGACGGCCGTGGTCGCCTCGTCCCCGCCCAGCGCGGCCACGGCGAGCAGCAGCGACCCGGCCGTCCAGGCGGTCTTCTCGACCGGCCAGACCGCCCGGTCCTCGAAGACGTAGCCCGTCCAGTACATGCCGTCCTCGTCGCGCAGGTGCGCGATGGACCGCAGGATCTCCAGCGCCCGGTCCGACTCCCCCATCGCCCACAGGGTGAGGGCCAGCTCGCAGCTCTCGCCGCCGGTGACCCACGGGTTCGGCAGCACGCAGCGCACGCCCAGCCCCGGGACGACGAACTCCTCCCAGCGCTCCTCGATCCGCTCCTTGGCGGCGGCGCCCGTGAGCGCCCCGCCCAGCACCGGGTAGTACCAGTCCATCGAGTAGCGGTTCTTGTCGAGGAACCGCTCCGGGTGGCTGCGTATCGCGTGGCCCAGGGCGCCCGCCGCCAGCTCCCAGTCGGGCTGCGGCTCCTCGCGGTGCTCGGCGATCGCCAGGGCGCAGCGCAGGGCCTGGTGGATGGAGGAGGAGCCGGTGAGCAGGGCGTCGGTGACGACCGTGCCGTCGGCCTCCCGCTTCCAGCCGATCTCGCCGCCCGGCTGCTGGAGGGCCAGGACGAACTCGACGGCCGCGTAGACGGCCGGCCACATCCGGTCCAGGAAGGTGTCGTCCCCGGTGGCCAGGTAGTGGTGCCAGACGCCGACGGCTATGTAGGCGGTGAAGTTGGACTCCTTGCCGGCGTCCTGCGGCTCGGCGGTGTCCACGCCCTCGGGGCGGTCGGCGTAGGCCGCGTACCAGGAGCCGTCCGGGTTCTGGTGCCGGGCCAGCCAGGCATAGGCGCGGTCCGCGGCCTCGTGCTCGCCGGCGGCGTCCAGCGCCATGGCGGCCTCGGTGTGGTCCCAGGGGTCCAGGTGGTGTCCGCGGAACCACGGAACGGCTCCGTCCGCCCGCTGCACGGCGAGGATGCCGGCCACCGTCTCCACGGCCTGTTCGGCCGTCAGAACGCCCGGCAGGACCAGGTGTTCGGTGCGTCGGGGAGTGCTCACCGGGACTCCGCCGGGGCCGCCGCGGCGACCGGGAGGTGGGGCTTGGTGGCGTAGGCGACGAAACTCTTGCCGATGAGCGGGTTCAGCGCCTGTTCGGCGAGCCGGGTGGCCAGGGGCTTCTTCATGATGTCCCAGACCAGCAGCTTGTGGTACGCCCGCACCGGGAGGGCCTTGTCGTTGTCCACGCCGAAGGCGCACTTGAGCCACCAGTACGGGGAGTGCAGGCCGTGCGCGTGGTGGGTGCCGTAGGGCTTGAGGCCGGCGGCCTTCATCTTGCCGAGCAGCTCCTCGGCCCGGTAGATGCGGATGTGGCCGCCCTCGACCTCGTGGTAGGCGTCGGAGAGCGCCCAGCAGATCTTCTCGGGTCCGTAGCGGGGCACGGTGATGGCGATGCGGCCGCCCGGCTTGAGCACGCGCACCATCTCCGCGAGCACGCCCTTGTCGTCCGGGATGTGCTCCATCACCTCGGAGATGATGACCACGTCGAAGGACTCGTCGGGGAAGGGCAGCGCGAGGGCGTCGCCCTCCATGGCGGTGGCGGTCGCCCCGGCCGGGGCCTCGCCGGCCTCCTTCATCGCCGCGAACCACTTGGCGACCTCGCGGATCTCCTCGCCGTTGCGGTCGAGCGCGACCACCTGGGCGCCGCGCCGGTAGCACTCGAAGGCGTGCCGGCCGGCGCCGCAGCCCAGATCGAGCACGCGGTCACCGGGGGCGAGCGGGAACCGGGAGAAATCGACGGTCAGCACGAGGTCCTGCCTTCGCGGTCGAGGGGGTGGGGCGGATGGTGGAGCTGCGGGTTGCGCGAGTGGCGCTGGTGACGCGGGGCGTGCGGGTGACGCGGGTGGCGCCGGCGGTACGTCACGTCGTACGGATCACCGGGCGCCGGGGGCGCTACGGGCGCTGCGGGCGATCGCGGCCCGGTAGTGCGCGACGGTGCCCTCCGCGGCCTTGGCCCAGGTGAACCGGGACAGCACCCGGTCCCGGCCGGCCGCGCCGAGCCGGGTCCGCAGCTCCTCGTCGCCCAGCACCCGGCCGAGCGCCCCGGCGAGGGCGTCCGCGTCGCCCGGCGGGACGGCCAGGCAGGTCTCCCCGTCCGCTCCCGCGACCTCGGGGATGGCTCCGCCGGTGGTGGCGACCAGCGGGGTGCCGGTGGCCATCGCCTCGGCGGCGGGCAGCGAGAAGCCCTCGTAGAGGCTGGGCACGCAGGCGACCTGGGCGCTGCGGACGAGGTCCACGAGCTCGCGGTCGGTGATGCCCTTGACGAACTCGACGGCGTCCTCCAGGCCGTACGTCTCCATGGCCTGCGCGACCGGCCCGCGTTCGGGGCGCTTGCCGACCACGACGAGGTGGGCGTCGGGCCGCTCGGTGCGCAGTTTGGCCAGGGCCTCCACGAGGTGGACGAGGCCCTTGAGCGGGACGTCGGCGCTGGAGGTGGTGACGATCCTGCCGGGGACCTCGGCGACGGACGGGTCCGGGGACCACAGGTCGGTGTCGGCGCCGATGTGCACGACGTGGATGCGGTCCTCGCGCACGCCGAGGTCCTCGATGATCTCCTGCCGGGAGGAGCCGGACACGGTGAGCACGGACGGCAGGCGGCGGGCGACCCGCTTCTGCATGCGGGTGAAGCCGTACCAGCGGCGTACGGAGGCCCGCTTGCGGCGGTCCTTGGCGGCGGCGAGGTCGAGCCTGCGGTCCACCGTGATGGGGTGGTGGATGGTGGTGACCAGCGGGGCTCCGAGGCCGGCCAGCAGGCCGTAGCCGAGCGTCTGGTTGTCGTGGATGACGTCGAACTCGCCCGCGCGGGCGGCCAGGTGGCGGCGGGCGCGGAGGGAGAAGGTGAGCGGTTCGGGGAAGCCGCCGGTCCACATGGTCCCGACCTCCAGGAGGTCGATCCAGTCCCGGTACTCCTCGCGCCGCGGGGTGCGGAACGGGTCGGGCTGCCGGTAGAGGTCCAGGCTGGGCAGTTCGGTGAGGGTGGCGCCCTCGTCGAGCACGGGGTACGGCTGGGCGCCGATCACCTCGACGGAGTGACCCAGTTTGACCAGTTCGCGCGAGAGGTGGCGGACATATACGCCCTGGCCACCACAGAACGGGTTCCCTTTATAGGTGAGGAGCGCGATGCGCAGCGGACGGTCGCCGTCGGCGGCGGACCCCGCAAAAGGGCGCGTCGCCATGGCCTCAGCGGTCACTCTCGGCCCCCTTCATCCCTGCACTTTCGCCGGAGCGTAACCGCTCGGATAATGTAGAACAAGTTTCAGACTTGATCCGTCAAGGAGATTGAATCTACCGGTCGGAAACCACACCGTAAGAGGCGGAGCAGGTGATTCGCGCCACGGCTGTCACGCCTGAGATGCTGGCCCCCGGACCGGTCGGCCGGACGACCGGAACGGCGCGGAAAAACCAGCCGAACCGCCCGGACCGGCTGGACCAACTGACCCACGTGGACCACTCGGAACGGCTCGGAACGGGACAACGGGACATATGACAGCGGAAGCCAAGGCCGTCACCACTCCGGCGTCCCCGCCGCTGACGGAGCGCCAGGAGGCGCGTCGCCGCCGGATCCTGCACGCCAGCGCCCAGCTCGCCGGCCGCGGCGGGTTCGACGCCGTCCAGATGCGGGAGGTCGCCGAGTCCTCCGGCGTCGCCCTCGGCACGCTGTACCGCTACTTCCCCTCCAAGGTGCACCTGCTGGTGGCCACCATGCAGGACCAGCTGCAGCACATGCACGCGACCCTGCGGAAGCGGCCGCCGGCCGCCGAGGAGCCGGCCGCTCGGGTGGCCGAGACCCTGATGCGGGCGTTCCGCGCCCTGCAGCGCGAGCCGCACCTGGCCGACGCGATGGTCCGGGCACTGACCTTCGCGGACCGCAGCGTGAGCCCCGAGGTGGACACCGTGTCCCGGCTGACCACGGCGATCATCCTGGACGCGATGGGGCTGGACGCGCCCCCGACCGCGGAACAGCTGTCGGCGGTCCGGGTGATCGAGCACACCTGGCACTCGGCGCTGATCACCTGGCTGTCCGGACGCGCCTCGATCGCCCAGGTCAAGATCGACATCGAGACGGTCTGCCGCCTGATCGACCTGACGGCCCCTCCGGCGGCCGCACCCGGGCCGGCCGCTCCCCGCTCCCGGGAAAAGTCCGGTTCCTGACGTCGGTCGGCTCCTGATCCCGGTCGGTTCCTGACGTCGGTCGGCTCCTGATCCCGGTCGGTTCCTGAGCCCGGTCGGTTCCTGACTCCGGCCGGCTCCCGACCCCGGCCGGTCCCTGACCCCGGCCGGTCGCCAAGGGCCGGAGGGCCCGGCACGCCGAACCGCCTGCGCCGCGCGCAGGGTGGCGCGCGGCGCAGGCGTGGGGCACGCACGTGCAGGGCGGGCTATTCCTCCGGCGGGAAGACCGGTTCGCCGGAGCCCAGGAGGGTGATCATGATCGCTTCGACGGGGCAGCCCTCCGCCGCCGCGAGGACGCCCTCGTTGGCGTCGGTCTCCGCCGACGCCGGGTGGGACTGCCGGGCCGAGTCCAGTCGGAACCCCTCCGGGGCGTGGTTCACGCACATGCCGGAGCCGATGCAGACGCCCCGGTCGACCTCCACGTGCCAGCGGTCGCCCATCAGGCCCCGGCCCCGGCGCCGGTTCCCGCGTCCGCCTGCGGGGTGGCGGCCGGGGGCGCGTACCCCGCCGGCAGGTGGATCATCTTGTGTTCCAGGTATTCGCTCAGGCCCTCCGGCCCGAACTCCCGTCCCACACCGCTGCTCTTGTAGCCGCCGAACGGCCCGAGCATGTCCAGGCTGAAGGTGTTGACGTTGTACGTGCCCGTGCGGATCCGCCGCGCGAAGTCGATGCCGTGCTCCACGTCGCCCGTCCACACGCTGCCGCTCAGCCCGAAGTCGGAGTCGTTGGCGATCCGCGCCGCCTCCGCCTCGTCGCCGTAGGGCAGCAGGCAGACCACGGGCCCGAAGATCTCCTCCCGGGCGATCCGCATGGAGTTGTCCACACCGCCGAACAGCGTCGGCTCCACGTACCAGCCGCGTTCCAGCCCGGCCGGTACCCCGCCGCCGGTGAGGACCTTCGCGCCCTCCTCCTGCCCGATCCCGATGTAGTCGAGCGAGCGCCGCTGCTGCCGCTTCGCGACCAGCGGGCCGATCTGGGTGGCCGGGTCCAGCGGGTCGCCGACGACCTGGGCGCGGACGGCCGCCACCAGCGCCTCCGCCACCTCGTCGTACCGGCTGCGGGGCGCCAGGATGCGGGTCTGGGCCACGCACGCCTGGCCGTTGTTCATCCACGCCGACTGGACGATGCCGGGGACGGCCGCGGCCAGGTCGGCGTCCGGCAGCACCACCGCCGCGGACTTGCCGCCCAGTTCGAGCGTGACCCGCGTCAGGTTGCGCGCCGCGACCTCCATCACGCGCTTGCCCGCCGCGACCGAACCGGTGAAGGACACCTTGTCCACGCCCGGGTGGCCGACCAGGTACTCGCTCACCTCGCGGTCCGCCGGGAGGATCGACAGCACGCCCTCGGGCAGCCCCGCCTCACGGGCGATGTCGGCCAGGATGTACGAGTCCAGCGGGGACTCCGGCGACGGCTTGAGGATCACCGTCGAGCCGCTCAGCAGGGCCGGCGCCAGCTTCGCCGCCGCCACGAACTGCGGCACGTTCCACGGGATCACCGCCGCGACCACGCCCACCGGCTCGCGCCGTACCAGGATCGGCCCGAGCGCCCCGGCCCGGTACTCCTCGTACGGGAAGTCGCGGGCCACCGTGATCGCCGCGTCGTAGACCATCATCGGGCCGAGCGCCTGGGCGAGGACGCTCCAGGAGTACGGGGAGCCGTTCTGCGAACTGATCGACCGGGCTATCTCCTCGTGCCGCACCGCGATCGCGTCCTTGATGCGGGTGACCACCGCGACCCGCTCCTCCAGCGGGAGCCGGGGCCACGGTCCCTCGTCGAAGGCCCGCCGCGCCGCGGCGACCGCCCGGTCGACGTCCTCCCGCGAGGCGTGCGGGACGCGGCCGATGACCTGCTCGGTGTGCGGGGAGACGACCTCGATGGTGTCGCCGCCCAGCGGATCGGCCCACTCCCCGCCGATGAACAGCTTTCCGTGTTCCACGAGCTCGGTCATGGCTGATGCCTC
This sequence comes from Streptomyces sp. NPDC089799, assembly GCF_040684755.1. Taxonomy (NCBI): domain Bacteria; kingdom Bacillati; phylum Actinomycetota; class Actinomycetes; order Kitasatosporales; family Streptomycetaceae; genus Streptomyces; species Streptomyces sp. NPDC089799. The sequence goes on along the minus strand of NZ_JBFBGR010000009.1, from coordinate 283,793 downwards.
CTGCGCTGCCTGCGACGCCCACCTTGACGGTATTTCAGAACGTGCAGAACTGATACCAGTTCTAGTTGGAGGAGTCCACGCCCAGGACAGAAGTGCGACAGCAGATCCAATACGGCGGCAACGGGTGCGCGAGATGGTCGACTTGGGCTACTACTGATGACTGGAACGAGTTCTCGTCACAGCGCGACCCGGAATCCGGATGGGGGACCCCATGGCAGAGACGTCAGGGACATCTGAGGTGGCAGAGATGCCAGATGCGGCAGCGGTGTCGGAGGGCGCCGAGGCGTCGAAGGTCGCAGCGGTGTCGGAGGTCGCAGTGGCACCGGAGGTGACCGACCACGGCGGCGGGGTCCACTCCCTCAGGGTCCCCATCCCCGACAACCCCCTGGGCCACACCCTCGTCCACGTCCTCGACACCGGCCGCGGCCCGGTCCTCGTCGACACCGGCTGGGACGACCCCGCCTCCTGGGACACCCTGGCCGCCGGCCTCGCCCGCCTCGGCATCCCCGTCTCCGATGTCCACGGCGTGGTCATCACCCACCACCACCCCGACCACCACGGCCTGTCCGGACGCGTCCGGGAGGCCGCCGACTGCTGGATCGCCATGCACCCCGCCGACTCCGAGGTCGTCCGGCGCACCCGCAGCACCGAACCGGGCACCTGGTACGACTACCTCACCGACAAGCTCGCCGCCGCCGGCGCGCCCGAGGAACACCTCGCCCCGCTGCGCGCCGCCCGCGAGGCGGGCAGGCTGCGGACCCTGCCCGGACTGGGCGCCGCGATCCCCGACCGGGACATCGTCCCCGGCGAGCTGCTGCCGCTGGCCGGCCGCCGGCTCCGCGCGGTCTGGACGCCCGGCCACACCCCGGGCCACGTGTGCCTGCACCTGGAGGAGCGGCACCCGGCCGACCTGCCCGGCAACGGCCGCCTCTTCTCCGGCGACCACCTCCTCCCCGGCATCACCCCGCACATCGGCCTCTACGAAGCCCCCGACGAGGACGGCGTCACCCGGGTCACCGACCCCCTGGGCGACTACCTGGACTCCCTCGAACGCATCGGCCGGCTCGCCCCCGCCGAAGTCCTCCCCGCCCACCAGCACGCCTTCACCGACGCCCCCGACCGGGTCCGGCAGCTCCTCGCCCACCACGAGGACCGCCTGAACGGACTGCACCGGCTGCTGAGCGCCGAACCGCTGACCCCGTGGGACCTGGCGGAGCGCATGGAGTGGAACCGGCCCTGGGCGCAGATCCCGTACGGCTCCCGCAACATCGCCGTCTCGGAGGCCGAGGCACACCTGCGCCGGCTGGTGAAGCTGGGCCGCGTGGAGGCGGTCCCGGGCTCGTCCCCGGTGGCCTACCGGGCGGTGCGAGCGGTGTGAGGAGTGACGTACCGAACGGTATGAGGGGGCGGGGGCGCCCGGACACGGGCCGGTAGAGTGAGCGGGTCGTCAACACTTCCGTACGGGGGGAAGCCGGTGCGAATCCGGCACTGACCCGCAGCCGTGACCCGCCCCGCCCGTCGGGTGCCGGGAAGCCGGAATGCCCCGTGCCGGAAGGGTGGCCGGCACCGTCGAGGTCAACGGAGCCGGAGCACGGCAGCGCCTGCCCGGGCGCGCGCCCGCCTCCCGCTCCCCAGCAGAAGAGGCACCCGCCCCGTCATGAACGTCCGCCGCAGCGCCGCCACGCTCGCCGTCTCCGCCGCGCTCTGCGCGGCCGCCGCTCCCGCCGCCCTCGCCGCGCCGTCCCCCTCACCGTCCCCGGTGGTCATCCCCTCCGGCCTGTACGGCACCGCCGACCCGACCTACGACGGCGTCTTCCGCCAGTCCCTGGCCTTCGTCGCGCAGGACACCGTGGGCGTGACGCCCGCGCCGCAGGCCGTGGACTGGCTGACCGGCCAGCAGTGCGCGAACGGCGCCTTCGCCGCCTTCCGCCCGGACCCGGCCAAGGCGTGCGACGCCTCCGCCGCACCCGACTCCAACGCCACCGCGGCGGCCGTGCAGGCGCTGGCCGCGCTCGGCGGCCACGAGGCACAGGTGAAGAAGGCGGTGGACTGGCTGAAGTCGGTCCAGAACGACGACGGCGGCTGGAGCTACAACCCCGGCGGCGGCGCCATGGACTTCGGTACGGACGCCAACTCGACCGGAATCGTGGCCGGTGCGCTGGCGGTCGCCGGCGAGAAGCCCGCCGAGACCAAGTCGAAGACGGGCAAGACCCCGTACGACGCGCTGCGCGGCTTCCAGCTGGCGTGCGCGGAGGAGGGCATCTCGAAGGAGACCGACCTCGGCGCGTTCGCGTCCCAGGACAAGGCCACCAAGCTCATCGCCAACGCGGACGCCACCGCCGCCGCGGTACTGGGCGTGCTCGGCAAGGGCATGGTCATCGCTCCCCCGGCCGCCGACCGGCCGGTCGGGCCGAACCCGGTCGCGTGCGCGGCGGGCGGCGCGAGCGACCCCGCGCAGGCGGTGGCCGGCGGTGCGGGCTACCTGAGCCGGACCATGGCCGCCTCCGGCGACCACCTGATGTCGGCGATGCCCGGCGCCACCGACCAGCCGGACTTCGGCAACACCGCCGACGCGGTGGTCGCGCTGGCCGCAGCGGGCCACCAGCAGGCCGCGGCGAAGCCGCTGGCCTGGCTGCAGCAGAACGCCGCCGCCTGGGCGAAGACGGCCGGCCCGGCCGCGTACGCCCAGCTGGTCCTGGCCGCGCACGCGGGCGGCACCGACCCGCGGGCGTTCGGCGGCACCGACCTGGTCGCGGCCCTCAACGGCCAGGGCCCGGCCCCGGCGGCGGCCCCGACCAGGGCCACGGGCGCCATGCCTCCGAAGGACGAGAAGGACGGCGAGGACGGCTCGGGCTCGGGCCTGTGGTGGACCATCGGCGCCGGTGCGGCCGCCGGCGTCGGCATCGGCATCCTGCTGAGCGGCCGCCGGAAGAAGCAGCAGCCGTGAGGCGGGCGACCTCCGCCGCCGCCCTGCTGCTCGCCGCGGTCCTCGCCGTCCTCGTCGCCGCGCCCGCCCATGCCGCGGGATACCGCTACTGGTCGTTCTGGGACGGCACCGGCGACGGCGGCTGGACGTACGCGACGCAGGGGCCCTCGCTGGCCCGCCCGGCGGACGGCTCCGTGCAGGGCTTCCGCTTCGTGGTGAGCGCGGACGCCTCGGCGGAGGTCGCCAAGCCGCGGGCCGCGGCGGACTTCGCCGCGGTCTGCGGGTCGACGCCGGCCGCCGCCGGCCGGAAGCGGGTGGCCGTGGTCGTCGACTTCGGCCTCCCGTCGGACGCCCCCGCGGGCGAGACCCCGCCGCAGGACGCCCCGCGCACGGCCTGCGCCGTGCTGGACCGTGCGGGTACGGCGGCCGAGGCCCTGGCCTCGGTCGCCAAGCCGCTCCGCTACAACAGCGCGGCCCTGCTGTGCGCGATCTCCGGGTATCCCCGGTCGGGCTGCGGCGAGCAGGTCGCTGACACGGCGGGCACCTCCGCGAAGACCACGGACCCCGCCTCCTCACCGGCTGCCGCCCAGGGCTCGCCCGCACCGGCCACGGACCCGACGGCGCACTCGACTTCGAACTCTGCCTCGGACTCTGCTTCGGGCTCGGCGGGCTCCGGCCCCTCCGTCGGCCTGCTCGCCGGCATCGCCGCGATCCTGGCCGTGGGCGCAGCCGCCGTCCTGCAGTCCCGCCGCCGCACCCGATGACACCCCCGCCCGAGCACACGCCCGGACGGCCCGCGGCCGCCGACGGCGCGGTACCGCCCACCGGGGCCACCCGCACCTTTCCCACGGCCCGCACGGGTGGTGCGGGTGGGAACACCGCCCGGCCGGAGGCCGGGCGCACCTCGGGCGAAGCCGCTCCCGCAGCCCCCGCAGCCACCGCGCGCAGGGCGACGTACCGGCGCGGCCAAGGCCAAGGACACGAAGACCAGCCGGGTCACCGGCAAAGCCGCTTCGCCCCGCCGGAGGCAACCCGCGCCAACGCCCTCCACGCCGGCGCCTGGTGGCTGTGGGCGCTCGGCCTCGCCACCGCCGCCTCGCGCACCACCAACCCCCTCCTCCTCGGCCTGATCGTCGTCGTCGCCGGCTACGTCGTCGCCGCCCGCCGCGAGACCACCGCCCCCTGGGCCCGCTCCTACTCCGCCTTCATCAAGCTCGGCCTGTTCGTCCTCGCCCTCCGCCTCGCCTTCTCCGTGCTCCTGGGCTCCCCCGTCCCCGGCGCGCACACCCTCTTCACCCTCCCCGAGGTGCCGCTGCCCGCCTGGGCGCAGGGCATCCGCCTCGGCGGCCGGGTCACCGCCGAGCAGCTGGTCTTCGCCTTCTACGACGGCGCCAAACTGGCCGCCCTCCTCATCTGCATCGGCGCCGCGAACTCCCTCGCCAACCCGGCCCGTCTGCTCAAATCGCTGCCGGCCGCGCTCTACGAGGCCGGCGTCGCCGTCGTCGTCGCCATGACCTTCGCGCCGAACATGGTCGCGGACGTGGCCCGCCTCCGCCGGGCCCGCCGCCTGCGCGGCCGTCCGACCGGCGGCATCCGGGCCGTCGCCCAGATCGGCCTGCCCGTCCTGGAGGGTGCGCTCGAACGCTCCGTGGCGGTCGCCGCCTCCATGGACGCCCGCGGCTACGGCCGCACCGCCGCGGTCCCGCCCGCCGTACGGCGCACCACCGCGGTCCTCACCCTCGGCGGCCTGATCGGCATGTGCGCCGGCACGTACGGGCTGCTCGCCGCCGCGGGCGCCGCGTACGGGGTGCCGGTCCTGCTCGGCGGGCTCGTCCTGGCCCTGGCCGGGCTCCGCCTCGGCGGCCGGCGCAGCGTCCGCACCCGTTACCGGCCGGACCGGTGGGGCGTGCGTTCCTGGCTGGTCGCGGGCTCGGGCGCGGCCGTCGCCGCCCTGATGATCCACGCCTCGGGCATCGACCCGGCCGGGCTGAAGCCGGGCGTGGTGCCGCTGGTCGCCCCCGGCCTTCCGCTGTGGCCCGCGGCCGCCGTCCTGATCGGCCTGCTCCCCGCCTTCGTGGCGCCCGTACCGCCGAAGGAGACGTTGTCACCGTGATCCGCTTCGAACAGGTCTCCATTTCCTACGACGGCGCCGCCGGACCCGCGCTCCGCAACGCCGACCTGACGATCCCGGAGGGCGAGCTCACCCTCCTCGTCGGCCCTTCCGGTGTCGGGAAGTCCACGCTCCTGGGCGCGGTCTCCGGCCTGGTTCCGCACTTCACCGGCGGCACCCTGCGCGGCCGGGTCACGGTCGCCGGGCGGGACACCCGTACCCACCGGCCGCGGGAACTCGCGGACGTGGTCGGCACGGTCGGCCAGGACCCGCCGGCCCACTTCGTCACCGACACCGTCGAGGACGAGCTGGCGTACGGCATGGAGTCGCTGGGGCTGCCGCCCGCCGTCATGCGCCGCCGGGTCGAGGAGACCCTGGACCTGCTGGGCCTGAACGAACTCCGCGCCCGGCCGCTCACCACCCTCTCGGGCGGCCAGCAACAGCGGGTGGCGATCGGTTCGGTGCTGACCACGCACCCGAAGGTGCTGGTGCTGGACGAGCCCACGTCCGCCCTGGACCCGGCGGCCGCCGAGGAGGTCCTGGCGGTCCTCCAGCGGCTGGTGCACGACCTGGGCACCACGGTGCTGATGGCGGAGCACCGCCTGGAGCGCGTGGTCCAGTACGCCGACCGCCTGCTGCTCCTCGAAGCGCCGGGCGCGGCACCGCTCCTGGGCACCCCCGCGGAGATCATGGCGATCTCCCCGGTCCACCCCCCGGTCGTGGCCCTGGGCCGCCTGGCCGGCTGGCACCCCCTCCCCCTCTCCATCCGCGACGCCCGCCGCCACGCCCCGACCCTCCACCACCGCCTGCCGGCGACGCCGCCCCACCACTGGGGCGCGGCGCCGACGGGGTCGGAGGGCGCGGCCTTCGCGGGCGCTGGGGGCGGAGCCCCGGCGGGGTCCGGGGGAGGAGCCCCGAGTTTCGGGATGGGGGTCCCCCCGGCGAAGCCAGGGGGAGGGTGGGGAGGGGGAATCCTCGCCCGCCTCCGGCGCAGCCCCGCCGCGCCCACGCAGCCGCGCCCCGGCCACCCCGCCCCCACCCCCCTCGCCGAAGCCGACGCGCTCACCGTGCGCCGCGGCCGCACCGAAACCCTCCGCGCCGTCGACCTGACCGTCGCTCCCGGCGAGACCATCGCCCTGATGGGCCGCAACGGCGCCGGCAAGTCCACCCTCCTCTCCACCTTGGTCGGCATGCTCGAACCCGCCTCCGGTTCCCTCACCGTCGGCGGCGCCGTACCCCACCGCACCGCGCCCCGCGCCATGGTGCGCCGGGTCGGCCTCGTCCCCCAGGACCCCCGCGACCTCCTCTACGCCGACACCGTCGCGGCGGAGTGCGAGGCGGCCGACGCCGACGCGGGCGCCGCCCCCGGCACCTGCCGGGCCCTGGTGTCCGCCCTGCTCCCGGACGTCGCGGACGGCACCCACCCCCGCGACCTCTCCGAGGGCCAGCGCCTCGCCCTCGCGCTCGCCCTCGTCCTGACCGGCCGGCCCGGCCTGCTGCTGCTCGACGAGCCGACCCGCGGCCTGGACTACGCCGCGAAGGCCCGGCTGATCGAGCTGCTGCGCGGGCTCGCGGCCGAAGGCCACGCCATCGTGCTCGCCACCCACGACGTGGAACTGGCCGCCGAGCTGGCGCACCGCGTGGTCGTCCTCGCGGGCGGCGAGATCGTGGCGGACGGTCCGACCGCCGAGGTCGTGGTCTCCTCCCCCGCCTTCTCCCCTCAGGTCGCGAAGATCCTCGCACCGGCCCCGTGGCTCACGGTGTCGCAGGTCGCCGAAGCCCTGACGGGAGCACCCCCGGTCGACGGCACAGGCACAGGCACCGGCACAGGAACCGACCCGGACCCCGAGGCCGACACCGACGCCGACGCCGACCCCGACACCGACACCGACACCGACGCCGAGGCCGAGGCCGTCCCGGTCGACGACACCGCCACCCCGCCGGCCCCCCGCCCCGGCCGCACCTACCGCAGCGGCCCGCACCCGGCCGACGCATCCGAAACGCACACGGCACACGCATCACACCCAGCACACCCAGCACCCGGAACACCCGCAGCCCCCGGCACCGGAGCGGCCGACCTGTGAGCCGTACCCCCCGCCCCGTCCCCGTCGGCCCCCGCGCCGCCGCCGCCCTCGCCCTCGTCACCCTCATCGGCATCGCCGCCTTCGGCTGGCCGCTGCTCGCCTCGGGCCGGTCCGGGCTGGCGCACTCCCAGGACGCCCCCTGGCTGTTCGCCGCACTGCTGCCCCTGCTCGTCGCCGTGGTCGTCGCCACCATCGCCGACGACGGCATGGACGCCAAGGCCGTGGCCATGCTCGGGGTCCTCGCCGCGGTCGGCGCCGCCCTGCGCCCGCTCGGCGCGGGCACCGCCGGGCTGGAACCCATGTTCTTCCTGATGGTGCTGAGCGGCCGGGTCCTCGGGCCGGGCTTCGGGTTCGTCCTGGGCGCCGTCACCATGTTCGCGTCCGCCCTGCTCACCGGCGGGGTGGGGCCGTGGATGCCCTTCCAGATGCTGGCGCTGGGCTGGTTCGCGCTGGGCGCGGGCCTGCTGCCCGGCCGGGCCCGGCTCCGCGGCCGCGCCGAGCTGTGGCTGCTGGCGGCGTACGGCTTCGTCGCCTCCTTCGGCTACGGCCTGGTGATGAACCTGCAGGGCTGGGTGTTCTTCCGGTACGCCGAGAACATCTCCTTCCAGGCGGGTGACCCGCTGCCCGAGAACCTCGGCCGGTTCGCCGCCTACTACCTCGCCACCTCCCTCGGCTGGGACCTGGGGCGTGCTTCGCTGACCGTCGTACTGACCCTGGTCCTCGGTGCCACCGTGCTGCGGGCGCTCCGCCGGGCCACCCGGAAAGCGGCCTTCGACGCGTCCGCCACCTTCGAATCCGGGGGTGTAGTGGCCCAGGACACACCCCCGAAAGGGGTACGAGTGACCACAGAAGGTGAGAACCGGGCCGCCGGCCGGTGAGGCGCCCCACAGGACCCAGGTCACATACGACCCGGGACCGTAGTTCCTCCGCCCCCTCCCGCACCCCCTCCGCCCACCCCTCCACCTGCGGCTTTCCCACCGGACCCACGGCCCTGCCCGAAGGCCCCCGCCACTACCCGCGGTCGTAGACGGAGGGCATTGCCAGGCCGTCGGCGGCCTGGCTAACTGGTTCTCGTCGCCGAGGCGGCCGGGGCGCACAGCCCCCCGCCGGACGAACCCCTCTCCTCCGCGTGAGTGGCTCACGCATGTCTTCGACATGCGGCGCGACTGCCCCTGTTCCCCACGGAAGGTCCTCCCTTGTCCATCTCCGCCATCCGCCGCATCGCCGCTTCCAAGAAGGCCCTCACCGGCACCGTCGTCGGCCTCGCCGCCGCCGGTTCGCTGCTCGCCGCCGTTCCCGCCCAGGCCGCCCCCGGTGGCGCCAAGGCGATCGCCCAGCAGATGATCAAGGACCCGGCCCAGTTCGCCGCGTTCAGCAAGATCGTCGAGCACGAGAGCGGCTGGAACCCGTCCGCGACCAACGCCTCCTCCGGCGCCTACGGTCTGGTCCAGGCCCTGCCCGGCTCGAAGATGGCCTCCGCCGGTGCGGACTGGAAGACCAACCCGGCCACCCAGATCAAGTGGGGCCTGGACTACATGAACTCCCGCTACGGCTCCCCGGTCGGCGCCTGGAACTTCTGGCAGGCCAACCACTGGTACTAAGCCGGTGAACGCCCCGCGCACCCGGCGCGACGGCACCAGCAGGACCAGCGGAACCGGCAGGACCAGCGACACCAGCAGCACGAGCAACACCGGCAAGACCTGCAACACCAGCACCACCGGCAAGACCTGCACCACCCGCAGTACGAGCAGCACCCGCGGTGCGAAACGCACCGCACGACGTGATGGCAGCAGGCCCGTCCGCGCACGGCGCGACGGCCCACCGCACGCCGACACCCGACGCGACGGCCCACGGCCCGTCCGCGCACGGCGCGACACCGCGCAGCGCGACGCCGGCCCGCGCGTCGGAGAACGGCGCGACAGCGCCGACCCACACGCACGCGAAGGCCCCGGTGGCCGACCTCCCCAGGTCCGGCCGCCGGGGCCTTCCGCATCCCATCCCACAGGGTCGATGACCGGCGGCACCCACGGCGCCGCCGGAGCAGCACCGGCCGGCTACGTCACAGCCGCTGGATGATCGTGCCGGTGGCGAGCGCGCCCCCGGCACACATCGTGATCAGCGCGAACTCCTTGTCCCGCCGTTCCAGCTCGTGCAGGGCGGTGGTGATCAGGCGGGCGCCGGTGGCCCCCACCGGGTGCCCCAGGGCGATCGCCCCGCCGTTGACGTTCACCTTCTCCAGGTCCTGGCCGAAGACCTTCGCCCAGCTCAGCACCACCGACGCGAACGCCTCGTTGATCTCGACCAGATCGATGTCCTTCAGCGACATGCCGGCCTTGCCCAGCACCGCCCGGGTCGCGTCGATCGGCCCGTCGAGGTGGTAGTGCGGGTCCGCGCCGACCAGCGTCTGCGCGACGATCCGGGCCCGGGGTTTCAGCTTCAGCGCGCGGGCCATCTTGCGCGAGGCCCACATCACCGCGGCCGCGCCGTCGGATATCTGGGAGGAGTTCCCCGCGGTGTGCACGGCCGTCGGCATGACCGGCTTGAGCCGGGCCAGCGCCTCCATGGAGGTGTCGCGCAGCCCCTCGTCCCGATCGACCAGCCGCCACATGCCCTGGCCGGCATGCTGCTCCTCCTCCGTCGTCGGCACCTGCACGGCGAAGGTCTCCCGCTTGAACCGCTCCTCCGCCACGGCCACGGCCGCCCGCTCCTGCGAGAGCAGACCGAGCCGGTCCACGTCCTCCCTGGTCAGGCCGCGGTTACGGGCGATCCGCTCGGCGGCCTCGAACTGGTTGGGCAGGTCCACGTTCCACTCGTCGGGGAAGGGCTTGCCCGGGCCGTGCTTGGATCCGGAGCCCAGTGGCACCCGGCTCATGGCCTCGACCCCGCAGGCGATGCCGATGTCCATGACCCCGCCGGAGATCATGTTGGCGACCATGTGGTTGGCCTGCTGGCTGGAGCCGCACTGGCAGTCCACGGTGGTCGCGGCGGTCTCGTACGGCAGCCCCATCGCGAGCCAGGCGGTCCGGGCGGGGTTCATCGACTGCTCGCCGGCGTGCGTGACGGTGCCGCCGACGATCTGCTCGACGCAGTCCGGCTGGATGCCCGTACGGGCGAGCAGTTCGCGGTAGGTCTCGCCCAGCAGGTAGGCGGGGTGGAGGTTGGCGAGCGCGCCGCCGCGCTTGCCGATGGGGGTGCGTACGGCTTCGACGATGACGGGTTCCGCGGCCATGAGCTCGTCCTCTCCTGCACATCGTGCACGTCCTGCACGGCGGACCGTCCCGGCGCCCCGCCGACCTGACTTACCTGAGGTAACTAGTACGCGTTCTAGTTCTCTCCCGAAGTCTTAGTGGTCCGGAGCCCCATCACGCAAGGGTCTTGCACGCCCTGTGCACCGTATCCACACGGAGCGCCACGCAACAGTTGCTGCCGCGACCCTTGCCACTTCTAGAACTCGTTACTACGTTCAAGTCAGTTTTCTGATGGGCCGTCAGAATTCAGTCGGATCGGATCGGACCAGATCAGATGTGGAGAGCCCGATGACCTGTCCCGCGCTGCCCGAGGGCTTCGACGCCACGGACCCCGATCTCCTCCAGTCCCGCGTCCCCTACCCGGAGTTCGCGCAGCTGAGGCAGACCGCACCGGTCTGGTGGTGTCCGCAGCCCCGCGGCATCACCGGCTTCGACGACGAGGGGTACTGGGCCGTCACCCGGCACGCGGACGTCAAGTACGTCTCCACGCACCCGGAACTCTTCTCCTCCAGCGTCAACACCGCGATCATCCGCTTCAACGAGCACATCCAGCGCGAACAGATAGATGCCCAGCGCCTGATCATGCTGAACATGGATCCGCCGGAGCACACCCGGGTCCGCCAGATCGTGCAGCGCGGCTTCACCCCGCGCGCCATCCGCGGTCTGGAGGAAGCCCTGCGCGACCGGGCCCGGCAGATCGTGGCCGGAGCCAAGGAGGCGGCGGGCGGCGGGGCCTTCGACTTCGTCACGCAGATCGCGTGCGAACTGCCGCTGCAGGCCATCGCCGAGCTGATCGGCGTACCGCAGAAGGACCGCACGAAGATCTTCGACTGGTCGAACAAGATGATCGCGTACGACGACCCGGAGTACGCCATCACCGAGGAGGTCGGCGCCGAGGCGGCGATGGAACTCATCGGCTACGCGATGAACATGTCGGCCGACCGGAAGCAGTGCCCGGCGAAGGACATCGTCACCCAGCTGGTGGCCGCCGAGGGACAGGGCAACCTGAGCTCCGACGAGTTCGGCTTCTTCGTCCTGCTGCTCGCGGTCGCGGGGAACGAGACCACGCGCAACGCGATCAGCCACGGCATGCACGCCTTCCTGACCCACCCCGACCAGTGGGAGCTGTACAAGAGGACCCGGCCTTCGACGGCCGCGGAGGAGATCGTCCGGTGGGCCACCCCCGTGATCTCCTTCCAGCGGACGGCGACGCAGGACACCGAGCTCGGCGGCCGGAAGATCAGGAAGGGCGACCGGGTGGGGATGTTCTACTCCTCCGCCAACCACGACCCCGAGGTCTTCGAGAACCCCGATGTCTTCGACATCAGCCGCGACCCGAACCCGCACCTGGGATTCGGCGGCGGCGGCCCGCACTTCTGTCTGGGAAAGTCCCTGGCCGTCCTGGAGATCGACCTGATCTTCAACGCGCTGGCGGACGCCCTCCCGGACCTCCGGGCGGCCGACGGCGCCCCGCGCCGGCTGCGCGCGGCCTGGCTGAACGGCATCAAGGAACTCCGGGTCGTCCACGGCTGACCGACCCGGCAGTCCGGGACGGCAGGGGCCACACCCTCCACGCCGGGCCCCTGCCGTCTGCGGACGCCTGTGCTCCGCCGCACCCTCGCCCGAGTGGCGGAACGGGTGAGCCGGGCAGATCATGACAGGAGCGGCGATCCAGCCGAAGGGGCGCCGGGGCATTCGTGCCCCGGCGCCCCTTCGGCCTGCGGACCGCCCGCAGCCCGCCCGCAGCCCGCCCTCAGCCCGCCCCAAGCCGGGTTCCCGGTCCGCGGGCCCCGGGCCGTGCGGAGCCGAAAGCGTTATCCGACCTCGTCGTCCCCGTGTCCTGCAGCGGTTAGGTTTCCCCGAGCAACCGAACGACCCGCACCCGAGGGACACCACCACATGCGCCGCACCCGTGCGCTCTTCATCGGGGCCCTCGCCGCGGCCCTGACCGCCGCCTGCACGCCGGGATCCGGTACGGCGGCCAAGACCACGACCGCACCGGCCCCGGCGAACCCGCCGGCCACATCCGCCACTCCCGCCGCTCCCGCCTTGTCGGGTTCGCCGAGCCCTGTCGCCCCTCCGGCAGCACCCTCCCCCTCCGTCTCCGGCTCCTCCTCTCCCCGGCCGTCGGCGACCGCTCCCGGCTCACCCGGCCCGTCGGCCACGGCGGCAGCCACCCCGGCCACCGCCTCGAAGGCCGCGGCCGGGCCGCCCGTACCCACCCGGCTCACGATGACGGTCGGCACACCCGGCGGCCGGCTCCTGCTGCAGCCCGGAGGTCCCGCCCGGGAGTTCACCGTCACCCTGCGCAACGGCAACACCCGCGCCTACCGCCACCTGCTGCTCGCCTTCCAGATGGAGGCCACGCCGGGCGGCACCCTCCCCGGCCACCGCCTGGAGCGCCGCGACCCCGCCACCGGCTCCTGGCGCCCGGCCCCGCTGCGCATCGCCAACGACGTCATGCCGTACGGGCAGCTCACCGGCGGCACCCCGCTGGCCCGGGAGGCGGTCACCACGGTCCGCTACCGCCTCCGCGCCCTCGACGGCGCCCCGGCCGGGCCCAACCCGCTGATCGTGGCGCTCGTCGACACCGATGCCGGCACCGGCCCGGCCGCGGCCTCACTCCCGCAGACCACCCTCGGCTGACCCGGACGACCGTCGGCCACCCCGGCAGGCTCCGCGGCGCCGTTCCGGCCGCCCGGTGCCAGACTGGGAACATGCCCATGCCGATGGCCAGGGCCGCGCTCGACCCATCGCCGTTCCGGGGGCCGCTGGTGCGGCCCGGGGACGAGGCGTACGAAACCTCCCGCCGGGTGTGGAACGCCTCGATCAGCCGCCGACCGGAGCTGATCGCCTACTGCACGGGGGCGGCGGACGTGATCGCGGCGGTCCGGCTGGCCACCACCGGCGCCGGCGCCGGGCTCCCGCTCGCCGTCCGATCCGGCGGCCACAGCTTCCCCGGCCATTCCGTGTGCGACGGCGGCATCGTCATCGACCTGTCGCTGATGAAGGGCGTCCGGGTCGATCCGGAGGCCCGCACCGTGCGCGCCCAGGCGGGCGTCCTGCTCGGGGAGCTGGACCACGAGACCCAGGCGTTCGGACTGGCCGTGCCCGCCGGGATCGTCACCCACACCGGGCTCGCCGGACTCACTCTGGGCGGCGGCATCGGCTGGCTGATGCGCAAGTACGGCCTCACCGTCGACCAGCTGCTGGCCGTGGACCTGGTCACCGCCGACGGCAGCCTGGTCCGGGCGAGCGAGGACGAGAACCCCGGCCTGTTCTGGGGCGTGCGCGGCGGGGGCGGCAACTTCGGCATCGTCACGGAGTTCGAGTTCCGCCTGAACCCGGTGGGCCCGGTCGTGCTGGCCGGCCCGATCATGTGGCGGGTCGCCGACTCGGCCCGGCTGCTGCGCTTCTACCGGGACTGGATCACCGACGTCCCGGACGAGCTGACCACGGCCGTGGTGCACCGCCGGGCCCCGGCCCTGCCGTACGTCCCTGCCGCGCTGCAGGGCGAGCACGTGGTGATGGTGGTGTGCTGCCACTGCGGGCCCGTCGAGGAGGGCGAGCGCGTGGTGCGGCCGCTGCGGGAGTGGGGCCCGCCGCCGGTGCTGGACCTGTGCGCACCCAAGCCGTTCACCGCCCACCAGGCGATGTTCGATCCTTCCTTCCCGCCCGGCCGCTGGTACTACTTCAGGTCCCTGGACGTGGAGCGGCTGTCGGACGAGGTGATCGACACCACCGCGGAGCACGCGGCGCGGATCGTCTCCCCCTACACCGCCTTCCCGATCTTCCAGCTGGGCGGGGCCATCGCCCGGGCCGGGGAGGACGGGACGGCCTTCGGCGGGCGCTCCTCCGGGCACACCTTCAACATCAACGCCACCTGCCTCGACGCCGAGGGGTTCGAGCAGGAGCGGGCCTGGGCGCGCGGCCTGTGGTCGGCGCTGGCCCCGCACCAGGCGGGCGTCTACGCGAACTTCCTGATGGAGGAGGGCGCGGAGCGGGTGGAGCAGGCGTACGGGACCGCGAAGTACGCGCGCCTGCGGGAGCTCAAGGCACGCTGGGACCCGGACAACGTGTTCCGCCTCAACCAGAACGTCCCGCCGGCCTGAGGCGCGTCCCGCCCGGCCCGGGGAGGGGCCCCGGGCTCAGCGGGGCCCCAGCTCGACGGGGACGCCGACCAGCGAGCCGTATTCGGTCCAGGAGCCGTCGTAGTTCTTGACGTCCGGATAGCCGAGGAGCTCGTGCAGTGCGAACCAGGTGTGCGAGGAGCGCTCGCCGATGCGGCAGTAGGCGATGACCTCGCGGTCGGACGTGACTCCCTTGCCGGTGTACAGGGCCTCCAGCTCCTGCGCCGACTTGAACGTGCCGTCGTCGTTGGCGGCCTGCGACCAGGGGATGTTGGCGGCGCCGGGGATGTGGCCGGGCACCTGCGCCTGCTCCTGCGGCAGGTGCGGGGGTGCCAGCCGCTCACCCCGGTACTCCTCCGGGGAGCGGACGTCGACCATGTGTGCGGCCGGGCCCTGCAGCACCTCGGAGCGCATCGCCCGGAACTGCGGGTTCTCCTGGCCGGTGACGGTGAAGTCGGTGTGCCGGTGGTGCGTGACCTCCCTGGTCGTCTCCCGGCCGTCCAGTTCCCACTTCTTGCGGCCTCCGTCGAGCAGCTTGACCTTGTTGAAGCCGCGCAGCCGCATGATCCAGTAGGCGTACGCGGCGAACCAGTTGTTGTTGCCTCCGTAGAGGATCACGGTGGTGTCGTAGTCGACTCCCGCCTCGGACAGCAGCCGTCCGAGGGCCTCGCGGTCCAGGTAGTCGCGGCCCACGGGGGCGTGCAGGTCCGTGGTCCAGTTCCAGCCCACGGCCCCCGGGATGTGGCCCTGTTCGTAGGCGGTGGTGTCCTCGTCCACCTCGATGACGCGCACCGTCGTGTCGTCGAGGTGCGCGGCCAGCCAGTCCGTGTCCACCAGGGTCTCGGGATGGGCGTAGCCGTTTCCACCCGTGGGTGGGGTGCCTCCTGTGGCTGCGGTGCCTCCTGTGGGTGCAGTGCCTCCCATGGCGCTCTCCCTCTTTCTATGTGTGTGCGTGTTCCCCCAACTCCCCCACGCCGCCCCGGATCACGGCCGTGACCGGGATGCCGGCCAGGTCGAGCAGGCTCGCGGCGATGGTCGCGCGGCGTCCGCTGGCGCAGACCGTCCAGATCTCCCCGTCCCTGGGCATCTCGCCCAGTCGGCGCGGCAGTTCGGCGAGGGGGACGGTGAGCGTGCCGGGGATGCCGCCCTCGGGGTGCTCCGGCCGCACGTCCAGCACCCGCGTGCGGTCGAGCCGGGCCGCCAGTTCCGCGGCGTCGGCGGTGCGGAAGGAGCGCACCGGGTGGCCGGCGGCGGCCCAGGCGCCGACCCCGCCCGCCAGGTACCCGGCGGTGTTCTCGTATCCGATGCGGAGCAGTTGGCGGACGGCTTCTGCGGCGGATTCGTCGGCGGGCTCGGGCAGGACGAGCACCAGGCGGGTGCCGAAGGGCACGACCTCGCCGACCAGGCTCGCGAAGCGGTCGTCGAGTTCGAAGCAGAGTGCGCCGGGCACGTGCGCGGCCGCGAAGGTGCGGCGGTCGCGGCCGTCGACGATCTGCGCGCCGCGCCCGTACAGGCCCTCCACCTGTTCGGGGGTCAGCGGACGGAGCGCGGGCACGCCGCCGAGCACCTCGGGACCCTTCCGGTTGATGGTGGCCATGTGGCGGTAGTAGGCGGGGTACGGGGGCAGCCCGGACAGCCTGGTGCGGACGAACTCCTCCTCGTCGCGGGCGGTCAGCGCGGGGTTCGTGAGGCGTTCGGCGCCGACGGTGGTGGTGCGGGCCGCCGAGACCGGGCCGGCCGCGCAGGAGCTGCCCGCGCCGTGCGTCGGCAGCACCCGCGTGGGGTCGGGGAGCAGCGCCAGCCGCCGGACCGTGCGGTACTGGGCGCGGGCAAGCCGCTCGGTGAGGTCGTCGCCGGCCAGGTCGGTGCGGCCGGTGTTGCCGACGAGCATGCTGCCGCCGGTGAACACGGCCGCCGGCGGCCCGCCGGTGCCGTCGAGGACGAGGTAGGCGGTGTGCTCGACGGTGTGGCCGGGGGTCGCCATCGCACGGACGGTCAGGTCTCCGAGGGTGATCTCGTCGTCCTCGGCGAGCGGCAGGTGGTCGAAGGCGTACGGGACGCGGGCGGGGACGGCCACGGTGGCGCCGGTCGCGGCGCGGACCTCCAGGGCGCCGGAGACGTAGTCGTTGTGCACGTGGGTCTCCAGGACGTACCGGATGCGCAGCTTGCGGGCGGCGCAGGACTCCAGCAGGTCCCAGCTGTCCCGCTGGGGGTCGACCAGTGCGGCCTCGTCCCCGCTGACCAGGAGGTAGCTGGTGTCGCCCAGGCCGGTGGTGGTCACCGTCTCGATCCCGTGCACTTCGTCACCGCCTCACACGACGACCACGTCGACCGACGCCACCGGATTGCAGCCGTAGCCGCGGGCGTTCCACGGCGGCCGGACGGGCTGGGTGTCGCCGTGGGTGTCGCTCGCGCGGGCCAGCACCCGGCAGGGGCCCGGGCGGTGCGGGGTCCAGCGGAAGGACCAGGCGGTCCAGGCGTACCGGCCGGCCGGGGGTTCCAGTTCGGCCTGCTGCCATTCCGGGGCCGGGTCGTCGTCCTGGAAGGCGGCCTTCACCTCGACCGCGCACACCCGGAACCCGCCGCCGGACCAGGCCCGGCCGCGTACGACGGTCTCGTGGTCGCGGCGCAGGGCCGTGTCCGGTTCGGGCGCGGTGATGAGGGATTTGACCCGGACCGCGGTCACGGGGCCTTCGGGGGTGCCGCGCGCGTCTTCGTAGACGTACTCCTCGGCCTGGAACACGCCGGTGAAGGGCTCGGTGACGGCCCGTATGCCGACCAGCCACTTCACGTCGGCGACGGCGTACCGTCCGGGGACCACCAGGCGGACCGGGGCGCCGTGTTCGGGCGCGAGGGGTTCGCCGTTCATGCGCGTGGCGAGGAGGGTGTCCGGGTGGAGGGCGGCGGCCCGCGGGAGACTGCGCTCGAAGTGCACCCGGCGGTCGCGGACGGTGCCCGCGTCGGCTCCGGCGAAGACGATCTCCACGGCGTCCGGCCTGATCAGGGCCCTGGCGGCGAGGGCACGGAACGGTACACCGGCGAAGCGGGCGCAGCCCACCGCCCGCTGGTCCCAGGGGAGGCCGGGCGGGCGCGGGGACATCATGCCGCGGCCGTTGCCGGCGCATTCCAGGACCACGTCGAGTTCCCGGTGCGGCAGGGCGAGCAGGTCGTCGTGGCGGAGTTCGAAGGGGGCTTCGACGGCGCCGTCGAAGCGGAGCCGCCAGGTGCGGGGGTCGGGTTCCGGGATGCCGAAGTGGTCGCGGACGAAGAAGGCGCCCACCGGGGTGACCGGTTCGGCCAGCGCGGCCGAGGGCGTCTGGGCGTTGTACGGGTCGGTCGTGACCGTCTCGGGTGCCCAGGCGGTGGCCCCGGGTCCGAGGGGAATCGGCCGTGCGGTCATGGTGGCCCGTCCCTTCCATCGGGCTCCGGGCGAGCACGACGCGGGTCCCCTTCAGTCTACGACCGCGGGGCCGGCCCGCCCGGGGCTGTGGACAGGGCCCCGGCGAGGGCCCGGAGCGGCCTCGCCGTAGGACCGGAGCGGGCCCGGCGAAGGCCCGGAGCGGGCCCGGCGAAGGACCGGCAGGGCTCCGGCCGGGGCCCGGGCGGGGCCCCGGGCCGGCCGCCCCCTACCGGTTGCCCGCGGCCGTCCTGACCTGGGCCTCCTCGCCGCCCGCGGCCGGTGTGGCGCGCTGTGCCGGCACCCGCACGCGCAGCCGCCGAGGCCCGGACAGCACGTACACGAGGGCGAACCCGGCGCCCACCACGCACGCGCCGCCCACCGCGTCGAGCAGCCAGTGGTTGGCGGTGGCGACGATCGCGCACACCGTGACGACCGGGTGCAGCGCCCCGAGCAGCTTCTGCCAGCCCTTCGGCGCCATCGCGACGATCACGATGCCGCACCACAACGACCAGCCGAAGTGCAGCGAGGGCATCGCCGCGTACTGGTTGGAGATGGCGGTCATCGCACCGTACGACGGGTTGGCGAGGTCCTGCGGGCCGTGCACGGTGTCGGTGAAGCCGAGGCCCGGCATGAGGCGCGGCGGCGCGAGCGGGAACAGCCAGAAGCCGAACAGGGCGATGAGCGTGGCCAGGCCCAGGGAGGCGCGGGCCCAGCGGTAGTCGGCGGGGCGCCGCCAGTAGAGCAGTGCCAGGAGGCTCAGCGGGATCACGAAGTGGAAGGAGGTGTAGTAGAAGTTGAAGAACTTCTCCAGCCACTCCGTGCGCACCACCGCCTGGTTGACGGCGTGCTCGATGTCGATGCCGAGCGCCCGCTCCGCGGCGAGGACGGTGTGCGCGTTGTCCTCGGCCGTGGCGCGGCTGTTCGGCGCGGCGGCCCGGATGTGCGAGTACATCGAGTAGCCGACCCGGATCAGCAGCAGTTCCAGCAGCAGGTTGGGGCGGCTGAGCACCCGCCGCCAGCCCGGCAGCAGCGGGATCCGGTGCCACCGGGCCTCGGCCGGGTGCCCGTAGGAGGTGGCCACCGGCTCCCGCCAGTACGGCGAACAGCGCGGCAGGAACGGCACGGCGCAGGCCGCGGCGAGCGCGGCCAGCAGCAGCACGTTGTCGCGTACGGGCGCCAGCGCGGCCATGTTGGGCAGCAGCATCTCGCTGGGCAGGGTCATCACCAGGACCACCGCGACCGGCCACACGGGCCGGTCGGCGGCCCGCCGGCCGACCTTGCCGGCCACCGCGAGCAGCACCCAGAGCAGCTGGTGGCGCCAGCCGGTCGGGGAAACGGCGACGGCCACGCAGCCGGTCACGGCCACGGCCAGCAGCAGCTGGCCGTCACGGGCGTAGCGGACGGCGCGGCGCAGCCCGATCAGGGCGACGGCGCCGGCGAGCACGAGGTACAGGGCCGTCTCGCCCGAGCCGGCCAGGCCGAAGCGGAGCAGTGCGCCGTGCAGGGACTGGTTGGCGAGGCCGTCCGGGCTGCCGCCGAGACGGGTCCCGGCCAGGTGGTCCACCCAGTACGTCCACGAGTCGCGGGGCAGCGTCACCAGGGCGAGGAGAGAAGCGGCGGAGAAGGTGGCCAGCGTGGACCTGGCGGCGGTCCGGCGGCCGGTCAGCCACAGCAGCGGGGCGAACAGCAGCAGGGCGGGCTGGAGGGCGGCGGCCAGGCCGGTGAGGATTCCGGCGGGGCGGTCGCCGGGCACCCGGAACAGGGCGAACAGCACCAGCAGCACCGGCAGCACGGCGGTCTGCCCGGGGAAGGCGGCCTCCCGGACCGGGAGGGAGACCATCATCAGGGTGACCAGGACGGGCGCGGCGAGCAGGGCGGTGCGGCGGGGCACCGGATCGGGCAGGCCGCGCGCCGCCACCAGCCCGACGGCGGCGACGGAGAGCAGGGTGACGAACGTCCAGGCGATCTCCAGGGACTGGTCGGCGAAACCGGTCAGGGGCCGCAGCACCATGCCCGCGAAGGGACTGCCGGTGAACAGCCCGCTGTCGTAGAGCGAGCCGGCCGTCAGATCGGGCAGCCGGATGCCGGTGAGCCACTCGTTCGGTGGCACGCGCAGCACCACCGCGGCCTGCCGCAGGGCGAGTACGGCGGCCAGGCCCCAGAGCACGATGCGCGCGGCCCCCAGCCGCGCGCCTTCGCCGTCGTCTTTGCCTATGACACCGGCATGGCCTTTCGCCCCGCTGTGCTCCGACGCATTCGCCACGCCCCGCCGGCCTCCCGCCCTGTTGCCTGCAACCCCGACTTCGCCTGGCTGCCGCGCTCAATTACCCGGGACGACGATATCCCGGGGCGGAACGTCAACCGGCCCGTCCCGGGAAGGTCGGGCGTGGGGGCTTCCCTAGGATGGCGGCATGAGCATCGTGAAGATCAACGCGCTGACGGTCCCGGCGGAGCAGCGGGAAGTCCTGGAGAAGCGGTTCGCGTCGCGGGCCGGGTCGGTGGAGAACTCGGACGGGTTCGAGTGGTTCGAGCTGCTGCGTCCGATGGAGGGCACGGACCAGTACCTCGTGTACACCCGGTGGCGGGACGAGGCGGCCTTCCAGGCGTGGATGGAGGGGCCGATGAAGGCGGCGCACCAGGGTGGCGCCGGTGGCGAGGGCGGCGGCGAGCGGCCGAAGCCGGCGGCTTCGGGTTCCACGCTGTGGTCGTTCGAGGTGGTGCAGCAGGCGGCCCCGAAGAAGGGGTGACGTCACCTCCGACGTACTTCTCACGTGTGGCGCCGTGGCGAACGGGATCGACCCCGGGTACGGCGCCGTGCGCGGCGTACCCGGCCGTGCGCGGCGTACGCGGCCGTGCACGGGCGTACGCGGCCGCAAGCCGCCGTACGTGGCCATGTGCCGCCGTACGTGACCGTGTTCAGTGCCAGAAGTCGTTCTCCGCGTCGATGTCCTCGCTGCACTGGTCGATGTCGGTGATCTTCCCGCCGACGATGGTGAAGAACAGCCCGGCGTGCATCTCGATGCCGCGGTCCCCCCGGTCGGCGTGCCACTTGTGGACGGCGATGGCGTGTCCCCGCCCGTCGGCCGTCACTCGCTCCAGTTCCACCCGCATGGTGCCCTTCGTCTCCTCGCCCATGCTCCGGTAGAGGTCGAGGACGGCTTCCCTGCCCTTGTGGTGCCCGGACAGCGGGTGGGTACCGGGGACGTGGTGGATGACGTCCGCCGTCATCAGGGTGGCCATCGTCTCCATGTCGCCCTTGCCGAAGGCTTCGTAACCGCGGCGGACCAGGGCACAGTCCGGATGCTGCGACATGACTGCTCACACCCTTCCCGGGATCGGTTTGTATGCCTTTCCCATCATCGGTCCGAGGGTGTGGATATTCCACGCGGCGGACGGGACCGGGCCTCCAGAATGGCGCCATGAACGAGAACAAGATCGTGCATGCGCGCAGGACCTGGTCCGTCACGCCGGAGGCCTTCACCACCCCTGAGGCCACCGCGCTGCGCCGCGCCTATTACGCCGAGGTGGCCGGGCGGTACTGGAAGCGGTCCGTCAGCGAGGCGGAGATCGACCAGGGGATGGACGATTTCCCCGCGGACGAGTTGGTGCCGCCCACCGGCGCGTTCGTGGTGGGACGGCTGGACGGGGAGCCCGCGTCCTGCGGCGGGATACGCCTGCTCGACCCGGCCACCGCCGAGCTCACCCGGGTGTACGTCAGCCCGGACGCCCGGGGCACCGGCGGCGGGGCGGCCCTGCTCACGGCCCTGGAGGACGCCGCGCGCGGGCTGGGCGCGACCAGGATCCGGCTGGACACCCGCACGGACCTGGTGGAGGCCCGCAGGCTCTACGCGAAGCACGGGTACGCGGAGATACCCGCGTACAACTCGGGCCCGTACGCCCAGCACTGGTTCGAGAAGGTCCTCGTCTGACGGACGGTGACGGGGACGGGGGTCAGGCGCATCGTGGGGCTCAGGGCGCTTCGTGGTCGCGGGGGGCCAGCCGGTCGTACGGCTCCTCCGCGTCCGAGCCGCACAGCTCCGCGTTGATCTCCTTGACCAGTTCGGTGAGGTCCCTGGGCCGGTCAGGTCCCCACCAGTCACCCAGCAGCTCGGCGAGCGACTCCTCCCGCGCTTCGGACAGGCGCCCGGCCGCCACCCGTCCCTTGTCGGTGAGGACGAGCGGCAGCCCCTCGCGCCGGGCCAGGCCGCGCTCCTCGACCTGCCGGGCGGCCTCGGTGATGACCCGCAGGGGTACGACGGTCCGCTCGGCGAGCATGGCCGGCTCCGTCGAGCCGTACTTGTTGATCCGCAGCAGCATCCAGCTGGCGGCGGGCATCAGGTCGTAGCCGGCCTTCTCGGTGATCTTCTCGTAGACGTGTCTCTTCCCCTGGAGGGTGCCCAGGACCGACAGGGCCCGGGCGACCTCGTCCCGGGAGGAGCGCTGGACGGGGTTGGAGGCGAGCGTCTCGGTGACGTCGGGGGCGGTCACCGAGGCCCGGAGCGGGTCCTCCTTGAGGAACCAGGCCACGGCGAAGGCCAGGAGCACGATCGGGACGGCGTAGAGGAACACGTCGGTGATGGCGGTGGAGAAGGCGTCGAGGACGGTGGGGCGCAGCGAGGCGGGGAGTTCGGCGACGGTCCGCGGGTCCGCCTCCAGTCCGGAGGCGCTCACGCCGGGCGGCAGCGGGACGCCCGCGAGTGCCTTGGAGAGGTTGTCGTCGAGGCCGTGGATGAAGATCGTGCCGAAGACCGCGACACCGAAGGAGGCGCCGATGGAGCGGAAGAAGGTGGCCCCGGAGGTGGCCACGCCGAGGTCGGCGTAGCTGACCGCGTTCTGCACGACGAGCACCAGCACCTGCATGACGAGACCGAGGCCGGTGCCGAAGACGAAGAAGTAGAGGCTGGTCTCCCAGGTGGGGGTGGTGCGGTGGAGCTGGTGCAGGAGGAGCAGGCCGACGGCGGTGACCGCGGTGCCGGCGATCGGGAAGACCTTCCAGCGGCCGGTGCGGCTGACGATCTGCCCGGAGCCGGTGGAGGAGATCAGCATGCCCAGGACCATCGGCAGCATGTGCACGCCGGACATGGTCGGCGATACGCCCTGGACCACCTGGAGGAACGTCGGCAGGTAGACCAGTGCGCCGAACATCGCGAACCCGATGACGAAGCTGATCACCGCGCACAGGGTGAAGGTGCGGATCCGGAACAGCCTGAGCGGGAGGACGGGTTCCACGGCCTTCCGCTCCACGAACACGAAGGCGAGGAGCAGGATTGCGCCGAGGACCGCGAGGCCGATGATGCGGGCCGAGCCCCAGCCCCAGGTGCCGCCGAGGGAAGCCATGAGCACCAGGCAGGTGGCCACGCAGGCGATCAGGAAGGTGCCGAGGTAGTCGATGGTGTGCTTCGCGCGGCGCACCGGGATGTGCAGGGCCGTGGCGATCGTGGCCAGGGCGATGATGCCGATGGGGATGTTGATGTAGAACACCCAGCGCCAGGAGAGGTGGTCCACGAAGAGCCCGCCGAGGAGCGGGCCGAGCACGCTGGTCGCGCCGAAGACCCCGCCGAAGAGGCCCTGGTACTTGCCCCGTTCGCGGGGCGGGACGATGTCGCCGACGATCGCCATCGACAGCACGATCAGTCCGCCGCCGCCCAGGCCCTGCAGTGCGCGGAAGCCGATGAGCTGGGGCATGTTCTGGGCGATGCCGCAGAGCGCGGACCCGATCAGGAAGAGCACGATCGCGCCCTGGAACAGTTTCTTGCGGCCGTACTGGTCGCCGAGCTTGCCCCAGAGCGGTGTCGCGGCCGTCGAGGCGAGCAGGTAGGCGGTGACGACCCAGGAGAGGTGGGCCAGGCCGCCGAGGTCGCTGACGATCGTGGGCAGGGCGGTGGAGACGATGGTCTGGTCGAGTGCCGCGAGCAGGAGACCCAGCAGCAGGGCTCCGATCGAGACGAGCACCCCGCGGCCGGGCTGCCCGGGGGACGGGCCGGGCCGCTGGTCGGGACCGGGATGGACGGCGGGCGTGGTCTCCTTCTGACCCATGCACTCCTCCTCGGGCCGCTCCTCAACGTCCATGGTGAGCGGTGTGCCCGGTTATGGCCTCCCGGGCAGCGGAGGGCAGTAGGGAGCCGGTGGGGAGGGGGTTACATAATCGCTGGCAGTTGCCAGGGAGGGGTCTGAGTGAGCGCCGAGCGGTGTCCTGAATGCGGTGCCGGGAGAACCGGCTGCGGGTGTGCGCCCTCCACCGGGTACCACCCGCTGCGGATCCGCCCGTACATATCCCTGGCGGACTCCGCTCCCGCCCCCGCGACCCCGGCTCCGGCTCCGGCCGACGACCCGGCCACCCAGGTCCTCCCGCCGGCGCCTCCCGCTCCGGGCCCCTGGACGCCCGCGGCCGGGCCGGCGTACGGCGAGCTGCCCGGGGACGGCTCCGCCGGGACCGGCACGCCGGCGTACGGGACCTCCGTACCCGGCCCTGGCCACACCCCGGGCCACGGCCCCGATCACGGCGTGGGCCACGGCACGGCCGGGGCCGGCGCGGTCGGGTCCGGGGTGCCCTGGGGCGGCGTACCGGCGTACCTGAACCCCGCGTACGACGGCTCCGTACCGACCGGAGCGCCCGTACCGCCCGGGCCACCCGGGCCACCCGGGCCACAGGCGTGGGGTGGCTCCGGCGCGTCCGGCCCGCCGGACGAGACGGTGGTGCTGCAGCCCGTCCCGTCGTACGACCGGCACCGGAAGGCCGCGGCCAGGCGGCGGCGCGGCATGCCCCTGCTGGCCGGCGCGGCAGCCGCCCTGGTGATCGGCGGCGCCGTGGTCGCGCTCGGCACGAGTACGGGCGACGGCGCCCCGGACGCCGACCTGGCCCTGCCCGACCCGAAGCTCTCGGGGGCCGCGCAGAGCGTGGCCCCGGTCGGACCCAGCGCCTCGGCCGCCGGCCCCAGCGACGGCCCGACCGCCTCCCGCCGGCCCTCGCGCGGCTCCTCCCCCTCGCACTCCGCGTCGGCCACCGCGTCGGACGGCGCCTCCCCGAAGGCATCGGCCTCTCCGTCGGCGAGCACCGGCGCCCGGTCCGCCCCGGGCCCCGGCCCGAGCACGGGCTCCCGCCCGCCGAGCCCGTCGCAGGACGCACCCGACGGCACCCTGCGCGAGGGCGACTCGGGCTGGGAGGTCAGGCAGCTCCAGGAGGACCTGGCGCGCGTCCGCTATTTCAAGGGCCGCCCCGACGGGCAGTACACGGGAAAGACCCGGGACGCGGTCGCGAGGTTCCAGCGCGACCGGCACGTCACCGGAGACGCCAGGGGCGTCTTCGGCCCCGCGACCCGCGCCGCCCTGGAGGAAGCCCTCGACGACTCCTACGACGACGGCTACGACGGCTGGGACTGGTAGGGAGTCGAGACCGCTGAGGCCGCTCGCGGTCAACCGGGTGGCGCTGTCGGCCCCATGTTTTGTATCGTGGAGAAACAAAGTGGCTCCGCCCGCATTCCCTGACCGGCGTGCGGAGCCACTTGTTCTCCTTTTCCTCCCCCTGGAGCCCGTCGTGCCGGCCGGCGCCACCCCCGCCGCTCCCGTCGTCCTCACCGCCAGGGCCCTGCTCCTGGACATGGACGGCACCATCGTCGACTCGGACGCGGTGGTGGAGCGCTGCTGGCGGGAGTGGGCGGAGTCGCACGGGCTCGACCCGCACGAGGCCCTGAAGGTCGTCCACGGCCGCCAGGGGTACGCGACGATGGCCGTCCTGCTGCCCGAGCGGCCCATGGAGCTCAACCACGCCGACAACGCCGAGATGCTCGCCCGGGAGACCTCCGACACCGAGGGCGTGGTCCCGGTCGCGGGCGCTCCGGAGTTCATGGCGGCGCTCGGCGCTCTCCCGCACGCCCTGGTGACCTCGGCCGACGAGGCCCTGGCCACGGCCCGGCTGACCGTGCACGCAGCCGCCTGATCCGCTCCGACCGGTACGCCGACACGGGCATGACAGGGCAGGACAGGGCAGGACAGGACAGGACGAAGGGCCCGCCCGGGGCTGCCCGGACGGGCCCTTCGCGTACCTGCGCCGCCCACCGCACGTACCACGCAGGTACGCCGTGGCGCGTCACCGCAGAGGTCAGGCGATGGCCTCGTAGAGCGAGAAGACGGCCAGCGCGGCCATGACCGCCGCGGCGACCTTCGTGATCAGGCGCAGCGGCACGTACTTCATGAGGGTGCGGCCGCCCAGGATGCCGATGCCGGCGACGGCCCAGAGGGCCAGGACCGCGCCGAGGCCGACGGAGACGGGGTTGTCGTACCGGGCGGCGAGGTTCGCGGTCATGATCTGGGTCAGGTCGCCGAACTCGGCGACCAGGATCAGCATGAAGCCCGCCCCGGAGACCTTCCAGAAGGACTGGTCCGCGGGTGCCTTGACCGCCTCCTCGCCGTCGTCCTTCTTCAGCAGCAGCATCGCAGCGCCCGCCAGGAAGAGGACCCCGACCACCGCCTGGACCAGCCGGTGCGGGAGCAGGGTGAGCACGCTTCCGGCGGCGATGGCCAGGGCCACGTGCACGGCGAAGGCGGCGGCTACTCCCGCGAAGACGTAGGAGGCGCGGTAGCGGGTGCCCAGCATGAGCCCGGCGAGGGCCGTCTTGTCGGGCAGTTCGGCGAGGAAGACGACGCCGAACGCGATCGCCGTGACGCTGAGGGTGATCACAGGGGTGAACCTCAATCGGTCGGACAGAACGCTGCCGCACCGAGAGACCTGGTCGTTTCAGGGGTCGCTTCGGCTCGACAGCGCCCTGTGCGTACAAGGACAGGACACTGCGGCCGAAGGTCTCGCTGGCCGACCACCGAACGCGGTCTGCCTCCGGGCGCCGGCTGGGATGACCCAGCAGTATGTCGACGGTCCGGCGAAGAGCTACTCCCCTTCTGCTCCGTACAGAATACGTGACGATTCCGGGGATCCGGAATGGGTCTTTGGTCCCGGGTTGCGGGGGGATGCACACCACGAACCGGCACACCCTCGCCCGGATGCTCAACTTCCGCTTGAGTAGGGCGCGTTGCTCGACTTGATGTGACGTGCCCATGTCGCCACCCTGTCATCTGGCGCCCGCCCCCGTGACACCCGGCGCCACCACCATGGCCGGGCCCCGCCGGGGCGCACGGCCGCACACCCCCCGCACCCAGGGAGCCCTCATGCCCTCCATGCCCAAGTTCTACGCGCGTCGCCTTGGCGTGCTCGCATCAGTCGCCGGCCTCGCCGTCACCGCCCTGATCACGGCCCCCGCCGCCCAGGCCGCCCCGCCCGCCCCGATGAGCGCCGCCGCGGCCCGCGCCTACCTGGCCACGGTCACGCCCCGGGCGGAAGGTTCCTCCAGCGGCTACAGCCGTGACCTGTTCCCGCACTGGAGCACCGTGTCCGGCTCCTGCAACACCCGCGAGACCGTACTCAAGCGCGACGGCGTGAACGTGGTCACCGACTCCTCCTGCGCCGCCGTCAGCGGCAGTTGGTTCTCCGAGTACGACGGCGCCACCTGGACCGCCGCCTCCGACCTCGACATCGACCACGTCGTGGCGCTCTCCGAGGCATGGCGGTCCGGGGCCAGCTCCTGGACCACCGCCAAGCGCCAGCAGTTCGCGAACGACCTCACCCGGCCGCAGCTCATAGCCGTCACCGACAACGTCAACCAGGCCAAGGGCGACCTGGACCCCGCCAACTGGATGCCCTCGCGTACCTCCTACCGCTGCACCTACGCCCGCATGTGGGTCAACGTGAAGCAGTACTGGGGCCTGAGCATGGACTCCGCCGAGAAGAACGCCCTGGTGAACACCCTGAACGGCTGCTGAGGAAGCTCCCCCGGGCGAGGCAGGACAACTCCCCCGCCCGGGGGACGCAGACTCCCCTTCCGCCACGTACCTTGAACCAAAGGGGTACGGAGGAGGGGGAGTTGCATGGCCGACCTGCGCTTGGGACCGCTGCTGCGGCACGTCGACTGGGACACCGGCCGCTCGGCGACCGTGTGGGTCGAGACCAGCCGCCCGTGCACGGCCGAGGTCCGCTGCTCCGACGGCGCACACGGCCGGGTCCGGACCTTCGCGATAGCCGGACACCACTACGCGGTGGTCCCGGTGACCGGCCTCACCCCCGGTACCACCACCGCCTACGAGGTGCTGCTCGACGGCGTGCGGGTCTGGCCGCTCCCCGACAGCCCCTTCCCGCCGAGCACCATCGGCACCCCGGCCGTTGCCGCCGGGCCCGGCCGGCCCTCCCCCGGGCTGCGGATCACCTTCGGCTCCTGCCGGCAGGCCGCCCCGCCCGCCGACTCCCACGGGCGGCACGGCCCGGACGCCCTGGACACCCTGGCCGCGCGGCTGGCCGCCGACCCGGAGGCGGAACGGCCCGACCTCCTGCTGCTCCTCGGCGACCAGGTGTACGCGGACGCGCTCTCCCGCGAGACGCTGCGCTGGCTCCGGGCCCGCAGGGACCTGAAGGACCCGCCGGGGAGACAGGTCGCGGACTACGAGGAGTACACCCGGCTCTACTACGAGTCCTGGCTGGACCCGGAGATCCGCTGGCTGCTGTCCACGGTGCCCAGCCTGCAGATCTTCGACGACCACGACGTCATCGACGACTGGAACACCAGCGCCGCGTGGGTGGCGGAGATGCGGGCCACCTCGTGGTGGCGGGAACGGGTGCTCAGCGGCCTGATGTCGTACTGGGTGTACCAGCACCTGGGGAACCTCTCCCCGGCAGAGCTGGCGGCCGACGCACTGTACGCGGCCGTCCGGGACACCCCGGACGGCACGGAGGCCCTGCGGGCCTTCGCGTGCGCGGCGGACGCCGATCCGGCCTCGGCGCGCTGGAGCTACCGCCGGGACTTCGGGCGCACCCGGCTGCTGATGGTCGACACCCGCGCCGCCCGGGTGCTGGCCGAGGACCGGCGGGCCATGCTCGACCCGGCGGAGCAGCAGTGGCTGCGGGACAACGCGCTGGACGGGCACGGGGGTTACGACCACCTGCTGGTGGGCTCCTCGCTGCCGTGGCTGCTGCCCCCGCTGATCCATGACGCGGAGGCGTGGAACGCCGCCCTGTGCCGCGGCGAGCGGGGGCCGCGCTGGGCACGGATCGGCGAGGACCTCAGACGGCGCAGCGACCTGGAGCACTGGGCCGCGTTCCCCGCCTCCTTCACCGCGCTCAGCGACCTGATCGAGGAGGTGGGGACGGGCCCGCGGGCCCCGGCGACGGTGGCGGTCCTCTCGGGAGACGTCCACCACGCCTATGTGGCCGAACCCCGGATACCGACGACGGCCCGGGTGTTCCAGCTGACCTGTTCCCCCGTCCACAACTCGATCCACTTCGCGGTGCGGCTCGGGTTCCGGCTGGGCTGGTCGCGGGCCGGACGCCGGCTGGGCCGGATGTTCGCCAAGCACGGACGCACCGGGCGGCCGCCGTTGACCTGGCGGCGGTCCGGAGGCCCCTGGTTCGGCAACCAGTTGATGACCCTGGCGCTGTCCGGGCGGACGGCACGGCTGCGGCTGGACCAGGCCCGGCGTACGCGCACGGGTGCCAAGGGCGCGCGCCTGGTGACCGTCCTCGAAAGGGACCTGACAGAGTTGCCGTGACCCGTTCCGGGCCCGTTCGCCCAGTCCCCGCAAGGGCCGCCGGGGTTCGGGCGAACACGTTCACCGACCCGGCCGGATACCTTCCGTCAACCCCGCGTACGCTGTATGGCTGTCAGCCCAGCCGCCCCTGCCGCCCCAGCGACGTCGCGGCGCTTCCATGCCGAGGCACGCCAACCGGACTGGGGAGTCCTGTTTTGTTCGAGACTGTGGGGTCGCTGACCACGAGCCCCTGGATCTACGCCCTCGTGGCCCTTTCCGTCATCCTCGACGTCTTCGTGCCGGTGCTGCCGAGCGGCGTCCTGGTGATCACGGCGGCTGCCGCGGCAGCCGCGGCGGGAGCGGCCGGCTCGTCCGAACCGGTGCCGGAACAGGTGCCCGACATCATGGCGCTGCTGGTCATCGCGACCACCGCCTCGGTCCTCGGCGACCTGGCCGCGTACCGGCTGGCCCGGCGCGGCGGCCCCCGCCTGGACCGCGCCATCGCCCGTTCACGCCGGCTGACCCGGGCCCACGAACGCCTGGGCACGGCCCTGGCCCGCGGCGGGGGCGCCCTGGTGGTCATCGCCCGATTCGCCCCCGCGGGCCGCTCGGTGGTCTCGCTGGGCGCAGGCAGGATGCAGCGCAAGGCAAAGGAGTTCCTGCCCTGGTCGGCCCTGGCCGGCATGGCCTGGGCGGGCTACAGCGTGGCCCTGGGCTACTTCGGCACCCAGTGGCTGGGCACCACGTGGCTCGGCACGGCGGTCTCCCTGATCGCCCTCTTCGCCGCCGGCGCCCTGGCCGCGTACCTCATCCGCCGCCCCGCCCCTACAGCGACGCCGTAGCTCCCGGGGCCGGGGCCCACAACGCCCCTCCCCCACCCGGCTCAACCGCTCACCCGTTCACCCGGCCCCGATCGCCGCCCCACCCCGCCACTCCTAGCGTCGAGACACGGTGCGCAACCGACCCCGCGTCACATCCGTGCCCTGACCGCGCCGTGCTTCCCGGAGCCGAGGAGTACCACGATGACCGCCACGCACACGCCCGCCGGCCACACCGCCACAGCCAAGGCACGCGCCACGACCAGGGCACGCGCCACGGCCGGGGCACACACCACGGCCAGAGCCACGGCGGCAGCCCTCGGCGCGGCGGCCCTCCTCACCCTCGCCGCCCCCACGACCGCCTCGGCCGCCCCCACCGCGAGCATGTCCTCGACCACCGTCTCCCCCGGCGGCCGCATCGGCCTCAACCTCCAGGGCTGCGGTACCCGCACCGGCCGCGTGACCTCGACCGCCTTCGGTGAACTCTGGCTCACCCCCGGCAACCTCGAATCCACCACCCTCATCGGCACGGCCCAGGCCTACCGGGACGCCCGTTCCGGAGCCCATTCGGTCGTGTTCGAGTGCGGTGGCGCGGGCGGCCAGCGGGTGACCCTCACCCTCCAGGTCACCCCCGGAGCCGCTCGCGGCGGCACGGGCGGCAGCATCGGCGGGATCAGCCCCGCGGAGATCGCGATCGGCGGCTCGCTCGCAGCGGGCGCACTCGGCGCCGGCGTCTGGTTCCTCCGCCGCCGTACGCTCACGAACTGACCACTGCACTCCCCCTGACCTGCAGCCCGTCCAGCAGCACCCGAGTCGCCTCGGCCACCGCCTCCACGGCTGCGTCGAACACCTCCTGGTTGTGCGCGGCAGGCCGGTGGAAGCCGGACACCTTCCGCACGTACTGCAGCGCGGCGGCCCGGATCTCCTCCTCGGTGGCCTTCTCGGGGAGGGCGGGCGGGCGCAGGGTCTTGATGCTCCGGCACATACCACCACTATGCCTCCGGCAGCGCCGCCCCCGACAACTTCATGATCAGCCCGGCCTGCAGCCGCGCCCGCAGCGCCGGGTCCGCCACCTCGCCCAGCAGCTGCACGGCCTGCTGCGTGGTCTCGGCGGTCCGCCGGTCGTCCCGCAGCGCGGCGGTCTGCTCGGCCATGTGCCGCAACGCGAGATCGGCCCGCCGGTGGAACAGCTGCCCGATCAGGGTCACCACCACGCCCACCGAACTGGTCACGATGCCGGCGTACAGCTCTCCGGTGCTCTCCGCCTTCCACACGGCCAGCGCGACCCCGAGCAGCAGGATCCCGGCGCCGAACGCGGCGAAGACCTGACTCACCACGAAGCTGCTGCGCGCCTGCGTCAGCCCGTACGCGTAGTACTCGACCAGCAACGGCGTGAAATCGTCCCGCCGGTCACCGAGCAGCGCCCGACCCCCCGCCGAAGAATCGGCGTACTTCCCGCCCCCGGGAGGCACCCGAGGCTCCGGCACGGTCACGCTCGCGCTCGCGCCCCGCAGCTGCTCCAGCAACCGCTCCCGCTCCCGCTCCCTCCTCCGCTCGAACCCCCGCCCCCACAACCCCAGCCACTCCGCCATCCCCTCGGCCATCCACCGACCATCCCACGCCCCCACCCGCCGGGGAAGTGGAGGACCGGAAGGGCGACGGACGGTTGAGCAGTCAAGCACAACAAGTAGCCCATAAATGGACATACCCGCACCCTCTCGATACCGTCGAGCTGTAGATGCCAGAGCCCCGGCAGCCGCAGGCAGGCAGCCAGTTGGGCCTCGGACGCCGGAATACACCGGGCCCGAAACGGCATTCCCGCGCCACCCCGTGCGCAGCACCACCGCCCGCGCGAACGAGCAGGGCGTGCATTCCCACCCCCACCGCCACAGCGGCACGCACAGGCGCGGACACGGGCGAGTCGAGTGGAGACCGAAATGCGGGATTTCAGAAGCAGGACGAAGAGGCTCGGCACCGCCGTGCTCATGACCTCGCTGGCTCTCGCCGTTCCCGCGGCAGTGACCGGCACGGCGAACGCCAACCCGAACTCGGCGCGGGTCAAGGTCTCGGGGACCGCCAGCTGCGAGCGCTTCGAGGACGCGACGGTCACCCAGGTGACCATCACCCCCGAAGGCAAGCAGGCCAAGGCCGTCCAACTCTCCAGCGACGACCCGAAGGAGTCGTACTCGCTGGCCTTCACAGAGGTTCCCTCGGGCAAGGGCCTGCCGTCCAAGGCCAAGGTCCAGTGCCAGGACAGCGACGGCGACCCCCTCACCTACACCGTGAAGTTCAACCTCACCCGTCCCGCAACCTCCTCGGAAACCCAGACCCTCAACCTCAAATAGCCGTCAGTCCGGCCACAACCGACGCCTGACCGACCCCAGTTGCAGCTGAGGGACCACTACAACGGAACCATCACCGCGTACGTGGACCGGTTGCCGGGGCGGCACTCCCCATTCGCTTCCGTTGGAGTGCGCGAAAAATGTCCGGCTGCGGACAAGGCCCCCGATCCGCTCCCGCCGATGCCGCAAACCGACGCAGAAGACCCCCCGCCATGACTGGCGAGGGGTCTTCTTGCCGGTGGGCGCGGACGGTTTCGAACCGCCGACATCTGCTTTGTAAGTTCGTCCAACCTGGCACGT
The DNA here is from genome assembly GCF_040684755.1 of Streptomyces sp. NPDC089799. Lineage (NCBI taxonomy): Bacteria > Bacillati > Actinomycetota > Actinomycetes > Kitasatosporales > Streptomycetaceae > Streptomyces > Streptomyces sp. NPDC089799. The sequence continues at coordinate 250,870 of NZ_JBFBGR010000009.1, read as the reverse complement.
GGCCACGCGAGCGCCCACCACTGCCTACGGAGCGTGGGCTCCCAGGGTGTGTACCGATCCGCTCACGTCTGCTGTCGTTGCCGTCAGAGATTGCCGTCAAGCACACCGCGACCGTACACACGGCTCTGGGCGCGCAGGGGGCCCAGGAAGCCTTCTGTGGGCTACACGATGTCCGGGGGTACTCAAGCGCCGCGCGCGAGCGGGAGTTGCTCCCTATAGAGCCAGGTGAAAGTCCGATCTGGTTCGAGCCGGGCCTCTCCCCAGTGAATGACGTGGATGCCGCTTTCCGCGTCGGCAGTGAAGAAGAGACACACAAGCTTCGTCGTGGCCCCCAGCTCCTCGAAGGCTTCGTGCAGTCCCAGGTACTCCTGGGTGGTCAAGTCGTCGGCGAGGTCAAATAGCCCTTCCGGCGACTGTGGCCCATGCGCACGGAACAGCCGGCGACGCGTAGGGGACGTGTTGGCGGGCAACCGGGCGCGATCAATGGGCCTTGGCTTGTCTGCGTACCTGAAAGGAAACAGCGCGTGATCATTGATCACCGCGTACTCGTACCCACGCACGTCCCGAACCGACTCATGGAGGTCCCGCGCCATGTCCGCCAGGTTCTCGCGAACTGCCTCGGCCAGGGTGACGCCGTAGGGGCTTCGCTTCTTCAACTCCGCTGTGAGGTGTGTGGCGTGCGCCTTGGAGTGAGCCCTGGCCAGTTGCGTCGGCACGGTGGCAACGAGCTTGTCGGCCTGCCTTCCGAACCGCTTGATCGCCCAGGCCGACGAACCCTCCGAATCGCTATCGAACACGGGCATCCAGTGTCCCCCTCCCAGATCGGCCCACTTCACACCTGTGTGACACGTACCTGCCGTGTAAGCAAGGGAGCAATCAGGCCATGCGCTGCGCGTGACGCCTTCCGCTGGAGCCAGCTGCGGTCCGCTCGGACACCTTCATCTCTCCGGTAGGCGCTGCCGCAGGCCCGGCCTTCTCGTCAGGGTGCCGGGCGCTCAGCTCCAGGCATCGATACAGTCGCGCCAGAGCGTGGCAGCGCGGTTGTCAGTGGTGGCGACTACGTTCGCACCTACGAGGGGGACTACATGACCAGCAATCCATACCGCCGTGTAACGAGCTTGAAGTACTGGCTGATTGCCGCGTCCGGCTTGGGCGTCGGTCTCATATTCCTCTATGTCTCTGGAATAAGCTGGTTTGACCAACATAAGGGGGCGGCGGCATTCCTTAACCAGCTCGGTGGTCTCATCGGCGCGTCCGTTGCCCTTGCTGTTCTGTGGGAACTCGTCGGCAGGCGATCCTTCTTCCAAGAGATGCTAGAGGTTCTCCATGTGAAGAATGATGTGGATTCTGCAGGGCTAGCCGCGATTGGTACAGATTACTCCAGAGTGATCGATTGGGAGCATCGCCTGGACAGTGCTAAGCGGTTGGATATTTTTGCCGCGTGGGCGACTACGTGGCGAAACACACATCAGACTCGTCTTACTCGCATTGCAAATCGCCCTGACGCGAAGATCCGAGTTTGCCTGCCCGACCCCGCTGACCAGGACTGTGTTCGAAGCCTCGCCACTCGCTTCAACATGACGGAAGATCGCGTCAGGAGCAAGCTTAACGAGGCGATCGATGGGTATAAGAGCCTTGATGGCCCCACCGCCTCTGGCCGCATCGAGATCTATCTGTCGCCTGTGTTTCGAGCTTTTACGGCGTACCGGGTTGACGACACTTTCGTCGTTAGCCTTTACCACCACAAGGACAATCGCAGCGGCACGGTCCCCAGTTTCAGTTGCCATCGAGGCGGGTCGCTCTACGAATTTTTTGAAGAAGACCTCGAAGGGGTTCTGAATGTCAGCACCAAACTCTATCCGTGACGTGGAGGTTGGTGACCGGGTCCGCATCGTCTCCGGTGATCTGCCTGAAGCCTTGTATTCGGAGGTCGCATCCGTTCGGCGGGTCGCGTGGGACATCGAAACCAACGGTCTCAACCCGCTAGATGCGCAGATCGGAACCTGCCAGCTGTCGGCACCTGAAGTAGGGGCGATTGTTGTCGTTGATTTGGCGGGTAAGCGGCCAGTCAACCTTTCGCGACTTCTCTCCGATCACGACGTAGAGAAGGTTTTCCATCACGCGCCGTTCGATGTCTCCTTTATGACCCACTGGTGGGGGGTGAGTGCCCAGAAGGTCTTCTGTACGAAGATTGCCGCCAAGCTGCTAAACCCGCACGGTCCGGCTCGGGAACACTCCCTTGAACACTTGATGCAGGCTTATTTTAAGCTGCAGCTAGACAAGAGCGTGCGGATGACGGACTGGTTGGCGGAGCACCTCAGCTCCCGTCAAATCGACTATGCGGTGATGGACGTCCTGAAATTGCTCGATCTCCACGAGCTGCAGCTTTCCCAGCTAGAGACGCAACGGCTTATGGGTCTCTATGAGCGCTGCTGTGCTTTTCTGCCTAGTCACGTGGAGCTGAGGCTGCATGGCGTGTCGGATCCTTTCAAGTATTGAGGCCACGGGAGCCTCGCCGACGCGGCTAAGGCCGCTAGCTGTCGCCTGCTTTGCTGTCATCTCGTCTGCCTTCGACCCACACGGAGTGATATCGGGGCAGGCTTCTGGGGCCCAGGTGGAGCGCCCTGCTGGACGAACGACCTGGGCCCCAGAAGCCTGGTCTGCTATCGACGGCAGGGCGGGATGACAGATCCCCACCCCGAACCACGAACGGCGAGCAGCCGCACGACCGGCCCCGGTCGTCCCGGAGCCTGAGCGCCCCCGCCGGAGGCATCAGTTCTGACAGTCAGCCGACAGATCAGCCGGGTTCACCCCATCAAGCCCTCAGCCCAATGGCGCGCGGCCGGCGGTCCGGGCTGGAGTGGGGCGGAGAGCAGGAGCGCAGGCCCGGGGCGACAGGCACGCAACGCCGCCTTGGGCGGCGGAAGCGCCCTTGACCGGGTGGGGGAATTCCCTTCCGGAATCAGCTAGTACGCGGCGACGAGCCTGCTAGTGAAACCTTGCCGACACAGGCGCTCATAGGCGGCAAGCACATCAGGCGGCACTGACGTGGGCACCATGAAGCCCTGAGCCGGATAGAGCTGAAGGCGCTGTAGAGCACCGACCAGCATGTCGATGACCAACTTCGGGTTCTCGATCGAATCGACGTACTCGCGGAAGGCCATCGGTGTGGACGCACTGACGATTTCCACCTCCGGCCACAGCTTCCGGGCGGTGGCGTAGGCCCTGCGCTCCTCATAGGGCTTGCTCACCAGCAGCAGCGACTCGACCTGGCGGCCGGATTCTTCGAGCAGCGCCCGGCTGAACCGGATGTTCTCGCCGGTGTTTCGGGCATTGGGCTCGACGAGCACGTCCTCGGGCGGGACCCCCAACTCCAACGCCCGTTCCCGGTAGTGCACAGCCTCCCCGCGGGGCATTCGAGCACGAGTCGTCGGGCTGGTGGCGCCCGTGAACACAATCAGGGGCGCCATACCCCGCCGATAGAGCTCGACGGTCGTATCGGCCACGCCGAGGTCGTGGCTACCAAGCCCGACGGCCACTGAGCAGGGGCGCACGGCGTGGTGCATCTGGTGGAAGTCCCAAATGAGTGCCGCGTCCGACCACGCCTGTGCGGTTATCACGCCTACTCCTGGTGACTCGCCGAATCGGGGACCTTGAACTCATACTCCCAGGCGAACCGAGACGCAGCGTGCACGCCGATCGCGAACTCGACCACCGTGCCGTCGGCCGTCCAGGTGGTGCGGTGCAGCTCGACGACTGGTTCCCCTGCCGGCAGCTTAAGGAGCTTCACCTCGTCCGCGGTCGGCACCCGGGCGAAGATCTCTTCCTTCATGTGGTCGATCTCGTAACCAGCGTCGTACAGCACACGGAAGCCGCCGCCGCGGCCGGCCGGACCAGGAGTCGGATCCACGATCCGGGTGCCCTCGACATGCTCGGGCCGGTAGTAGCTGGTCAGCATGTGTGTGGGCTGCTCGCCTTCCTTCACCAGTCGGGCCCGAGCGTAGACCGGAGCCCCAACGGGGATCCCGTGCGCCGCCGCGACCGGCCCTGTCGCTTCAACGCGGCTGACGGTCTGCGTCTGCTCGTTCCGGTTATACGCGCGGCCGGATGCCACCCTGTCTGCGATGAAGGCAACTTCATCGCCGTCGCGCCACTTCGCCTTGTCGTAGCGGGCAACGCCGAGTCGTTTCAGCGGGGTCTGGGCTCGCACGATCGTTCCGACGCCACGCGATGACGTGACGAGCCCCTCCGCTTCCAATGCCTTGTAAGCGGCGTGGACGGTCGCCTTTGCCCCCTCCCCGGCTTCCACCAGGTCGCGGATCTGAGGCAGGCGCTGCCCCGGGGTGTAGTCGCCGTTCCTGATCTGCTCCGCAAGCCTGTCGGCCAGCTCGCGCCACTTCGGTGCCACCAAGAGCTCCTCTCGACATGGCCAGTTTCGCACAGTCCTAGGACATTGACAGTCCTAGGACTGGGCTGTCATGGTCTAACCAGACGGAACGCAGTCCTAGGACAGCGAACTGACTCCCTTGGGGGGCCTTCTTTGGCCTGCCCGAGCGCACGGCAAGGGGCCCGGGACAGAGCGGGCCGAGGGGCACCGGACAGTCGCATCCCGCGAGGGGGCGATCCCTTGGCAGTCCGGATGGCAGGTCTCTGCCTACCAACGGGAGCGTCTCGCTCCCGGAAAGAGACCACTACGCACGTTCAACCCCACCGCTTGGCCCTCGGCCGGCGGCCGGTTGCCTTCCCCGCCCGTCTCGTACGGGCGGGGTCGAGGGGAGCCGGGGTTCTTCCTGCTTCACAACGACGTGCGCCCCCGGTGCTGGAACACCGGGGGCGCTGTTCGGGCCCGTTCCTGTGTGAGAGGAGCAAGACCCAATGAAGACCATCGTTGCTGTTCAGGCGGTTGTTACCGCCGCCCCGTTCGACCGTGAGCCGACGGATGCGGAGCTGGACGCGATCGAGCTGGAGATGCCGGTCATCTCGGCGGAGGTCGACGAGCTCGACGTACGGATCGCCCTGCTCGACCGGGTGCCGACCGAGCTGGACGAACGGCGCCTGCGCCGGGCGCGCCGGCGAGTGCTGGCCGAGCGCCGGACCTTGGCGGACAAGCTCGCGGCTCACTCGCGTCCGAGGGATGCGGCGTGAGCGCCCCGCCGTTCGGTGGGCTCGGGACGCCGGTAGCCCTCGGCCGCGGTGGTGCGGGGGCTGGGCGGTGAGCGGCAAGGCGCGTGTCGCGCTGGTGGCCGCGCTGGTGGGTGTGGTCGGGATGGCGTTCCGGGTGTCGTGGAACGCGTTGAAGGATGTGGCCAAGACGATCGGGGCGGATGAGACCGCCGCGACCTTGTACCCGTTCGTGGTCGACGGGCTGATGGCCCTGGCTCTGGTTGCCGCGCTGGTCCTGACCGGACCCGATCGGCGGTTCGCGTTGCGGGTGCTGGCTGCGTACACGGCCGCGTCGCTGGTGCTGAACTACGTGCACGGACTGCACGGCCGATCGGCCGGTGAGTGGAGTCGGCTGGCGGAGTTCGGTCCGGTGAACTGGGCGCTGGTGCTGCTGGCCGCGTCGCTGCCGGTCGGGTCGATCTACTTCGGATCGGATCTGGTCGGCAAGGTCCTCCACCACCGACCGCACACCGATCCGATTGCGGAGGAATCGGTACAGGAATCCGCAAAGCAATCCATTCCTGACCAGCCTGAGCCTCCCGTACCGCCCGCCCTTCCGGCCCTGTCCTCGGCGGCGGATCTGGTCGAGTCGGGCGACCTGCTGATCGGCGCGGACGGACAGCCGGTGGCGGTGCTGGCGGCCGATCGGCCGCGCCCGCGTCGGGCGACCGGTCGGCTCCCTCAGGCAGCCCGATCGACCCGACCGACGCGCACTCAAGACGAACTACTCGCCGAGGCAAGGACTCTGACGGAGTCGTGGTCGGCGAAGGAACTGACGGCCGATCGGCTCCGGCAGGCCCTGCGCACCTCGCCGGCGAACGGCCGGATGCTCCGCGACACCCTGCGGGCCGAACGGACGGAAGCGGCGGACGCGTCGGCGGTGGTGCTGTGAGCGGGCTGCGGATCGGTTCGCTGTGCACCGGCTACGGCGGTCTGGACATGGCCGTCCAAGCCGTCTTCGGCGGGTCGCTGGCGTGGGTCGCGGACAACGACCCGGGCGCGTCCCGCATCCTCGCCCACCGCTTCCCCCAGGTGCCGAACCTGGGGGATCTGACGGCGGTGGACTGGCACCGGGTGGAGCCGGTGGACGTGTTGTGCGGGGGCTACCCGTGTCAGCCGTTCAGCTCCGCCGGCAAACGCAAGGGAGTCGCCGATGAGCGGCACATCTGGCCCCACATCGCCCGTGCCCTTGGCGTTCTACGACCCCGGTACGCGGTCTTTGAGAACGTCGCAGGGCACCTTTCTCTCGGATTCGACACCGTCCTCGCTGACCTTGCCGCCCTCGGGTTCGATGCGGAATGGTGCTCTCTTCGCGCGTCCGACATCGGCGCCGCGCACCAGCGTAAACGGCTCTTCCTCCTCGCCCGGCCTGCCGACACCGCGGGCCCGCGACTGGCGTGGGCGGGGCTTCGAGGACGGGCTGCCGAACGTGGTCTCGCTCCTGCCGACGCCCTCGACCTCGGAGGCGACCGGGACCGGGCGCGCGGCGCAGGGCGGGATGAACCTGCGGCACGCCATCTCGCTGCTGCCCACGCCGGTGGTGGGCGACTCCAAGGGAGCCCGGCAGGCGACGGCACCCAACCCACGCAGCAGTTCGCCCACGCTGTCGGATCTGTCGTACGCGAAGCTGTTGCCGACGCCGCGGGCGACGGACGGCAGCAAAGGCGGCCCGAACCAGCGCGGGTCCAAGGGGGACCTGACGCTCCCCTCGGCGGCGGCCCGGATTGGGGCCCCTACACCGCGGTCATCGCCCGGTGGGAGTCGGTCCTCGGACGTCCATGTCCCAGGCCAACTGACGCTCTGGGACGACTGAACCCGCCGCTGGTCGAGTGGCTGATGGGTCTGCCCGCCGGCCACGTCACCGACGTCCCCGGCCTGTCCCGTACGGCCAAGCTCAAAGCCCTCGGCAACGGCGTTGTCCCCCAGCAGGCCGTAGCCGCCCTCCGCCTGCTGCTCGACGCCGCCGACAGCTGCGACGCAGTGACGGCCGCCTGAAACCCCTGACAAGGGAGACACCATGAACCATCTGCCCGAGCCTGTCCGTTCGGCCTCAGTGGTCCGCCTGCCGGATGGTACCCACGTCTATGCCGACCAGCTGCCCGCCGCGTACTCCGGCCCGCAGGTCGTGCACCAGCACATCCACCAGGCGCCCCCGGACCGGATCGTCCAGCGGCTCGCCCTGGGGTCCGGTATCGGCGCGGGCACGGTCGCGGCCGGGGTCTACTTCGGCCCGCTGCTGGTCGGCGTGCTGACCGCGATCGCCGCGAACATCGCGTTCCTGGCGTTCCTGGCGCTGATGCTCGGCTGGGGCGTCCACACGGTTGTGAAGTCCATCGGCAGCCCCGAGGGGGCGCAGGCCGCGAAGAACCTGCGGTCCGCCCGTCGCGGCCGGCGCTGACCGGTTGCCCGATCCACCCGCCATTGGGCGGGTGGTGAGGGGAGCTGGGACAGCCCCGGCCCGGAAGGGACATGTCATGGCCCGTAACGACGGCATCGACGGATACGACGAGCTGCGGTTCTCCGACTTCACCACCGGCGAGAAGCTCGCGATCGGCTGGAACATCGCCCGGATGGCCAAGCGCGGTATCGCCAGCGAGACCGTCCACCTCGGCGACCTCAAGCGCAAGGTCGAGCGGATCGAGAAGGCGGCTCTCAAGCGCAAGGAGAAGGCGGCGGAGACCCGCCGCAACGGCAAGTAGCTGCGCCCCCGGGGCGGCCCGATTCCTTGGCCGGGACGGCCGCCTCGGGGCCCCTGCCCGCTCATCACGAGACAGGACACCCCAGCATGACCGATCAGCCCAACCCCAGCAGCCATCTGCGGGCAGTGCCCGACCTGGACGCCGAGCCGATCGTGCCGAAGATGGTCGACAACCCCAGCCTGCCTGACCCGAAGGTCACGGTGGAGAAGCGCCGGCCGGTCCTGGCCGGATGGCTGACCAACCGGCGGGACTTCACCGCCACCGCCCGCCACGCGGGCGGCAACCTCGGCTACGCCGCCCTGTACCACGGGGTTCGGATCCCGGTGTACACCGCGCGTCTGGGGGCCCGGTCCCCGCGCGGGGCCTGCCGGTTCGTCGTCTCCACCAACCGGTGGGTGTGGGACCGCGAGGCGGCCCCGCTGCGGTCGTTCGCCGTCCGTAGCGAGGACGTGGAGGAGTACATGCGTCTGGCGCGGCTGCGCGCCGGGCGGGTCAAGCTCCGCGGGCTGGTGACCCTGGTCGCCGCCGTCTTCGGCCTGTCCTTCGCGCTGTGGCTGTACGTCCTGGCCCCCGCCTACCTGTACGCGTTCGCCGCTGGCGGGGTCCTGCTGCTGGGGCTGGGCGGTCAGCAGCCCGACGAGAAGGTCATCGGCCCGGCGGTGCTCAAGACCGAGGTGCAGAAGCTGACCGGGTCGATCGTGCTGCGCGGCCTGGACAGCATCGGCAATCAGAAGATCTCCGCCGCCATCAAGAAGGGCGGGGACATGAACGGCCTGCGCTTCACCTCCGAGATCGTGCGTGACGGGCCCGGCTACCGGGCCGATCTCGACCTTCCGTACGGCGTGACGCCGGAGGACATCATGGAGGCCCGCAAGCCCCTGGCCTCCGGCCTGCGCCGCAAGGTCGGCTGCGTGTGGCCCTCCCCGGACCCCTCGGAGCATGAGGGACGGCTGGTGCTGTGGGTCGGGGACAAGCCGATGAACGAGACCACCAAACCGGCTTGGCCGCTGGCCAAGACGGGCACGGTGGACCTGTTCAAGCCCGTGGTGTTCGGCAACGACCAGCGCATGCGCGACGTGGCCGTGACCCTGATGTTCGCCTCCGTCGTCGTCGGCTCGATCCCCCGCATGGGCAAGACCTTCCTGATGCGGCTGCTCCTGCTGATCGGCGCGCTCGACCCGCGGTCGGAGATCCACGCGTTCGACTTCAAGGGCACCGGCGACTTCTCCGCCCTGGAACCGGTCTGCCACCGCTACCGGGCCGGCGAGGAAGACGAGGACATCGAGTACGTCGTGCAGTCCCTGCGCGAACTCCAGGACGAACTCCGCCGCAGGGCCAAGGTCATCAAGTCCCTGCCCCGTACTCGCTGCCCGGAGTCCAAGGTCACCCCCGACCTCGCCTCCGACAAGGCCCTGGGCCTGCACCCGGTGCTGGTCGGTCTGGACGAGTGCCAGGTGCCGTTCGAGCACGAGAAGTACGGCGCGGAGATCGAGTCGATCTGCACCGACATCACCAAGCGCGGCCCGGCCCTGGGCATGATCGGCCTGTTCGGCACCCAGCGCCCCGACGCCAAGTCCCTGCCCACCGGGATCTCCGCGAACGCGGTGCTGCGGTTCGCGCTGAAGGTCATGGGCCAGCCGGCCAACGACATGATCCTGGGCACGTCGATGTACAAGGCCGGGTACCGGGCCACGATGTTCTCCCGCTCCGACCGCGGCATCTGCTGGATGGCCGGTGAAGGAGACGACCCCAAGATCGTGGCCTCCGCGTTCGTCGACGCCGTCGCGGCCGAAGCCATCGTCGCCCGGGCCCGCAAGGCGCGGGAAGAGTACGGCAACGTCACCGGCCACGCCACCGGCGCCGGGCCGGAAGCCGGGACCGGGGTGGACATCCTCGCCGACGTGCTGAAGGTGATCCCGGCCTCCGAGAAGTCGGTGTGGTGCGAGCGGATCGCCGCCCGTCTCGCCGACCTCCGGCCGGAGACCTACACCGGCTGGAAGGGCGAGAACGTCACCGCTGCCCTGAAGCCCTGGGGCATCAAGACCGGACAGGTCTGGGGCCAGACCGACGACGGCAAGGGCGCCAACCGGCGCGGCATCGACCGCGCCGACATCACCGCCGCCATCACCCGCCGCGACGCCGACCGGGCCGCCTGAACACCGCCGGCACACCCGCTAGACCTAGCAGCCCGCACTGCTAGGTCTAGCACCCCCACTAGCGCCCCAGCATGCCGCTGACCTGGGCTTTAGCGCCTAGCAGGACCCGGCTCCGCGCCCCCGAAACCGCCCCTATGCCGGGAGAGGACCACCCGTGCTCATCGTTAGCGCCCTCGCCGCCCTGACCCTTGGCATCTACGCCGGGCTCTGCGCGGCCAGCCCCTTCGGCACCTGCCGCAAGTGCGACGGCATAGGCGCCCAGCTCCGCACCGACCACCACGGCCGGACCAAGGTCACCAAGCTGTGCCGCCGCTGCAAGGGCCAGGGCAAGCGCCTGCGCATCGGCTACCGCCTGCTCAACCACAGCCGCGACATCCACCGCGCCGGCAACCGCTGACCACCCCCGGAAGGACACCCCGAATGGTCATAACCGTCTCGCTCGTCGCGGTCTTCGGACTCGTCCTGTACTTCCTCCTGCGCTCCGGCAGCCTCAGCGCCGGCAGCGCCTTCACCGCCGCCGGATTCGGCTTCTTCCTCGCCTCCACCGGCGCCGCCGGACCCATCAACCAGATGGCCACCGCCATCGTCCAGGCCATCCCCAACCTCTGACCCACACCGACCAGACGGAGGTATCCAAATGGACCTCGACCCCGACGAGGTGGTGACCGTCGCACTGGACTGGGACGACCTCGAAGACCGCTACACCTGCCGAATCAGCCGACGTCAGCTGGGTGAACTCCTCCTGGTCCTGGACGACATGGCTGACCACGCCGAAGAAGCAGAGGAGAGCTGAAGCCATGTTCGAGATCCGCATCATCTGCGACCCCACCGACACCGGCCCGATCACATCTGCCCTGAGCCGGGCATTCACCACCGGCCCGGTCCGCCGCCTGCCCTCCCGTACGGCAGGCAAGGAACGCCTGTACATCACCGCCGACCACCGCACCGTGGACTCAACCATGTGGCCGACGCCGGAAGATGCCTACGCCAAGGCCCCCTCGGTCATCAGTGAGATCGGATGGACGGCCCGGCACGTCCGGCACGGCCTGGACTCCGCAGACCCCCGTGAGGCCCGTGTCTTCTGGCTCCGCAAAGCCGCCCTGCTCGACCGCATCGCCCTCGCCGACGGTCACCACGACACCGATGGCGACGCCCTGCATGCGGCCATCGAAGCGGCCCACCGCCTCCGGGTCTTCGACACCCACCACCCCGGTCTCCACCACGGCGACCCCGACGCCGACGACGCGTTCCTCAGCCCCCGCGGCTACCTCCGCCAGCAGTACGCCCACTGGGCCAACAACCAGTAGCTACGCCAAGGGCGGCCCCCTCTCACGCCAATGAAGCGGGGCCGCCCTTGTCTCCCAGCACTCTCAAGAACTGGAGACCCCCAGCATGACCCACACGACCGACTTCCCGCGAGGCCCGCGCCGCCTGGCCTTACCCGCTCACCTCCGCACCGCGCTTTGGCTCGCTAACATTGGCCTGCCTGTGCTGCCGCTGCGGAAGGGAAAGCTCCCCTACGGGAACTGCCCGGCCTGCACCCGCTCGGCCTGCGGCGACCGTCCCCAGATGAAGGCGGCTGGCCCCTGCCAGTGCCCCGCCCCCTGCCATGCCTGGGCCGCCGCCACGACCGACCGCGACGTTCTCACCTCGACCGCGTGGGCTGGTGCCTGGAAGCAGGCGCACGCCGTCGCCTACCACCCGGGCGGGGCCGGACTCACAGTCGTGGACCTCGACAACGCCGTCGCGGTCGCGTGGGCCCGCCAGAACCTGCCCGCAACCACGGTCGTTGCGACCACCCGGGGCGAGCACTGGGTCTACCGGGGCGCCATGCGCTCGGTGAACGGTGTCCGGGAGGGTGTCGACCTCAAGTCCACCATGGGCTACGTGCAGTGGCGCGGCCCTGGCGCCGGCTCCATGGCGCCGTTGCCGGACGCCGTTCGCGCGCTCGCGGTGAAGCACCCCACCGCGGCCCAGCCGACGCCCCGCGTGGTCACGGTGCCCGCGCCAGCCGGGGGCGGGGAGTGTCCCCACCGCTCGCCCGCCTACCTGGAGCGTGGCATCTCCATGGCCGAGCAGCGCATCAAAGAGGCACCCGACGCGATCCACAGGACCGTATACCGGATGTTCCTCGCCGTGCTGTCCGCCCATGGCCGGTGCGGATGCCTGAGCGAGGCGCACATCGCGCGGCTCTTCAGTGCCGCCCAGGGCAAGGGGGAATCACTGCGGCACTGCACGGATGCCTGGGACAACGCCCGTACGAGTTTGGGACTGTAGATGGCCGACGACGAGAAGACTCCGGCCCGCGAGATCATCACCGACTACGCCCAAGCGCACTTCCGGTACTTCCGCACCTCCGACGGGACCGTGTTCGCGCAGAAGAACGGCCACCCCGTGGCCCGGCCCATCCGCTCACAGGGCACCGCAGGCAGCCACCGCCAGGAACTCATGGTCGGCCTCTACAGGGACGGGCGCGGCGTGTTCAACGGGACCGCGCTCAAAGAGGCGCTCGACCTCATCGAAGCACTCGCGATGAGCCAGGAGGTGCAGCCCGTCCATATCCGGGTCGCGCCGGGATTCGACGGGGCGACGTGGCTAGACCTGGGCCGCACGGACGGGCAGTCCGTTCGCATCCACCCCACCGGTTGGGACATCGTCACCCCCCCGCCTGAAGAGGTGTGCTGGCGGCGGACCCAGCTCACCGGAGAGCTGCCCCTGCCGGCTAAGGACACCGACGGCAAGGGCCTGGACGTTCTGCTGCGGCTGTGCAACTTCGCCAACGCGGAAACCGAGTGTCTGGCCGTCGCGTGGTTGATCGGGTGCCTTGGGCCGTCCGTACCTGTCCCCGCCCCCTTCCTCACCGGCCCCCAGGGCGCGGGCAAGTCCACCGGAGGGCGGATGCTTGTCCGAATCATCGAGGGCATGAGCGCCGACCTGCGCCGGGCCCCGAAGGACGAGGAGAACCTGATCGCGGCCGTGGCTGCCGGGTGGGTCACGGCTTTGGACAACCTGTCCCATCTGGCCCCGGACCTGTCCGACCTCATGTGCTGCATCGTCACCGGGGCCGAGACCATCAAGCGGGCCCTCTACACCGACGGCGATGTCGTCCGCGCCCGCTACCGCCGGCCGCTGCTGCTGACCGGCATCGACGTGGGCGTCATCCGGCCCGACCTCGCCGAACGGCTTCTCCCGCTCCGCCTGGAGCGGCCCCGCGTGCGGCGGACCGAGGAAGAGCTGTGGGCGGAGTTCCAAGAGGCTCTGCCCGTCATCCTCGGCTCCCTCCTCGACCTCACCGTCAAGGTCCGGGCCGCGCAGGCCGACATTCCCACCGACCTGCGCATGGCCGACTTCGCCCACCTGTGCGCGCAGCTCGACGCAGCCACCGGCCTTGGAGCGCTGACCGCCTACCGGGCCACCCTCAACGACCTCAACGACGACGTCATCGAAGGGGACCTGCTGGCCCAGACCGTCCTCAAGCACGCCGCCGGCACCGACCCGGGAGAGGAAGTCCGGATGACCTCCGCCGAGTGGCTGCACGCCCTCACCCAGCTCTACACGGGCGAGGACTTCCGTCCCCTGCCCAAGGGGTGGCCCACCACCGGCAAGGTCCTCTCCGACCGCCTCAAACGGCTTCAGCCGACCCTCGCCGCGCGCGGTGTCCTCGTCGACTGGGGCCGCACCAACACCGCCCGCTACATCGAGATGACCCGCCCTGCCGCCCGGCCGCCGGACCCGTCGGATCCGATGTTCTAACCCCGCGCCGCCACGCCCGCGTCATGCACAGGCAAGAGGAGCACCCCGGCCCCGGGAGGGGCGTGCTCCTCTTGCTGTTCCGGCGGCTTGCCGCCGCTGCAGAGGACGTGCCGCTTTGCGGCTCCGTCTTCGCGTTCTATGGCGCACCGCACCACTACAAGGCACCCCCCTCTTTGTCCTAAGAGAAGGGACGCTGCGTCACCTGCGTCACCACAGGCCAACAAACAGCTTGTGACCTGTGGATACGCGGGTGACGCAGACGGCCCACAGCTGCGTCACCCCGCGTCACCCGCGTCACCGGCTTGCGTCACCCGGTGACCCGGTGACACAAGCCGGTGACACACGCGCCCAGCTCTGCGTCACCGAAAACCGCAGGTCAGCCAAGCGAATGACGCAGGTGACGCGGTGACGCAGAAATCCGAGCCTCGGACACACGCGGCGACGCCTGGAGAGGCCCCGAACCCTGCCCCGCGACGCATACAGCCAGCAGGACACCGTCAGCAACCACTGCCATGGGAGGCCGCAGTGAGCTCAGCCCTGCCTACTACCCACCAGGCCCTGACCGTCCCCGAGGTCATGGCCGCCCTGCGGCTCAGCCGCTTCACCGTCTACAACCTGATCCGCTCCCGCGCCCTGCCGAGCTTCACCGAGGGCCGTTCGCGCCGCATCCCCGCCGAGAGCGTGCGCGCTTACCTGGAAACCAAGTTGGAGGAAGCTGCCTGATGGCACGCAAGAGGAACCCGAACGGCGCCGGCAGCATCTGGCAGCGCACGGACGGCCGTTATGAGGCGCGGGTCTACGTGCCCCAGCCCGACGGAACGCGTAAGAGGAAGACCGTCTACGGCAAGACCTGGGAGGAGTGCGACACCAAGCGGCAGGAGTTGGTGCTGCGCGACCGGCAGGGGGTGCCCACGCCCACCCGGTCCGCGCGGCTCTCGGAGTGGCTCCCGTACTGGCTGGAGGAGTTCGTGAAGCCGGAGCGGAAGAAGACGACGTACGCGAAGTACGAGACGCACGTCAGGCGCTACCTGATCCCCAACATCGGCTCCAAGCGCTTGGAGAACCTCGCCGTCGCCGACGTGCGCCGCATGCTGACCACGGTGACCACGCAGGCGTCGGCCGCCACCGCGAAGGAGTCGCACCGGGTGCTCCGGAGCGCGCTCTCCGCCGCCTGCCGAGAGGAACTGATCAGCCGGAACGTCGTCCAGCTTGTGCCGGCGCCCCGCGTCCAGTCACGGGAGCTGAAGCCCTGGGACCTCGACCAAACGGTCGCCTTCCTGGAAGCGGCACGGCTGGACCCCCTGTACGCCGCATTCGTGCTCGCCGTGGCACTCGGCCTGCGTCGTGGGGAGGTCCTCGGGCTTAGCTGGACGGACATCGACCTCGACCGTCGGACCTTGACCGTCCGCAACCAGATCCAGCGGGTACAGAAGGAGCTGTACGCGGACAGCACCAAGAACCGGCGGACACGGGTGATCCCGATCCCGCTGATGTGCGTGGCACCGCTCCGCTGGCAGCGGCTTCGCCAGGCAGCGCAACGGGAGGCGGCCGACGCGGACTGGCAGGAGAGCGGCTACGTGTTCACCACGCGGTCCGGTCGGCCGATCGAGCCGCGGAACATCAGCCGGTCGTTCGAGCGGATCGCGGACGGCGCGGGCCTCCCGCGGGTCCGGCTGCACGACGCGCGGCACGGGTGCGCCACACTCCTGTTCGCCGCAGGGGTGCCCCCGCGGGTCGTCATGGAGATCCTGGGGCACTCGCAGATCGCCGTCACGATGAACATCTACACGCACGTGACGGAAGAGACCCGGCGCGAGGCCATCGGGCACATGGACCGGATGCTGCGGCGGCGGCGTCCGTAGGGCCAACTGCCGTCAAGAACTACCGTCAAAGGCCCCCAGCCATGATCGGCTGGGGGCCTTTGTACTGGTGGGCGCGGACGGTTTCGAACCGCCGACATCTGCTTTGTAAGAGCAGCGCTCTACCCCTGAGCTACGCACCCGCGGATGAGTGGACAGCCTACATGCAGGGCGTACCCCGGACGCAAACGCGTAGGGGTGGGAGAGAATGGAGCGAGGCAGGCGGGGCAGGGTGGACGCGTACGGGAGTGGGATTGTGACGACGGCATCCCGGCGGTGGTTCGGCGGGCGGGACGAGAGCCGGCGGGCGGACGCGCAGGCCGCGAAGGATGCCGCCGCGGCCGCGTTCTACGAGCTGGACACGGCACAGCGCGACCTGCGGATCTCGATCGAGACCATCGCCGCGGTGGACGGGAGTCCCGCCGGGCGGCAGGCCGTGGAGGGGTTCGGAGCGCTGGGGCGGCGGATCGACGAGGTCAGCCACACCTATATCGAGGCCGTGGACGCGCACGACCTGGACCGGGTCGATCTTGATGCCGGGACAGCAGGGCGGGCCAAGCAGCAGCTGGACCGGGCCCGGGACGAGCTGGTGCGGGTCAAGGGGGAGCTGGACCGGTTCGCCGAGGGGCTGCGGCCGCTGCTGGACCGGGCCGAGAGCCAGCTCGCGCAGGTGGCGCCGGCCCGGGAGCGGGCGCGGGCGGGCTTGCTGGCGGCGAGCGACGCGCTGGACGCCGTACGGGTGCAGGGCATGCGGGCCGACGATCTGGCGGCGCGGCTGGCGGCGCTCGGGCCGGAGCTGACCAAGCTGACGCAGGGGGCCGGGCAGCACGGCGTGCCGGAGACCCTGCAGCGGGCCGACCGGATCCTGCGGGAAGCCGAGGGCATCCGGGCCGAGGCCGAGCGGCTGCCGGAACGGGCCGCCGAGATGGACCGGCGGATGGTCAGCCTGCGGACGCGGGCGCAGGCGCTGCGGAACCGGGCGGAGCGGGTGGACCCCGTGCTGAGCGAGCTGCGCCGCCGGTTCTCGGCGGCCTGCTGGCAGGACCTGCAGCCGGTTCCGGAGCAGGCGGCACGGGACGTCGGGCAGGCGGAGGAGCGGCTGCGGGAGGCCGGCAAGGCGCGCGAGGAGCAGCGGTGGGCGGACGCCACCGCACTGTTCGGGACCGTACGGGCGCTGCTCGACGCGGTCGACGGGGCGGTGTCGGAGGCCCAGGACCGGCTGGAGCGGCTGGAGGCGGTCGCCCGGGACCCGGAGGTCGAGGTCTCGCGGACCCGGTTCGCGATCCGGGACGCGCAGCGGCTCGCCATGGACGGACGTACGGTGCCGGACCCGCGGCACGCCCGGCCGCTGGACGACGCGGTGGCGCGGCTGGACCGGGCGGTGGCGGGCCTGACCGGCCGGCACCCCGATTACTGGCAGTTCCTGAAGGAGCTGGAGGACGTACGGGGTCGGGTGGGGCGGGTGGTCGGCGACATCCGCGCCCAGCGGGGAATCGGCTGATCCCGTCCCCTGTCCCTCGCCCATCCCCTCCTGTCCCCCGTACCCGGTTGTCCCCGTGGCCCCGGCGGCGCAGGCTGGGGGTATGGCCAGTCACGCCGAAACCCATGCGCGGATGCCGGTTGCCAGTCACGTCGAGCCGCACCTGCGGATGCCGGTGACCGCACGGCTCGACGAGCACCTGCCGGTGGACCACAAGCTGAGCAAGGTCTACCGGGTCGGGGCGGGGCTGACCGGCCTCCTGCTGGTCGCCTTCGGGATCCTGGGCCTCACCGACAACATCGGGTTCTTCGACACCGGTGGGGACCGGGTGCTGGGGCTGAACACCAACGGTGCGCTCAGCGTGCTGTCGATCTGCGTGGGGCTGCTGCTGTTCACGGGGATGGTGATCGGCGGGAACTTCGCCTCCACCCTCAACATCGTGCTGGGGCTGCTGTTCATCGCCAGCGGGTTCGTGAACCTCGCCCTGCTGGATACGGAGCTCAATTTCCTGGCGTTCCACATCCAGAACGTGCTGTTCAGCTTCATCGTGGGCGTGATGCTCATGTGGTTCGGGATGTACGGGCGGGTGGGCAGTGCGCTGCCGCACGACAATCCGTACTGGCGCGCCCGGCACCCCGAGGAGGCCGCGCGGGAGGACCGGGCGCGGGCCCGGCTCCAGGCCCGGTCGAGCGGGCACGAGCAGTACCTGCGCAGGCAGCTCCCCCACGGCTCCTGAGCGTTTAGCATGCCTGCATGCCTCGCTACGAATACCGCTGCCGGACCTGCGACGACACCTTCGAGCTCAGCCGCCCGATGGCCGAGTCGGGTGATCCCGCCGACTGCCCCGCCGGGCACGCCGACACCGTGAAGCTGCTGTCCGCCGTCGCCGTCGGCGGCACCAGCGCCGCCCCCGCCCCGGCGGGCGGTGGCGGGGGCTGCTGTGGCGGCGGGGGCTGCTGCTAGCGCCCCGGTTCGACCCCCGCAGCCGGTTCTGCCCCCGCCCCCGGCCCCCTAGCGCTTGCGGGAGAGCGTCAGGCCGTCCGAGATGGCCAGCAGGACGCTCTCCATCCGCTCGTCCTGGCGGACGTGCTGGTTGAAGGCGCGCACGGCGGCCGGCGTGCCGGGCGCCGACTCGTCCACGACCTCGCCGTGGAAGAGGGTGTTGTCGGTGACGATCAGACCGCCCGGGCGCATCCGCGGGACGAGTTCCTCCCAGTAGTCGATCTGGCTCGTCTTGTCCGCGTCGATGTACGCCATGTCGACGTGCGGCTCCGCCGGGAGCGAGCGGAGGGTGTCCAGCGCCGGGGCGATCCGCAGGTCGATGCGGTCCGCGACGCCGGCCTCCGCCCAGGCCTCGCGCCCGTACGCCGTCCACTCCTCGGAGACGTCGCAGGCGATGATCTTGCCGTCGGCCGGCAGGGCCTGTGCCATGGAGAGGGCGGAGAAGCCGGTGAAGGTGCCCACCTCGACGACGAGGCGGGCACCGGTCAGCCCGACCAGGAACGCCAGCAGCGGCCCCTGCTCCTCCGCCGACTGCATGCCGGCGGCGTCCGGGAACTTCTCCCAGGTCTTCTCGATCAGCCCGTGCTGCACCGCGGTCAGCGGCGGGTTCTGCGCGAGCATGTAGGCGTACAACTCATCCGTGATTTTGGTGGTGTTGCCCTTGGTCATGATCACAGTTTCGCAGCATCCCGCCGCCGTCGCCCCGACTTCCGCCAGTCCCGGCGCCGCCCCCGCCCCCGTCCCGCTGCCGCCGTCCCACCGGGCCCGCCCCCGCTGCCACCGTCCTATCGGCCGGCCTCCGCCGACGCCCGCCCGAACGCCCGGACGATCTCCTCGCCCGCCAGCACCCCGGCCGCCGTCAGCGCGGTCACGCCCGGAGCCCGCCATCCGGCGTCGGCCAGTTCGCCGTGGCCTGGCCGCCAGGCCCGGTCCGCCGCCAGCAGCAGGTCCGCGTCCAGCAGCGAGTCCCCCGCGGCCAGGGTGTGCGTGGCACCCGTGCGCCGGGCCACCTCCCGCATCGCCGCGCTCTTGGTCAGCGGGCGCGGGACGGCGTAGATCTTGCGGCCCTGGAGGGACACGGTCCAGCCGCGCGCCTCCGCCCACTCGGTGAGCGCCTTCAGCCACTCGTCCGGCACCAGCGCCCGCTCCACCACCAGGTAGACGAAGAGGTCCTCCGCCACCCGGGCCTTGCGCAGCCACGCCGGGTCGGCCGTGCCGACCAGGCGGTCGTGCACCTCCTCCAGCGGGGCGCACTCCCGCGCCAGGCGCCCGGCGACCGTCCGCCGCCAGTCCCGGTCGGAAACGCCGTCGACCAGCAGCTGCCCGCCGTTCGCGCAGATCGCGTACGGCGCGGGCGGTCCGGGGAAGCGGATGCGCTGGTACTGCTTGCGCGTCCGGGTGGTGGTCGGGACGAACACGACGTCGTCCCGGCCCGCCAGCTCCGCCAGCAGGGCCGCCGCCGTCTCCGTCATGAAGGACAGCGGCTTGCCCTCGTGGATCTCCACGCACAGCAGCCGCGGCGCCTCCGGGTCCGGCATCGTCAGCCCGAGGGCCGCCGAGGAGTAGATCAGCGTCCGGTCGAGATCGCTCGCTATCAGGACGGTCACCGGTTGACCACAGCCTTTCCGTCGGCGCCCGTGGCGCCTCTCGTGAAGCGGGGATGGATGAGTCCGACACAGGTGTACGGCAGGCCGTCGACCTCCTCGACCGGCACCCCGCGCTGCTCGGCCAGCAGCCGTACGTGGTCCAGGTCGGGCCCGGCGCCCCGGCGGGCCAGGATCTTCCACGGCACCCGGCGCAGCAGCACCCGGGTGGTCTCCCCGACACCCGGCTTGACCAGGTTCACGTCGTGGATGCCGTACTCCTCGCTGATCCGCTCGACCGCCGCCCAGCCCTCCCAGGTCGGGGTGCGGTCGGTGGCGAGGAGCTCCTTGACCTCGGCGTCGACGGCGTCGGAGACCTCGTCGAAGCGGGCCGCCACGGTGTCGACGAAGGCGGTCGAGACGTCGGCCCCGGCCAGCTCCCGGTAGAACTTGGCGCCGTGGAAGTCACCCGGCCCGACCAGGTCGGCGCGCAGCACGGTCCGCGAGACCAGGCCGGAGACGGTGGAGTTGAGGCAGGCCGAGGGAATGAGGAAGTCCTCCCGGGTGCCGTACGTGGCGACGCAGCCGCCGGGGTCGGCGAGCACCACGATCTCGGGGTCGAAGCCGGGGCCGCCCTCCCGTTCCCGGTGGGCTTCGAGCGCGGCCCGCAGCTCGCGGGTGATGGCGCCCTTGCCGGTCCAGCCGTCGACGAAGACGATGTCGGCCGGGTCGTGGCGGTCGGCCAGCCAGCGCAGGGCGTTGGCGTCGATGCCGCGGCCGCGCACGATCGAGACGGCGTAGTGCGGCAGGTCCAGGCCGTGCCGGTGGCGGGCCCAGCGGCGCATCAGCACGCCGACGGGGGTGCCGGCCCGGGCCAGCGAGACCAGTACCGGGGACGGGGACCGCTCGGCCAGCACCGTTTCGGTGACGGTGCCGACGGCGCGGGCGATCCGGGTCGCGGAGGCGCGGAGCGCCGAGTGGTAGAGCTCCTGGTAGTGCGGGCTCGGCTGGTACTCCACCGGCAGGGATTCGGCGTAGTGGGCGCCGCCCGCCTGGATGGCCTCCTCGCGTTCCTCGGTGGGGGCCTCCAGATGGACGTCCGAGAGGTCCTGCAGGAGCCAGCCGACGTCCTCGGGGGCGTAGGAGGAGAACGCGGGCCCGCGGAGGGGCTCGGACAGCATGATCGGCTCCTGCCGGTCGGGGACGACGGGGTCGGTGCGCACCGTGTCGGTGTCGCCGGGGGCGGCGTCGGCGGGATCGGTGTCCGTGCCGGCGGCGGCTGTGTCGGCGGGGACGGCGTCGGCGGAGGCGGCGTCGGCGGAGTCGGTGTCGGCCGCGCCTGCGGGGACGTACGACGGCACCACCGCGAGCAGTACCCGCCCGGCGTGCCCGCGCAGCCGGTCCAGCAGCCCGTCCGGCGCGTGCAGGGCGGGGGTGTCCCCGGCCGAGTCGACGACGGCGACCACGGCGTCGAAGCCGGCGCCCGCCACGTTGTAGGCGTAGCGGTCGCCCGGGCCGTCCGCCGGGTCGTCGTGGGCGGGGAACACCAGCCGGGTGCGTATGGCGTAGCCGGGGTCGTCCACGGCGAGCACCGGCGAGCGGGTCGTGGTCGAGAACCGGACCTCGGCGGCCGCGCCGGTGTCCTCCAGGGCCTTCGCGAGCCGCAGCGGGGTGTACATCAGCTCTTCGTTGCCGAGTACGAGAACCCTCCCGGGCCGCGCCCCGAGCGCCGAGGCGAGCTGCGCGCCGAGGCGGGGGACCGCTCGTTCCAGCCGCGTCCGGTGGAGGGGCGTGAAGCCGTGGCGCCCCCCGTCGGGGACCCCGCCGGGCCAGTCCAGGACGATGCGCCCGACCCCGGCGGCCGGCTCCGACCCCGCGCCGGCACCGGCCCCGGCACCCGTACCGGAGCCCGCACCGGCACCCGCCTCGTGCTCGGCCACCAGGGCCTGCCCCTTCGCCAGCACGTCCGGCGGCAGGGCGACCGTCCCGGAAGCCAGCGCGACCAGGTCGATCCGGGCGCCCAGCTCCGCCGCGAAGGCGGCCAGCCGGTCACGGTCGGCCGCGGAACGCATGTCGACCAGGGCGACCACCACGTAGTGGGTGCGCGGATGGCGGGCGTGCAGGTCGCGGATGGTGTTGAGGACCGTGTTGCCGGTGGAGAACTCGTCGTCGACCAGCACCAGCGGGCCGGTGCCCGCCAGCTGCGCCGGGTCCTCGGGCAGCAGCAGGTGGGAGGTGGCGTGCGAGTGGGACTCCTCGAAGCCGCCGGCCGGGGTCAGCCCGGCGACCGGACGGCGGGTGGAGTGCAGGTAGGGCGCGGCGCCCAGGCCGTCGGCCACGCAGTGGCCCAGGCCGGTCGCGGTCTCCGCGTAGCCGAGGACCACGGCGGAGGCCGCCTGCTCGCCCAGCAGCTCCCGGACCCGCTCGCCGAGCCCGTGCCCGGCGCCGTACACCACGGCCGGGGACTGCGGCACGTGCTTGCCGAGCACCCGGGAGACGAGCAGGTGGGCCCGCTTGGGGTTGCGGCGCAGGGCGAGCCCGAGCAGCCCCGGCAGGTCCCCGGCGCCGTCCAGGCGCACCCCCAGCCGGTCCGCGACCCACGTCCCGGACCACACCTCCGGCACGCCCGGTACCACCGCCGTGCCGGCTCGCGGCACCGCGCCCGATCCCACCGTGTCGATCGTCTTGCCTTCCGTCGATCCCATCAGACCTGCAGTCCCGCCGTCAGGAGGTCGACGAAGCCGACCTCCTCCCTGGCCACCCCGAACACCTCGGCGCGCAGCATGGTGCGCTCGGCCCAGGCCCGGTGGGGCTTCACCTCGTTCATCTTGTTCGTGTAGGCGGACCGCATCACTCCGCCGCCGCCCCGCTCCGGGCTCAGGATGTCCTGGGCGTCGCTGAACTCCTCGTGCGAGACCACCGACAGGGCGTGCACCGGGGCCGTGTGCGCCGGGTGGATGCAGGTCTTGCCGAGGAGTCCGTTGGCGCGGTCGAGCTCGATCTCGCGCAGCAGGCCGTCCAGGTCGTGCTCGATCAGGGTGGTGCGGAGGTCCTCGGCCTGGCCGTCCAGGAACGGGCTCCGGCGCAGCTGGGGCTTGAACATCCGCTCCTGGTGGCGGAAGTACTCCCAGACCGGTCCGGTGATGGTGAAGCCGGTGCCGTCCGCCCGGCTCAGCACGTTCACCACGTCCGCGATGACGCCCGCGACGATCTGGACGTCGTAGGCGGTCATGTCGGGGGAACGGCGCAGTCCGTAGGCGGAGCAGAAGTCGGTGACGCCCAGCCGGAGGGCGAGGACCCGGTCGCGGTGGAGGTTGACCGTGCGGGAGATCCCGGCGAGGGCCTCGACCCGGGTCTCCAGGTGGAGCAGCTCGGGGGATTCCAGGACGGGCATGGCGTAGAGGCGCCGGCCGCTCGCCTCCTCGGCGGCGGCGACGGCCTCCAGGAAGGCCGTGCCACTGCCCTCGGTGAATTTCGGAAGTACAAATCCGGCCAACCATCGGACGGAGGTGCCGAGCCGGGCCACCAGGTCCGGTATCTGCTCCGGTGTGCGGACCCGGACGAACAGCAGCGGCAGCTCGGCTGCACCGCCCTCGCGGGCCTGCGCTTCGAGCTCGGCGAACTGCCGGACGAGGTTCTCCTCACCCGCCGTGACCTCGGCATCGCTGATGGAGTCCTCCAGGCACAGCACCATGGACACGACACCGCGGGCCGCCTGCTTGCGGATGTCGGAAGCCAGGTGCGGCCGGACGGCGGGGCTGTAGAGGGTGGCACCCAGGGCCGCGGCAAGAATGCGGGCGGGGGAAGCGGCGGTGAATTCGGCCGGTTCCCGGTGGAAGAGACCCTCACGGGTCGCGGGCGATATGTGCCCGAAATGACGCATGTGCTTCCCCCGTACTGCCTCGGCGGCCCAACTGGCGTGGCCGGTAATAGTACGTACGAATGCGATGCCGAGTTCCTCGCGCACATGAAATCCAGGTAACCGTCCTGAAGACTGGGCGGTAGCGGCCGGTCGTGAACGGTGGCGGCCGATCTGCCCGATCTTGTGACCCGGTCTTGTGACCCGATCTTGTGACCCGGTCTTGTGACCCGGTCTTGTGACCCGATCGTGCGGCCCGTTCCCGCGACCCGTTCCCGCGACCCGCGCACGCGGATCCCCTTGCACCATGCACGGGCTGCGGGGCTCCCGACAAGGGTCGGGCGGGGATCGGTCCGGCCCGCACCGGGGGGCCGCATTGTCCCGGTCCGGCCCGGGAGGGCAGGATGACCGGCATGACGCACGCGATGCAGAAGGGCTCCAACATTCCGGTCACCGCCGCGGCGGTCCGGGCGGTGCTGCGCTGGACCACTGGCCCCGAGGTTCCGGACGTGGACGCTTCGGCGCTGCTCGTGGGCCCGGACGGGCGGGTGCGTTCGGACGAGGACTTCGTCTTCTACAACCAGCCGCGGCACCCCTCGGGGGCGGTCTGGCGGCTCGGCAAGAAGCTGATCGGGGACAGCGTCACCGACGCGGTGCAGGCCGACCTCGGCTCGGTCACCGCAGCGGTGGACCGGATCCTGGTGGTCGCCTCCGCCGAGGACGTGCCCTTCGAGCGGGTCCACGACCTGCGGATCCTGCTCTACGACGCCACCGGCGCGGGCGGCACGGACCCCCTGGCGCACTTCGACGTGCGGCCGGAGACCGGGGCCGAGACGGCTCTGATCTGCGGGGAGCTGTACCGCCGGGGCGAGGGCTGGAAGTTCCGGGCGCTCGGCGAGGGCTACTCCAACGGGCTGGTGGGGCTGGCCACCGACCACGGCATCTCGGTGGACGAGAACCCCGACGCCGACGCCCCCGACGGGGCCCCGGCCGGCGACCCCGAGGCCACCACCGCCATGCGGCCGCCGACCCCGCCCCACCCGGTGCCGGCGGCGCCGCCGGTCCCGTCGGCGCCGCCCACGCAGGCCCCGCCGGCCGTGCAGCCCGCCTACGGGTACCCGCAGCCGGTGTCCCCCGCCCCGGTGCCGGGACCGGGCGGGGACCCGTCCTTCCGGCTGCCGCTGCAGGGGCCGCAGTTCGCCCGGCGCTAGGGCCCGCGCTAGCGGGCGCTGCTCTTGTAGCCCCGCCCCCACTGGAGCCCCCAGCCGTACAGCCGGTCCAGCTCGGCCTGGAAGCCGTAGACGAAGCGCACCTCGCGGCGGACGACCAGTTCGCCGCCGGTGTTCTCCAGGGAGACCACCGCGCAGGAGCGGGCCTCGGGGTGCCGTTCGTCGAGGGCGATCTCGATGCGCGGTCCGCTGATCGGGTAGAGGGTGACCACGGCGTGGGTCCGGTCAAAAGCCGGGGTCTGGTCGTAGATGTAGACGAAGACCAGCAGCCGTTTGATCTCCTCGGCGTGGTCCAGGTTGACGTAGAGGGTCTCCCCCGAAGGGGA
This sequence comes from Streptomyces sp. NPDC089799, assembly GCF_040684755.1. Lineage (NCBI taxonomy): Bacteria > Bacillati > Actinomycetota > Actinomycetes > Kitasatosporales > Streptomycetaceae > Streptomyces > Streptomyces sp. NPDC089799. The sequence goes on along the minus strand of NZ_JBFBGR010000009.1, from coordinate 225,761 downwards.
CCCGAAGCGGTCGTCGCCGCTGAGCTTCACGTACGGCGGGTCGTTGAGGTCGCCGAGGAGGTTGCCCAGCGGCTGGACCACTCCCCGGGTGCCGTCCGCCAGCTCGTACAGGCAGCCCATGTCGAGGTCGACGTTGACCATGCCCTGGGTGTGCGCCTGCACCACCTCGGGCTTGAACAGCTTGAACGGATGGCGGAACAGCTGGCCGCTCTGCCCCGACCGGCCGCCTATGTCCGAGCTCCGCATCCGCCAGGACAGGTTGACCCGCAGGTTCCCCGTGACGGCGCCCTGCTTGGTCAGCGAGACCGCCGGGTGCCGACGCGTCAGCTCGATCGCGTTCGACGAGGCGGCGCCCGACTGGAACTGGGCCGCCCGGCCTCCCCTGAGCCCGTCGAAGAACCCCATGTCCTTCCCCCCACGTCCGAACCGCCACCGGAGTGACCCGGTGCCGGGAACACCGACAGGGGGTGGCCGGACGGCCACCCCCTGTCAATGTTTCCGCATACGCGGCCGGCTCATGCCTCGGCCGCACGCCTTTGCGTCATGTCCCGGCTGCGCGCGGGGGCGCACGGGGGCGTCACGCCTTGGCGGTGGCGGCCTCCTCCAGCTCCATCCGCTTGTTGCGGCGGACCGAGGACCAGAAGGACGCGGCGATGAGCACCACCCCGATGAGGCCGGTGATGACCTCGCTGATCTCGTGCTGGATGGTGACCAGCAGGATCAGGGCCAGCGCGCCGATCGCGTAGTGCGCGCCGTGCTCCAGGTAGACGTAGTCGTCCAGGGTGCCCTCGCGGACCAGGTAGACCGTGAGCGACCGGACGTACATGGCGCCGATGCCGAGGCCGAGCGCCATCCAGAAGATGTGGTTGGTGATCGCGAAGGCGCCGATGACCCCGTCGAAGGAGAAGGAGGCGTCCAGCACCTCCAGGTAGAGGAAGAGGAAGAACGCGGCCTTGCCGGCCAGGCCGACCGCCGAGACCTGCTTGCCCTCGGCCTTGGCCTTCTCCTCCTCCTCGTGCTCGCGCTCCTCTTCCTCTTCGAGCTTGTCCTCGAAGTAGGAGGAGAGGCCGCCCACGATCAGGTAGGTGATCAGGCCGGCGACGCCGGCGAGCAGCACGGTGGCGGACTTGTCCGCGTGGCCGGTGCTGGTGTGGGCCTCGGTCGCGAAGGTCATCGCGGTGACGAGCAGGGCGATCAGCGCGATGCAGACCGACAGCATGTCGACCTTGCCGAGCTTGGCCAGCGGCCGCTCCAGCCAGTGCAGCCACTTGATGTCACGGTCCTCGAAGATGAAGTCCAGGAAGATCATCAGGAGGAACATGCCACCGAACGCGGCGATCGCGGGGTGGGCGTCGGTGACCAGCGCCTCGTACTTCGCGGGCTCGTCCAGGGCGAGGTTGACGGCCTCGATCGGTCCGACCTTGGCGCTGATCGCGACGATGGCAACGGGGAAGACCAGTCGCATGCCGAAGACCGCGATGAGAACACCGATCGTGAGGAAGATCTTTTGCCAGAAGGCATTCATCTTCTTCAGGATTCCGGCATTTACGACGGCATTGTCGAAGGACAGCGAGATTTCGAGGACCGACAGGATCAGCACGATCCCGAACGCCTCCCACCCCCACTGCCAAGCGGCGAAGGCAAGGCCGAGCGCCGTGATGGCGAACGACCAGCCGAAGGTTTTCAGAACCACTGGCACCCCATGCTCTTGTACGGCTTTACGAAACGTTGACCCCGAAGTCTAGAGCGATGCCCCGCAGGCCCGACGCGTACCCCTGCCCCACGGCCCGGAACTTCCATTCGCCCCCGTAGCGGTACACCTCGCCGAAGATCATCGCGGTTTCGCTGGAGGCGTCCTCGGACAGGTCGTAGCGGGCCAGTTCCTGGCCGTCCGCCTGGTTGACCACGCGGATGAAGGCGTTGGTGACCTGGCCGAAGGTCTGCCGGCGGGCGTCCGCATCGTGGATCGAGACCGGGAAGACGATCTTGTCCACCTCGGCCGGCACCTGGGCCAGGTCGATGATGATCGACTCGTCGTCGCCCTCGCCCTCACCGGTGAGGTTGTCACCCGTGTGTTCGACGGAGCCCTCGGGGCTCTTGAGGTTGTTGTAGAAGACGAAGTACTGGTCCCCCAGCACCCGGCCGCCGTTGCACAGCAGCGCACTGGCGTCGAGGTCGAAGTCGGCCCCCGTGGTGGAGCGCGCGTCCCAGCCGAGGCCGACCAGGATCCGGGTCAGATTCGGTGCGGCCTTGGAGAGGGAGACATTGCCTCCCTTGGCGAGCGTGACGCCCATGTGTGGTCCTCCCCGGAACACGTGGTGGTGGCAAAACCGTCCGGCGCCGCACACGGACGGGTGCGCGGCGCCGGACGGGTGGACTGCCGGCGGGCCGGCAGAAGGAGACTCAGACGTTGACGCCGAAGTCCTGCGCGATGCCGCGCAGGCCCGAGGCGTACCCCTGGCCGATGGCACGGAACTTCCACTCGGCGCCGTTGCGGTAGAGCTCGCCGAAGACCATGGCGGTCTCGGTCGAGGCGTCCTCGCTCAGGTCGTAGCGGGCCAGCTCCGTGTTGTCCGCCTGGTTCACCACGCGGATGAACGCGTTGCGCACCTGGCCGAAGCTCTGCTGCCGGGTCTCGGCGTCGTAGATCGAGACCGGGAAGACGATGCGGTGCACGTCGGCGGGCACGCCGACGAGGTTCACCTTGATCTGCTCGTCGTCGCCCTCGCCCTCACCGGTGAGGTTGTCACCGGTGTGCTCCACGGAGCCGTCGGGGCTCTTGAGGTTGTTGAAGAAGACGAAGTTGCCGTCGATCGCGACCTTGCCCTGGTCGTTGGTGAGCAGGGCGCTGGCGTCGAGGTCGAACTCGGTGCCGGTGGTGGTGCGAGCGTCCCAGCCCAGACCGACGATGACCGCCGTCAGGTTGGGGGCGGCCTTGGTCAGCGAGACGTTGCCGCCCTTGCTGAGGCTGACTCCCACGGATCCTCCATTGGTTACTTGTCTGGGGCGGGGCCCCGTCGTGCGGTTGCTACCGGGTCAACGGTCCGATCCTAGTGACGGGTTCCCGCCCGGAGACACCTTTAGGCCGGTACCGCCCCGGCCGTGACCCCGCCCGGGCGGCTCAGAGGCTGTCGAGCGCCTTGACGTACTCGTTCAGGTCGCGGGCGTCGGGCAGGCCGTTGACGACGGTCCAGCGCACGATGCCGTCCTTGTCGATGATGAAGGTGCCGCGCACGGCGCAGCCCTTGTCCTCGTCGAAGACGCCGTACGCGCGGGAGGTCTCGCCGTGCGGCCAGAAGTCCGACAGCAGCGGGTACTCCAGGCCCTCCTGCTCGGCGAACACGCGCAGGGTGGGCACCGAGTCGTTGGAGACGGCGAGCAGCTGGACGTCGTCGTTCTGGAAGCGGGGCAGCTGGTCGCGGAGCTCGCAGAGCTCGCCGGTGCACACGCCGGTGAAGGCGAAGGGGTAGAAGAGCAGGACGACGCTCTTCTCACCGCGGAAGTCGGACAGCCGGACGGTCGCGCCGTGGTTGTCCTTGAGCTCGAAGTCCGGAGCCTTGTTGCCGACCTCGATCGCCATCTCTCGCATCCCTCCATTGGGCCGTTCGGATGGCCCCAGCCTATCGAGGGGGCGCGGGGAAGGCAGAAACCCCGCCGACCGGGGTCGGCGGGGTTTCCGTCCGCTCGGGTGCGGAACGCGGCTCAGCGCTTGCCGGTCTTGGCGGCCTTGGCGGCCTTGGGGGTCACCAGCTTGTTGGCGGTCCAGTCCTTGCCCACGCTCACCGGCTTGCTCGTCGAGAGGCCCGCGGTGGTGGCGGCCTCGTTGACGTCGCTGGGGAGCACGTGACCGTCACGGCCGGTTTTCGGCGTCATGAGCAGGATCACCGCGTTGTCTTCGACGAACTCGGTGGCGTCGACCAGCGCGTCCGTCAGATCGCCGTCTTCGTCCCGGAACCAGAGGAGCACGGCGTCGGCAACGTCGTCGTAGTCCTCATCGACGAGATCGCTGCCGATCTGCTCCTCAATGGCCTCGCGGAATTCCTGATCGGCGTCGTCGTCGAAGCCGATCTCCTGGACCACCTGGTCGGACTGGAAACCCAGCCGGGCGGCCAGGTTGGTCTCCGCGTGGTCCGCGGTCGCGCTCACGGGGTGCCTCCTGCTCATGTTCGGGGTATGTCTTCGGCTGCGCGCGGACGCGCAGCATTGGGCGTAGTCCACACGGGAGCGGCGGATCGCGCAAGTACCCGGTGGGCGAGACCGCCGAAACGGTGACGATTGCGGCCGTCTCGACGCTCTTGGATTACCCATCCCACACCATTGCAGCTCATTCGGCATCGGATGGGGACCTTCCTACCTGTTTGAGGGACGAACGGCCTTTCGGACGTGGCGAACGGGGTGGGCGGAACATCCCGGTACAGGCGTTCCGTCCCGGGTCGGGTCCGGAGCCTCACCGCCCGGCCCGCGCTCCCGCCCGCGCCCCCACTCCGGACGCTCCCGGGGCCGGGCCGGGAGGCAATCGCCCGAAGTTCCGCGGGTTACCTGGCGGTAAAGGTGACGATTAAGGTCCTGCGGTACACGATGGGAGGCGGTGTGACCCATGACACGATCCTCCCCCGACAGCGAAGGAACAGCGTGGCTTCCGCATCCGATCGCAACCCGATCATCATTGGCGGCCTGCCGAGCCAGGTCCCGGACTTCGATCCGGAGGAGACCCGGGAGTGGCTCGACTCCCTGGACGCAGCCGTCGACGAGCGCGGGCGTGAGCGGGCCCGCTACCTGATGCTGCGGCTGATCGAGCGGGCCCGCGAGAAGCGCGTGGCCGTGCCCGAGATGCGCAGCACGGACTACGTCAACACGATCGCGACCAAGGACGAGCCCTTCTTCCCCGGCAACGAGGAGATCGAGCGCAAGGTCCTGAACGCCACCCGGTGGAACGCCGCGGTGATGGTCTCGCGGGCGCAGCGCCCCGGCATCGGCGTCGGCGGCCACATCGCCACCTTCGCCTCCTCGGCCTCCCTCTACGACGTGGGCTTCAACCACTTCTTCCGCGGCAAGGACGAGGGCGACGGCGGCGACCAGATCTTCTTCCAGGGCCACGCCTCACCCGGCGTCTACGCCCGCGCCTACCTGCTGGACCGGCTCTCCGAGCAGCAGCTCGACGCCTTCCGGCAGGAGAAGTCCAAGGCCCCGTACGGCCTGTCCAGCTACCCGCACCCGCGGCTGATGCCGGACTTCTGGGAGTTCCCGACCGTCTCGATGGGCCTCGGCCCGATCGGCGCGATCTACCAGGCCCGGATGAACCGGTACATGGAGGCGCGCGGCATCGCGGACACCTCCAAGTCACACGTTTGGGCGTACCTCGGCGACGGCGAGATGGACGAGCCGGAGTCGCTGGGCCAGCTGACCCTCGCCGCCCGCGAGGGCCTGGACAACCTGACCTTCGTGGTCAACTGCAACCTGCAGCGGCTCGACGGCCCGGTGCGCGGCAACGGCAAGGTCATCCAGGAGCTGGAGTCGGTCTTCCGGGGTGCCGGCTGGAACGTGATCAAGCTGATCTGGGACCGCTCCTGGGACCCGCTGCTGGCCCAGGACCGGGACGGCATCCTGGTCAACCGGATGAACACCACGCCGGACGGCCAGTTCCAGACCTACGCGACGGAGACCGGCGCGTACATCCGGGACCACTTCTTCGGCGACGACCAGCGGCTGCGCGCCATGGTCGAGAACATGACCGACGACCAGATCCTGCACCTGGGGCGCGGCGGCCACGACCACAAGAAGATCTACGCGGCGTACGCGGCGGCCAAGGCGCACAAGGGCCAGCCCACCGTCATCCTGGCGAAGACGATCAAGGGGTGGACGCTCGGCCCGAACTTCGAGGGCCGCAACGCGACCCACCAGATGAAGAAGCTGACGGTCGACGACCTCAAGGGCTTCCGCGACCGGCTGCACATCCCGGTCACGGACTCGCAGCTGGAGAGCGGCCTGCCGCCGTACTACCACCCGGGCCCGGACTCCGAGGAGATCCAGTACATGCACGACCGGCGCAGCGCGCTGGGCGGCTACGTACCGACCCGCGTGGTGCGCGCCAAGCCGCTGCCGCTGCCGGAGGACAAGACCTACGCGGCGGCCAGGAAGGGCTCCGGCCACCAGTCGATCGCGACGACCATGGCCTTCGTCCGCATCCTGAAGGACCTGATGCGGGACAAGGAGATCGGCCGGCGGTTCGTGCTGATCGCGCCGGACGAGTACCGCACCTTCGGCATGGACGCGTTCTTCCCGAGCGCCAAGATCTACAACCCGCTGGGCCAGCAGTACGAGGCGGTGGACCGCGACCTGCTGCTCGCCTACAAGGAGTCGCCGACCGGCCAGATGCTGCACGACGGCATCTCGGAGGCGGGCTGCACGGCCTCGCTGATCGCGGCGGGCTCGGCCTACGCCACGCACGGCGAGCCGCTGATCCCGGTCTACGTCTTCTACTCGATGTTCGGTTTCCAGCGGACGGGTGACCAGTTCTGGCAGATGGCCGACCAGCTGGCGCGCGGTTTCGTGCTCGGCGCGACGGCCGGCCGGACCACCCTGACGGGTGAGGGCCTGCAGCACGCGGACGGCCACTCCCAGCTGCTGGCCTCGACCAACCCGGGCTGCATCGCGTACGACCCGGCCTACGGCTACGAGATCGCACACATCGTCCAGGACGGCCTGCGGCGGATGTACGGACCGGAGGCGGAGGACGTCTTCTACTACCTGACGGTCTACAACGAGCCGATCCAGCACCCGGCCGAGCCGGCCGACGTGGACGTCGAGGGCATCCTCAAGGGCATCCACCGGATCGCGGCGGGCACCTCGGGCGCCGTCCCGGCACAGATCCTCGCCTCGGGCGTGGCCGTGCCGTGGGCGCTGGAGGCCCAGCGGCTGCTGGCGACGGAGTGGAACGTCCGGGCGGACGTCTGGTCGGCGACCTCCTGGAACGAGCTGCGGCGCGAGGCCGTGGCCGTGGAGGAGCACAACCTGCTCCACCCGGAGGAGGAGCAGCGCGTGCCGTACGTGACGCGCAAGCTGTCCGGCTCCGACGGGCCGTTCGTGGCGGTGTCGGACTGGATGCGCAGCGTGCCGGACCAGATCTCCCGCTGGGTTCCGGGCGCGTACACCTCGCTGGGTGCGGACGGCTTCGGCTTCGCCGACACCCGGGGCGCGGCGCGGCGGTTCTTCCACATCGACGCGCAGTCGGTGGTGCTGGCGGTGCTCACCGAGCTGGCGAAGACCGGGCAGATCGACCGCTCGGTGCTCAAGCAGGCGATCGACCGCTACCAGCTGCTGGACGTCTCGGCGGCGGACCCGGGCGCGGCGGGCGGCGACGCCTAGGCACGGCCTGGCAGCCCCTCGCGCGGACGCACGCGGACGGACCCGGACGCACCGGAGCGTGCGTCCGCGTGCGCGGGGCGGACCATCCGATGACGCGGCTCCGGCTCCGGCCGGGGCTGCGTCCGTTTCGTACCTTCCTTACGATGCCGGGCATGAAGGAACAGCCCGCGCAGGTCCGCTGGGAGCGGCGCACGCAGAACCCCTTGCTGGCCCTGGCGGTGCTCTTCGCCGTCGCCTACACGGTGCCGATCGTGGTCCCCGACGCCGATCCGGCGGTGCTGCGGGGCTGCATGTACGCCGAGTGGGGGGTCTGGGCGGTCTTCGCCGCGGACTACCTGGTCCGGCTGGGGCTGGCGCACGACCGGCGGCTGTTCGTCCGCACCCACTGGCTGGACCTGGCGGCTGTGCTGCTGCCGCTGGTGCAGCCGCTGCGGCTGCTGCGGCTGGTCGCCACCCTGATGCTGGTCGGGCGGCGGGCGCGGATGGCACCGCAGATCCGGCTCACCACGTACGTGGCGGGGGCCGTGGTCGGGCTGATGATGTTCGGCTCGCTGGCGGTGCTGAGCGTGGAGCGGGACGCGCCGCACGGCAACATCAAGACGCTGGGCGACGCGGTGTGGTGGTCCTTCACCACCATGACCACCGTCGGGTACGGCGACCACTCCCCGACCACCGGGCTGGGGCGGGTGCTCGCGGTGGGACTGATGCTGTCCGGGATCGCCCTGCTGGGTGTGGTGACGGCGAACATCGCGGCGTGGTTCATCTCCCGCTTCGAGCGGGACGACGCGGTGGAGCGGGCGCAGCTGGCCCTCCTCACGGAGCTCCAGTCGGAGCTCCGCGCCCTCCGGGCGGAGGTGGCCCGCCTTTCGCCTGCGGCGGCTGCGCCGACCCTGCCGACTCCGCCGGCGCCGCTCCCCGCCGGACCGGCGCCCGCCGAGGGTGTGGGGGCGCCGCTCCACTGAGGTGCGGGCAGGCGTTCTGCCGGGCTCTGCCCCGCCCGGGGCCGGGACGCCGGCTCCGCCGAGGTGTGGGCAGGCGGGGGGGTACCGCCGTCGAGCCCACACGGCGGTGGTGGGGCAGGGGCAGTGGAGTGCCCCGTCAGGGGCGCGGGGAACTGCGCGAACGGCCAGGGGCGGGCCGCAGGCCGGGGAGCGACCGGGCCGCCCCGGTCCGGGGCGGGGGCTGGGGCCGCAGGCCACAGTTTCGGGAAGGGGCGGGGTGGGGAAATGGACCCCCGCCCCGCCCCCGGCGGGGTCAGTTCTCCCAGACCTTGAACGCGCGGACCTGGTACGGCGACCTCGGCAGCCACACCCCGTCCCCGGGGTAGGTCTGGAACTCGCCCGTCTCGGCGCACTCGGCCGACTGGTACGTGGTCACCGGCCGCCCGGTGCGGTTGGCCAGTGCCTGGGCCGGCGGACCTGCCGCCGGCAGCGGGACGCAGCTGTCCACGTCGAGCCGGTGCAGCTCGTGGACCTGCCGCTTGCCCTGGAACTCCGGCTTGGGCCACAGGCAGAGCTGGCCCGGCCCGCAGGGCCCGAGCGGCGGCGGAGCCGTGCCCCGGGGCGCCATGGCCCCCGGAGCCGCGGCCCGGGCTGCGTCGGCCCCGGCCGCGTCAGCCCCGGCCGCCGCCGCCGGCAGCAGCGCCGCACCGCCCAGCAGCACCGCGGCCGCCACGAGGGCAGCCGCCGTCGTAACCCGGCCCGCGAGGAAAGACGTACGCATGGCGATCAACTCCTTGCGCGGCGAACCGCCCGTACGGGTGGCCGGGTCGGCCGAGGAGCCCGTACGGATCGCCGCACCCCCACGCTGACCTGCGGCGACATGGTCGCGGAAGGGGCCCGGGAGCGGACCACCCGGATAGGGGACCCCGCACCGGACGGCCCGCCAGAGAGCGTCCAGGGCCCCGGAATTGACCCCTCCGACCAGGTACGGGGCCCGTCCCGCCGCCCCGTTCGCCCGCAGGGGGTCCCACCCGAACGTGTCATGCCCGCCAGGACGACCCCCGGTCCGGCACCCCCGCGGCACCGCCTCGAACGGCGCAGCCGGACCGCCGCACCCGGGTCCGGCACCGATAGCCTGACCGCTCACTCGGCGTCAGGTGTCCCGGCCTCGCCGGGCGGCGGAGAGGACCATGCGGTGATGACCGACCAGCGGCCGGTGCCGGCGGCGCCGGCCGGACTGCGCGAACGCAAGAAGCAGCGCACCCGCGACGCCCTCCTCCGCGCCGCCCTCCTGCTCTTCACCTCGCAGGGCTACGAGCAGACCACCGTCGACGAGATCGCCGGCGCGGTCGACGTGTCGCAGCGGACCTTCTTCCGGTACTTCGCCAACAAGGAGGAGGCCGCGTTCGCGGTCCAGGACCTGGCGGAGTCCCACTTCGTCGCGGCGCTGGCGGCCCGGCCGGCCTTCGAGGGGCCGCTGGAAGCCCTGCGGAACGCGGTCCTCCGCACCTGGGACACGATCGAGGACGCCCTGTCCGACGTGGTCCCGGTGGACCTGTACATCCGCGCGTACCGGATGATCGAGTCCACTCCCGCCCTGCTCGCGGTGCACCTGCGCCGTTCCGCCGAGCTGGAGGAGCGGGTCGCCCGCATGGTGGCCCGCCGCGAGGGCCTGGACGTGGACGCGGACCCTCGGCCCCGGGTGGCGGTGGCCGCCTTCTCCGGTGTGACCCGGGTCACGGGCCGGCTGTGGGGGCGGGGCGAGGACACCAGCGTGGCCGCGATCCGGCGGATGACCGAGGAGCACCTGGACCAGATCACCCGGGCCCTGGCGGCCGATTGGCGGGGCGTGCCCGCCCCCGCGCCGGCCGCCGTCAACCCACCGTCCGGGGCGACTTCGTAAACGTGACGCCCGCCACCTGACGCACCGCGGCCGGAAATCGTCTCCTAACCTGTTGTCCAGTGAACGTGCCCGGCCCCGCCTCCCCGCTCCCCGCATCCCCCACCACCCTGCGCGCCCTGCTGGCGCTCGCGGTGGTGTTCGTCATGCTGGCGATCACCGGCTGGACCGCGGTGCACCGGCCCGGCACGGACGTCGCGCCGCGCACCGCCGCCCTCGCCGCGTGGGCCGGGGCCCAGGCGGGCGGGCATCCGGTGCCGCCCGCCGACGCACCCGTACGGACGGTCGCCCGGTTCTTCGCGAACCTCGACGCCGGCGAGCGGGCCCGGCTCGCCGACACGCACCCGCTGGTGGTCGGCAACCTCAACGGCGTCCCGGCGGCGCTGCGCTACCGGGCCAACCGGGTCGCACTCGCCCAGGCCCAGGACGTCGAGGAGCACCGCGCCAAGGACGTCCGGCTCACCCCGGCGGCCCGGACGGACGCCGGACGGCGAGGCCACCGCTTCGCCTCGATGCTGGCCGGCGACCGGCAGATCCTCGCCTTCGACCCGACCGGCGGCGGCCTGGCCGCCGAGGTCTTCGGCGACCTGGACCACGCGCGCCGCATCTCGGTGATCGTGCCCGGCGTCGACACCGACCTGCGCACCTTCGAGCGGACCGCGCGCCGCTGGTCCGCGCCGGTGGGCATGGCCCAGTCCCTGTACGCCGCCGAGCGCGCCGCGGCTCCGGCCCTGCCGACCGCGGTGGTCGCCTGGGCTGACTACACCACCCCGGCGGGCATGGGCGTGGACGCGGCCACCGGACGGCTGGCCGTGGAGGGGGCGGCACGGCTGGAGGCGTTCACCTCGGCGCTGCCGGCCCGCGCCGGCACGGCCCTGATCTGCCACAGCTACGGCTCCGTGGTGTGCGGGGTGGCGGCGGCCAAGCTGCCGGCCCGGGTGACGGACATCGTGGTGGCGGGCAGCCCGGGCACCCGGGCGGAGAACGTCACCGGACTGCACACGGCGGCCCGGGTCTGGGCGATGCGGGATCCAGGCGACTGGATCGCCGACGTGCCACACCTGGAGGTCGGCGGGGTGGGCCACGGCGCCGACCCGATGTCCGGCGACTTCGGCGCCCGTCGGCTGTCGGCGGCCGGGGCGGGCAGCCACACCGGCTATTTCGCGCCAGGCACGGAGGCGGTGCAGAACCTGGCCAGGGTCGGAACCGGTACGTACGGTTCCGTGGTGTGCCTCCCCGGGGACGACTCGTGCCGCGACGGCATTTCCGGGACAGATGAGGGCTGACGCGGCCGGAGGCCGGAGAATCGACGGGAAGACGGTCTCCGCAGCGAGGCAGACGGCCGGGGCCGGTGCACCTTACGATGGCCCGCATGGGTGACGTACTGGCCGGAAATCATGCCGTCTGGGAGTTCGACTCGGACTCGGTGCTCATCCGCTTCACACGGGGGATCAGGACGCGGCGGCTGTTCAGCGCGCTCGGACAGCGGCGCATCCCCTACGAGGCGTTGTCGGGGCTGACACTGACCTCGGGCAAGCGGGACTCCGTCGTCCTGAGGGCCGTGCCGAGACCGGGCGCGGACCCGCTGATGGAGGCGGCGGAGGGGCAGCTCAAGGAGGTCTGCGACCCGTACCGGCTGGTGCTGCCGGGTGACGGGGCGGCGCGGGCCGCCTCGCTGACGGAAGCAGTGCGTCCGCTTCTGGGTCCGGACGAGGAGGCGCCGGCCTTCCTGGTGGAGGTGCCCGAGCCGCCGCTGGTACTGAAGGCGTACGACGCCCGGGTCTCCTTCGACGGCTCGGCCGTCGCGCTGCGCTGGTCCCGTACGGGCGCCAGCAGCGCGAAGTGGAAGTCCGGGGACCAGGAGTACCCGGTGTCCGCGCTGTCCGGGGTGGAGTGGTGCTCGCCGGAGGGACCGGGCGGCCACCTCCGGCTGAAGCTGCGCGACGCGGCGCCGGACGCGGCGCCCCTGCTGCCCGACCACGATCCGGCGGCGGTGGTGTTCGCGCTGGGCTACGGGGCGGTGCACGAGTCCCTGCCCTTCGCGGCGACGGTGCTGGCCGCGGTGCGGGGGCGGACCCCGGTGGCGGCGGTGCCGCTGCCGCGTTCCGCGGCGGAGCCGGCGGAGTCGGCAGGGTCCGACCGGATGCGGCACCTCGGTGAGCTGCACGGTGCCGGGCTGCTGACGGACGCCGAGTACGCGGCGTTGCGGGATCGTTTCGCCAACGAGCCGGACACACCGGCCTGACCCCGGGCCGCCGCCGCGTGGGCCGGCCGCCGCAGACCGCCGTGCGGGCAGGCGTGCCCACACGGCGGCGGAGGCCCGCCCACCCCTTCGCGGAACTACTCGCGGGACGCCGAGGTGAAGGTCATGTCCGGGTAGCGGGTGCCGGCGACCTGCGCCGCCAGCGGCTCCAGCTCGGCGAGCTCCGCGTCCGTCAGGACGATCCCCGTGGCGGCCACGTTCTCCGCGAGGCGGCTCCGCTTGCGGGTGCCCGGGATCGGGACCACCGTCAGGCCGTGCACCCGGGCCCGCTGCTGGACCCAGGCCAGCGCGATCTGCGCCGGGGTCGCCCCGCGCGCCGCCGCGATCTCCCGCACCGGGGTGAGCAGCAGCGCGTTCGTCTTGGCGTTGTCCCCGGTGAACCGGGGCTGCATGCGCCGGAAGTCGCCCTCCGCCAGATCCGCGCCCGCGTCGGCGAACGCCCCGGTCAGAAAGCCCCGCCCGAGCGGGGAGTACGGCACGAACGCCACCCCCAGCTCCGCCGCCGCGCCGACCGCGCTGCGCTCCACGTCCCGGCTGAACAGCGACCACTCCGACTGGAGCGCGGCGATCGGGTGCACCGCGTGCGCCTCCCGCAGCTCCGCCCCGGTCACCTCGCTCAGCCCCAGGTGCAGCACCTTGCCCTCGGCCACCAGCTCCGCCATCGCGCCGACCGTCTCGGCCAGCGGCACGGCCGGGTCCCGCCGGTGCATGTAGTAGAGGTCGATCACCTCCACGCCGAGCCGCTTGAGGCTGCCCTCCACGGCCGCCCGGATGTAGGGCCGGTCGTTCCTGGTGCCCCGGTACTGCGGGTCGTCGGTCCGCTCTATGCCGAACTTGGTCGCCAGCACCACCTCGTCCCGGCGCTCGGCCAGGAACGGCGCCAGGAACTCCTCGTTCGCCCCGCGCCCGTAGACGTCCGCCGTGTCCAGCAGGGTGACCCCGGCCTCCAGCGCGGCGACCAGCGTGTCCCGCGCGGCCGCCTGGTCCGTCTCCCCGTAGAACTCGCTCATGCCCATGCAGCCCAGGCCCTGCACCCCGACCAGCGGACCGCCCGCACCGAGTTCGGCCTGTCCGATCCTGCCGATCCCACTCATGTCAGCCACCACAGCTCCTCCCCGCATACATTCCGATCTTGAGGTCCAGCACGGCGAGCGCGTCGGTCAGTTCCGCGATCCGCGCCCGCACGTCGTCCCGGGTCCGCTCCAGCAGTTCCCGGCGCTCCCCCGCGGTGTCCTCGCCGGCCCGCACGAGTTCGGCGTACCGGACCATGTCCGCCACCGACATGCCGGTGGCCCGCAGCTTCCCGACGAAGGCCAGCCAGTCCAGGTCCCGGTCGGTGAACCGGCGCTGCCCCGAGTGCGAGCGGTCGATGTGCGGCATCAGGCCGATCCGCTCGTACCAGCGCAGCGTGTGCTGGGTCAGGCCGGTCCGGGCCTCGACCTCGCTGATCGTGTACCGGGTCTCCGTCAGGTTCATGACCGCAACGCTAGATCCCTGGAGTGCACTCCAGGCAAGTAGGCTCGGCGGCATGGAGAATCCGGTGAACCTGCAGAGCCTGCGTACCATCGAGAGCTGGCCGGTGCCGACCGCCGCCGCGGCCGTCGTCCGGTCGGACGGCACCGTGGCCGGCACGCACGGCCCGGTCCACCACCGGTTCCCGCTGGCCTCCGTGACCAAGCCGCTGACCGCGTACGCCGCACTGGTCGCCTACGAGGAGGGCGCGATCGAGCTCGACGAGCCGGCCGGCCCCGAGGGTTCCACGGTCCGTCACCTCCTCGCCCACACCAGCGGTCTGGCCTTCGACGAGCACCGCGCCATGGCCCCCGCCGGGACCCGCCGGCTGTACTCCAACGCCGGTTTCGAGGAGCTCGGGGACCACATCGCCAAGGCCACCGGCATCCCCTTCGCCGAGTACCTGCACCAGGCCGTGTTCGAGCCCCTGGGGATGACCGCGAGCAGCCTCGACGGCTCGCCCGCCAAGGACGGCGTCTCCACGGTCGCCGACCTGGTCCGCTTCGCCGCCGAGCTGCAGGCGCCGCGGCTGCTGGACCCGCGCACGGTCGCCGCGGCGATCACCGTGGTGCATCCCGGCCTCAAGGGCGTGCTGCCCGGCTACGGCCACCAGTCCCCCAACGACTGGGGCCTGGGCATGGAGATCCGCGACGGCAAGTCCCCGCACTGGACGGGCGCGTCCTCCTCCCCGCGCACCTTCGGGCACTTCGGCCAGTCGGGCACCTTCCTCTGGGTGGACCCGGACGCGCGCGCCGCGTGCGTGGCACTGACCGACCGCGCCTTCGGGCCGTGGGCGGTCGAGGCCTGGCCCCCGTTCACCGACGCGGTCCTCGCCGAGCTGGCCTCCTCCCGCTGAGGGCCGGGCCGAGGCCGGGCTGAGCTGCGGCACCCCTCAGGAGCCGAACTCCCACAGCAGCAGTTCCGCCGGGGACCCGGCCGTGATCTCCAGGCCCTCCTCGCCGGTGATCCGCGCCGCGTCCCCGGGCTCCAGCTCCACCCCGTCCAGCCGGACGTCCCCGCGCACCACGTGCACGTACACCCGCGGCGCGTCCGGCACGGGCGTCACCTCGCCCGCCGCGGGCCGCCGTACGTGCAGCACCGCCGACGCGGCGGGCAGCGGGTAACGGCCCCCGTCCGGCACCGAGCGGACGATCCCGTACGCCGGCTCGCCGCCGGGGTCCTCGGGCGCCAGCCACATCTGCACGAAGCGCAAGGGGCGCGTCCCGTCGTTGCGTTCGACGTGCCGGACCCCGTCGGCGGAGCTCAGGTGCTGGAGGTCGCCGGGCTGCACGGTGGCGGCGTGCCCGGCGTCGTCGCGGTGCGTCAGCTCGCCCTCCACCACCCAGGTGACGATCTCGGTGTGGTGGTGCGGGTGCTCGTCGAATCCGGCGCCCGGGGCGAGGGTCTCCTCGTTGACGGCGAGGACCGGACCGAACCGGAGGTTGTCCGGATCGTAGAAGTTCCCGAAGGAGAATGCGTGCCGGGTGTCGATCCCGGCGGCCCCGTTCCCGCCCGGGTAGCGGTCGGTGCCACGGCGTACGTCGATCATGACGGCCACGGTAGCGGGCCCCCGGGAGTCCGCCGGGCCGCCCGGATAGGGCAGTCTTGTCCCGTGCCCCAACCCGAACGTGAGCATCCCACCGAGCACGCGCCCGCGCACCTGCCTGCGCAGCCCGTCCATCCGCATGCCGCGACGCTGCGCCGGCTGGAGAGGTCCTCCGGTCGGCTGGCCGCGAACGCCATCGCCCGCATGGACGAGTCGCTGCCGTGGTACCGGGCGATGCCGCCGGAGAACCGGTCCTGGATCGGCCTGGTCGCCCAGGCCGGCATCGCCGCGTTCACCGAGTGGTTCCGGCACCCGGAGACCCCGCAGGCGATCTCGACCGACGTGTTCGGCACCGCGCCGCGCGAGCTGACCCGGGCGATCACCCTGCGCCAGACCGTCGAGATGGTGCGCACCACCATCGAGGTCATGGAAGTGGCCATCGAGGAGGTGGCCGCGCCGGGCGACGAGTCGATCCTGCGCGAGGCCCTGCTCGTCTACGCCCGGGAGATCGCCTTCGCCACCGCCCAGGTGTACGCCCAGGCGGCCGAGGCGCGCGGCGCCTGGGACGCCCGGCTGGAGTCGCTGGTGGTCAACGCGGTGCTGTCCGGGGAGGCCGACGAGGGCGCCCTGTCCCGGGCCGCCGCGCTCGGCTGGAACTCGCCGGAGCACGTCTGCGTGGTGCTGGGCACCGCACCGGACGGCGACAGCGAGCTGACCGTGGAGGCGATCCGGCGGGCTTCCCGGCACGCCAAGGTGCAGGTGCTCACCGGAGTGCTCGGGGACCGCCTGGTGGTCATCGCCGGCGGCAGCGACGATCCGCTGCGGGTGGCGAAGTCGCTGATCGGCCCGTTCGCGGCGGGCCCGGTGGTGGCCGGACCGGTGGTGCCGGACCTGATGGCGGCGACCCGGTCCGCGCAGGCCGCGACGGCCGGCCTGAAGGCGTGCGCGGCATGGCAGGACGCACCGCGCCCGGTGCTCGCGGACGATCTCCTGCCGGAGCGCGCGATCGCCTCGGACCCTTCGGCCCGCGAACAGCTGGTGGAGGAGATCTACAGACCGCTGGAGGAGGCCGGTTCGGCCCTGCTGGAGACTCTGAGCGTCTACCTGGAGCAGGCCAGCAGCCTCGAAGGCGCAGCTCGAATGCTGTTCGTGCACCCGAACACCGTGCGCTACCGGCTCCGTCGTGTGACCGACGTCACCGGCTGGTCACCCTCCGATGTCCGCTCGGCGTTCACGCTGCGGATCGCCCTGATTCTCGGGCGTCTGGCTGACGGAGATCAGCAACCCTAGACTTTTGTCGGACATCAACAATTACCCCGATGGTTCTTCGTCCCTGTCATCACGGGCGGCGCGGACCGACTACAAGAGAGAGTGTGAGGGTGCTCGTACTCGTCGCTCCCGGCCAAGGCGCTCAGACGCCCGGCTTCCTGACCCCCTGGCTCGACCTGCCCGGCGCCGCCGAGCGCGTCGCCGCCTGGTCCGAGGCCATCGGTCTCGACCTCGCCCACTACGGCACCAAGGCCGATGCGGACGAGATCCGCGACACCGCCGTGGCCCAGCCGCTGCTGGTGGCCGCCGGTCTGCTGTCCGCGGCGCACCTCGACGGCATCGTGCCCGGCGCGGTCGCCGGCCACAGCGTCGGTGAGATCACGGCCGCCGCGGTCGCGGGCGTGCTGACCGAGTCGGACGCGCTGTCCTTCGTGCGCACCCGCGGGCTGGGCATGGCGGACGCCGCCGCGGTCACCCCGACCGGGATGTCCGCGGTCCTCGGTGGCGACCGGGACACCGTGGTCGCACACCTGGAGAAGCTGGGCCTGACCCCGGCGAACATCAACGGCGCGGGCCAGATCGTGGCCGCCGGCACCCTGGAGCAGCTGGCCGCCCTGGAGGCGGACAAGCCCGAGGGCGCCATGAAGGTCGTCGCCCTCAAGGTCGCGGGCGCCTTCCACACGCACCACATGGCCCCGGCGGTGGCCCGGCTGGAGGAGGCCGCCCAGGCGCTCACCCCCGCCGACCCGACCGTCACGTACGTCTCGAACAAGGACGGCGCCGCCGTCGCCACGGGTGCCGACGTCGTCGCCCGCCTGGTCGGCCAGGTCGCCAACCCGGTCCGCTGGGACCTGTGCATGGAGCGGTTCGCCGGGCTCGGCGTCACCGGGATCATCGAACTGTGCCCCGGCGGCACCCTGACGGGCCTGGCCAAGCGCGCCCTCAAGGGCGTCCCCTCGGTGGCCCTGAAGACCCCGGACGACATCGAGAAGGCCAAGGAGCTCGCCGCCGAGATCTCGGCCTGAGAGAAGGAGCCCCACCCAGCATGTCGAAGATCAAGCCTGCCAAGGGCTCCCCTTACGCACGCATCCTCGGGGTCGGCGGCTACCGCCCGACCCGGGTGGTGCCCAACGACGTGATCCTGGAGACGATCGACTCCTCCGACGAGTGGATCCGCTCCCGCAGCGGCATCCAGACCCGTCACTGGGCCTCGCCCGAGGAGACGGTGGCCGCGATGTCGGTGGAGGCGTCGGGCAAGGCCCTCGCCGACGCCGGCGTGTCGCCCGAGCAGATCGGTGCCGTGATCGTCTCGACGGTCTCGCACTTCAAGCAGACCCCGGCCGTCGCGACCGAGATCGCCGACCGGATCGGCGCGGGCAGGCCCGCCGCGTTCGACATCTCGGCGGGCTGCGCCGGCTTCGGCTACGGCCTGACGCTGGCCAAGGGCCTCGTCGTGGAGGGTTCGGCGGAGTACGTCCTCGTCATCGGCGTGGAGCGGCTCTCGGACCTGACCGACCTGGAGGACCGGGCAACGGCCTTCCTGTTCGGCGACGGCGCCGGCGCCGTGGTCGTCGGTCCCGCGGACGAGCCGGCCATCGGCCCCACCGTGTGGGGTTCGGAGGGCGACAAGTCCGAGACCATCAAGCAGACCGTGCCGTGGGACCAGTACCGAGGTGACGCGGCCGGCGAGAAGTTCCCGGCCATCACGCAGGAGGGCCAGGCGGTGTTCCGCTGGGCCGTCTTCGAGATGGCGAAGGTGGCCCAGCAGGCGCTCGACGCGGCCGGGATCACCGCGGATGACCTGGACGTCTTCATTCCGCACCAGGCGAACATGCGGATCATCGATTCGATGGTGAAGACTCTGAAACTGCCGGAGCACGTGACGGTCGCCCGTGACGTGGAAACCACCGGCAACACCTCGGCCGCCTCGATTCCGCTCGCGATGGAGCGGCTTCTGGCGACCGGGGCGGCGAAGAGCGGCGACACCGCACTCGTCATCGGCTTCGGGGCGGGGCTCGTCTACGCCGCCACGGTCGTTACCCTCCCCTAGGGCCGGGGATCATCCCCGTCCCACACCACTCAGACAGCTACCAGAAGGAGCGCCACATGGCCGCCACCCAGGAAGAGATCGTCGCGGGCCTCGCCGACATCGTCAACGAGATCGCCGGCATCCCGGTCGAGGACGTCGAGATCGACAAGTCCTTCACCGACGACCTGGACGTCGACTCGCTGTCCATGGTCGAGGTCGTCGTCGCCGCCGAGGAGCGCTTCGGCGTCAAGATCCCGGACGAGGACGTCAAGAACCTGAAGACCGTCGGCGACGCCGCGGACTACATCCTCAAGAACCAGGGCTGAGCCCGAAGAAGCGTTTGTCGCCACCTGGCGGTGGCCGTGACAAATTCAGCACCCTCGACACGTGGAGAAAGAATTCCTGTGAGCCCGACCAATCGCACCGTGGTCGTCACCGGTATCGGCGCAACCACTCCGCTGGGTGGCGACAGCGCATCGACCTGGGAAGGTCTGCTCGCCGGTCGCTCCGGCGTGAAGCCCCTGGAGGGCGAGCGCTTCGCCGAGCTCCCGGTCCGCATCGCCGCGCAGGCCGCCGTCGACCCGGGCGAGGTCCTGCCCCGGCCGCTGGCCCGCAAGCTCGACCGCTCGGCGCAGTTCGCGCTGATCGCGGCCAGGGAGGCGTGGGCCGACGCCGGCTACACCGCCCCGGCGGGTGAGGACGCGTCCGTCGCGCCCGAGCGCCTGGGCACCGTGATCGCCTCCGGTATCGGCGGTGTCACCACTCTGCTCGACCAGTACGACGTACTGAAGGAAAAGGGTGTGCGCCGGGTCTCCCCGCACACCGTCCCCATGCTCATGCCGAACGGTCCCTCCGCCAACGTCGGCCTGGAGGTGAACGCCCAGGCGGGCGTGCACACCCCGGTCAGCGCCTGCGCGTCGGGTGCCGAGGCCATCGGCTACGCCGTCGAGATGATCCGTACCGGCCGTGCCGACGTGGTCGTCGCCGGCGGCACCGAGGCGGCGATCCACCCGCTGCCGATCGCCGCGTTCGCCAACATGATGGCGATGTCCAAGAACAACGACGAGCCCACCCGGGCCTCCCGTCCCTATGACAAGGGCCGTGACGGCTTCGTGCTCGGCGAGGGCGCCGGCGTCGTGGTGCTGGAGTCCGCGGAGCACGCCGCCCGCCGTGGCGCCCGCGTCTACTGCGAGGTGCTGGGCCAGGGCCTGTCGGCCGACTCGCACCACATCGCGCAGCCCGAGCCGACCGGCCGCGGTGTCGCCACCGCCGTGCAGAACCTGCTGGACAACACGGGTCTGAAGCCGGCCGAGGTGGTGCACGTCAACGCCCACGCGACCTCCACCCCGCAGGGTGACAGCGCCGAGATCAAGGCGCTGCGCAAGGTGCTCGGTGACGACCTCGACCACGTGGCGATCTCCGCCACCAAGTCGATGACCGGTCACCTGCTGGGCGGCGCGGGCGGTATCGAGACCGTCGCGACCGTGCTGGCGCTGTACCACCGGATCGCCCCGCCGACGATCAACATCGACGAGCTGGACGAGGAGATCGACGCGGACATCGTGGTCGGCGAGCCGCGCAAGCTGCCGGCCGACGGCCCCATCGCCGCGATCAACAACTCCTTCGGCTTCGGCGGTCACAACGTGACGCTGGCCTTCCGGACCATCTGAGCACCTCTGTGAAGAAGGCCCACCCGGATCCGGGTGGGCCTTCTTCATGCGTGCGGGGCGGTCACACTAGACCACTTGGTGGAGCCAGCGGACCGGGGCTCCCTCGCCGGCGTAGCGGAAGGGTTCGAGCTCGTCGTCCCAGGGCTTGCCGAGCAGCCTGGCGATCTCCGCCTCCAGCTGGGTCTCGCCGTGCGCGGCGCGCGCGAGGGCGGCGCGGAGCCGGTCCTCGGGGATCAGGATGTCCCCGTGCAATCCGGTGACGGCGTGGAAGATGCCCAGCTCGGGGGTGGAGCTGTAGCGCTCGCCCTCGGCGGTGGCGCAGGGTTCGGCGGTGACCTCGAAGCGCAGCAGGTGCCAGCCGCGGAGGGCGGAGGCGAGCTTCGAGGCGGTGCCGGCTTCGGCCTGCCAGGAGAACTCGGCTCTCCAGGTGCCCGGGGAGGCGGGCTGCCTGATCCAGTCGAGGTTCACCCGCACCCCGAGCACGCCCGCAACCGCCCATTCCACATGCGGACAGAGCGCACGCGGTGCGGAATGCACGTACAGAACTCCACGTGTCGTCACCGGGACCTCCAGTGTGGGACGAGGTCGGGAAGAAACTCCTGAAAACGGACAGTTTGTGACGTGATGTAATTTACCGGAAACGATCAGATAGTGCGTTACGGGCCCCGCGGCCGGAACGCCACGGGAAAAAGCTACCGTGCGGCGGGGCTCCCGGGGTGACGTACGGTCGGTCGTGGGCCGGGGAAACACGGAGCTTTCACTCGGCGGGACGTCCCGGACGGACCGGGGACGACGAGGGAGGGAGGCACGCGATGCGGACCACGCACGGGCGCCGGCGCACGCGGAGCGCTCTGGCGGCCGCGTCGGCCGCGGCAGTTGTGCTGGTGGGGGCGCTGAGCGGGTGTTCGTCGGGGGACGGCGGGGCGGCCGGAGGGGACGCGGCGCTCCAGGCCCGGCCCTCTCCCGCGCCGGCCCCGCGCTGGAACACCTCCCCGGCGTCCATCGCCGCTGTGGGTGACTCCATCACCCGTGGTTTCGATGCCTGTTCGGTGTTCGCGGACTGCCCGGAGGCGTCCTGGGCCACCGGCAACGACCCCGAGGTCCAGTCGCTGGCGAGCCGGCTGCTGGGCGCCGCGGAAGCACCGGCCCGGAGCTGGAACTACGCGGCCACCGGCTCCCGGATGGCGGACCTGCCCGCCCAGCTCTCCGAGGCTGCCGCGCACCGTCCGGACCTGGTCACGGTGATGGTCGGGTCGAACGACGCCTGCCGCCAGACGGCTTCGGCGATGACCCCCGTGCCCGCGTTCCGGGCCGACTTCGAGAAGGGCCTGGCGGAGCTGCGCCGGAGCTCGCCGAAGTCGCAGGTGTACGTCTCCAGCGTGCCCGACCTGCTGCGGCTGTGGGAGACGGGCAAGGACAGTCCGATGGGCCGGCAGATCTGGAAGCTGGGCATCTGCCCGTCGATGCTGGCGAAGGCCGAGTCGACGGCCCCGGCGGCGGTGGCCCGGCGGGAACAGGTGCGCGCCCGGGTGGTGGCGTACAACCAGGCGCTGCGCGAGGTGTGCGCGAAGGACGAACTGTGCCGCTACGACGGGGGCGCGGTGTTCCAGTACCCGTTCTCGGTGGAGCAGTTGAGCCGGTGGGACTGGTTCCACCCCGGGAAGAACGGCCAGGCGCGGCTGGCCGAGCTGGCGCACCGCCAGGTGACGGCGGCCCGGCCGCCGATCTGACCGCGGACCCGACCGCCGGTCGGACTGCCGGTTCGAACCGCCGGTCCGACCGCCTGCGGTGGGAGTGGTGGACCGGGGGCGGCTGTCAGGGGCCGCCCCCGGTCCGGTCGGGGGGAGTCCGGCCGGAAGGAGTCCGGCCGGGCCCGGGTGGTGCCCGGTCGGTGTGCGGGCGCCGGCTCAGAGGTGGAGCGTGGCCGTCAGCCGGGTGTCGGCGTACGAGCGGCCCGCCCGGACCAGGTGCGCCCCGTCGGTCCGCCGCCAGCGGCCGGCCTCCTCGTCCCAGCTCTCGAAGGCGCGGCCGGGCAGCTCGATCTCCGTCTCGACGGTCTCGCCGGGGCCGGCCTCGACGGCCGCGAATCCGGCCAGCCGGCCCGGCGTACGGTCCCGGACGTCCGCCGTCTCCCCGTCCCCGGCGGGCACGAGGTAGACCTGGACCACCTCGCGGCCGGGCCGGGTACCGGTGTTGGCGAGCCGGACCCGGACCGTGGCGCCGGGGCCGCCCGGGCCGCCCGGGCCGCCGGTCCCGGAGGTCACCTCCAGGGACTCGTAGCTCCAGTCCGTGTAGCCCAGGCCGTGCCCGAAGGCGTACGCGGGCTCGGTCCCGGCCCGCTCGTAGGCGCGGTAGCCGATGAAGACCCCCTCGCGGTACTCCAGTCGGCCGTCGACCGGGACCACCTCGGTGACGGGCGCGTCGGCGAGCACGGCCGGCCAGGTGGTGGGCAGCCGCCCGCCCGGCTCCCGCGCACCGAGCAGTACGTCGGCCAGCGCGGCCCCGCCCTCCTGTCCCGGGAACCAGGTGAGCAGCACCGCGGCGACCTCCTCGCGCCAGGGCAGTTCCACCGGGGAGCCCGCGTTGACCACCACCACCGTGCGGGGGTTGACCGCGGCGACGGCCCGGACCAGGTCGTCCTGACGGCCCGGCAGCTTCAGGTCCTTGCGGTCGAATCCCTCGGACTCGACCCGCTCGGTGGTGGCGACCACCACGACGGCGGTGTCGGCGGCGCGGGCGGCCTCCACGGCCTCGGCGATCAGCTCGTCGGGGTCCCGCCGCGGGCCGAGGTGGAGCAGTGAGAACATGACGGCCTTGAGCGGCAGGGTGCTCAGGTCCGGGACGTGGAAGAGCAGGGAGACCCGCACCGGCCGGCCCGCCTCCAGGCTGACCCGGCCCCGTTCGCTGGGCGCGCCGAAGAACGCCTCGAAGGGGTCGGCCTCCTCGCCCATCCGCTGGACGCCCTCCCAGACGGCCGCGCCGTCCACGGTGAGGGTGAAGGCGCCGAGCCCGCGGGTGCCGAAGGCGTGCTCGCCGGTCTCGCGCGGGGTGAAGGTACCGGTGACCTCGATGGACGCCATGGTCTCGTAGGTCGCTCCGGCGGGCAGGTCGTCGCCGATCCACTGGACCTGGCCGGTGGGCAGGCTGCCTTCGCCGAGGACGGTGCCGGTGGCGTCCCGGCAGACGGCGCGCAGTTCGAAGCCCTGGCCGGCGGGGGTGAGTTCGTCGCTGGGGTCGGCTCCGACGGCGTAGCGGAGGGAGCCGGGCGGGAGGGCGGCGGTGAGGCCGTCGAGCGGGGAGACGATCCGTTCGGGGAAGACGGTGGCGGAACCACCGCCGAGCACGCGTGCGTCGCGGGCGGCGGCGCCGAGCAGGGCGACGGTGGGGCCGGCACCGGAGGGCGGGGGCAGGGTGCCGGAGGGCGGCAGGGCGCCGGCGGAGGGGAGGGCGCCGGAGGGCAGCGGGAGCCTGCCGGAGGACAGCGGGAGGGTGCCGCCCTCGTTGCGGAGCAGCACGAAGCCGCGGGCGGCGGTCTCGCGGGCCAGGGCCTGTCCGTCGACCGGCTCGGGGAGCCCGGTGACCGCGGCGGGGGCGCCGTCCAGCAGACCCACCCGGGCGGCGAGCCGCAGCACGTTGCGCACGGCGGCGTCCACGGCGGCCTCGGGGACCTCCCCGGAGCGGACGGCCTCGGCGAGCGCCGGCCCGTACACGGTCTGCGGGCCGGGCATGGCGATGTCCAGTCCGCCGAGGATGCAGCCGGCGGTGGAGCGGGCGGCCATCCAGTCGGAGACGTTGGCCCCGTCGAACCCCCATTCGCCGCGCAGCACCTCCTCGACGAGGTGCCGGTGCTCGGTCATGGTCGTGCCGTTGACCCGGTTGTAGGCGGTCATCACGCCCCAGGGGCGGGCGTCCTTGACGATGGCCGCGAAGGGGGCCAGGTAGAGCTCCCGGAGCGCACGCCCGGCGATGCGGTTGTCGACGGTGAAGCGCTCGGTCTCGGCGTCGTTGCCGGCGAAGTGCTTGACGGTGGTGCCGACCCCGCCCTCCTGGACGCCGAGGACGTAGCCGGTGCCGATCGCGCCGGTGAGGAACGGGTCCTCGGAGTAGCACTCGAAGTGGCGGCCGCCCAGCGGTGAGCGGTGCAGGTTGACGGTGGGGGCGAGCACGACGTGGACGCCCTTGCGGCGGGCTTCCTGGGCCAGCAGCCTGCCCGCCCGGCGGGCGGTCTCCGGGTCCCAGGAGGCGGCGAGCGCGGTCGGGGAAGGCAGGGCGACCGAGGGGTCGTCGGTGGTCCAGCGGACACCGCGGACACCGACGGGGCCGTCGGACATGACCAGGGAGCCCAGGCCGATCTCCGGGACCGCGGGCAGGGTCCACATGTCCTGGCCGGCCAGCAGCCGGGCCTTGGTGTCGAGGTCGAGCTTGCCGAGTGCGGCCTCCACTCGGTCTTCGCGGATCTGGTCGGCGTGGGTCACGGCCGGGCCTCCTCATGGGTGCGGGCGGTGGGGGGCGCGCCCATCGTGGACCCGGATGCCTGTAGAGCGGTAGGGTTCGTAATCCATTCGTGATTTTTCGATGCCGTACGGTCCTCCTGACGAGGTCGAACGGAAGGGGCGCCGGGGCGATGGCCAGGGCGAGGAGCGAGGAGCGGCGGGACGAGATCGTCCGGGCCGCGCTGGAGGTGATCGCGGAACGCGGCTACCGGGGGGCGTCCCTGAACACGGTCGCCGAGCGGGTGGGCCTGACCCAGCAGGGCCTGCTGCACTACTTCCCGACCAAGGAAACGCTGCTGGTCGCGGTGCTGGAGGAGCGCGACCGGTGGGACACCGGGGGCGGGGCCCGCACCTCGGCCGGGCAGTGGCGGCTGGACCTGCTGGCCTCGCTGGTGGACTACAACGCGATGCGGCCGGGGATCGTGCAGACCTTCTCGGCGCTGCTGGGCGAGAGCGTGACGGAGGACCATCCGGCGCGGGCGTTCTTCACCGAGCGCTACGCCCAGGTGCGCGCCGAGACGGCGGCGCTGCTGCGGGCCGAGTTCGGCGACCGGCTGCCGTCCGGGCTCACCCCGGAGGCGGCGGCGCCGCTGCTGACGGCGGTGATGGACGGGCTGCAGTACCAGTGGCTGCTGGACCCGGAGGCGGTGGACATGCCCGGAGCGTTCCGGGCGTTCCTGGGCCTGCTGCGGGGAGCGGACGACACGGCGCGGCCGTGATCCGGGGGATCCGGGTACCCGGTGATCCAGGCGATCCGGGTGATCCGGGTGACCTGGTTACCTGGTGACCTGGTGATCCCAGGCGATCCGGTGATCCGGCGCCGGAGCGCCGTGTCGGTGTGCGCCGCCGCCGCAGGGCTGCGGCACGGTGGGGCGCATGACCGAGAACGGCACTCCCCGGGTCGGCCGCCGGACGGTCCTGCTGGCCGCCGGGTCGGCCGGGATCGCGGCGCTGGCCGCGGCCTGCGCCCGCCCGGACGGAACCCGCGGCGGGGAAGCCCGCGCCGGGGAAGCCCGCGCCGCCGCCACCGGGCCCGCCGGCCCGACCCCGTCCTGCGTCCTGGTCACCTCGGCGAGCGCGGGACCCTACTACTCCGGGCCCGGCAAGCTCCGCTCCGACATCACCGAGGGCCGGGCCGGGGTGCCGCTGCGGCTGGACCTGACGGTGGTCGGGGTGAAGCCCGGCTGCCGGCCGCTCGCCGGTGCCACCGTCGACGTCTGGCAGGCGGACGCCCAGGGCGAGTACTCCACCGGCCGGGCCACCCACCTGCGCGGCACCCAGGTCACCGACGCCGACGGCCGGTGCGTGATCAGGACGATCGTGCCCGGCTGGTACGCGGGCCTGGCCCCGCACATCCACTTCAAGGTGCGGCCGGACCGCCGCAGCGAGACCACCTCGGTGTTCTACCTGCCCGAGGACGTCCTGCGGCAGGTCTACGCGCGCGAGCCGTACGCGCGCCGCAAGGCCCCGGAGAACCCCAACGGCCGCGACGACCGCTACCGTTCCGCGGGCGCCGCGATGACCCTGGCCGTCACCCCGGACGGCACCGGCTACCGCGCCGCCTACACCGTCGGCATCGCCTGACCCGCCCCGCCCCCTCGGGGACGGTCACCAGGCCGGCCGGAGCGCCGACAGGTCGCTCTCCGCAAGCTCGGGGCGGCCGGTCAGTGCGGCGCGCACCGCCTCCAGGACCGGCAGCGGGGCATGGGCGGTGGCCAGGGCCACGTCCTTGGCGGCCAGCGCCACCGGGAAGTGCGAGTCCTCCGCGAACGCCCGGCCGACCGCACCCGCGAGGGGGCCCTTGGCCAGCTCGGTACGGAGCATCCCGGCGGGCAGGCCGAGGGCCTGACCCAGCCTCAGGGTCTCGTTCACCAGGGCCACTCCCCCGATCACGGCATTGATCAGCACCAGCTTCAGGGCCGCCCCCGAACCCGCCGGCCCGCACTCGGTGACCTCGCCGAGCCGTTCCAGCACCCCGGCGACCGGTCCGGGCAGCGGCCCGCCGGCCAGCACCCACAGGTCCCCCGAGGCGGCCCGGTCCACACTGCCCATGACGGGCGCGTCGGTCAGCGTCACCCCGTCCGGCAGGCGTGCCGCCAGGGCCCGGACGGTGTCCGGGCCGACCGTGGAGGTGTCGATCCAGTGGGTGCCGGGGCGCAGGGCCGGGAGCATCTCCCCGGCGACGGCCAGCAGGGCCTCCGGGTCGGCGAGCATGGTGATCACGACGTCCGCGTCGCGGACCGCCTCGGCGGGGGTCGCGGCGAGCACCGCGCCCGCCTCGACGAGCGGCCGCGCCCTGGCCGCCGTACGGTTCCAGACCGTCAGGGGGAGTCCGGAGGCGAGCAGGTGACGGGCCATCGGAGTGCCCATGCCGCCGAGGCCGAGGAAGGCGATCCTGTGTGTCTTGTCCATGGCCACGACGCTAGATCCGGCCCTCCCATGCGACAAGCGAATGTCTAGCATGGCTGCCATGCCTGCTCCGCATGACCTTTACGACGTGTTCCGGTGCGTGGCGCGCCACGGCTCGTTCACCGCTGCCGCGCAGACCCTGGGCTACACCCAGTCCGCCGTGTCGCGGCAGATCCAGACCCTGGAGGACGAGTGGGGCGCCCGGCTGTTCGACCGGCTGCCGCGCGGGGTCCGGCTGACCGAGGCCGGGCGGGTGCTGCTGCCGCACGCCGAGGCCGTCGCCGAGCGGCTGCGCACCGCGCGGGCCGAACTGGACGCGCTGCGCACCCTGGACGGCGGACGGCTGCGGATCGGCGCCTTCTCCACGGCCGACGCGTATCTGCTGCCCCGCGCGCTGGCGGCCTTCCGGAAGCGGCACCCCGCCGTCACGGTGAGCCGTACCGAGGGCGGGTCGACCCGGCAGCTGGCCCTGCTGGCCGCCGGGGAGCTGGACCTCGCGGTGGTGGGCACCGCCTGCGGGCAGCCGCTGGACGGCTGCACCCTGCACCACCTGCTGGACGAGCGGATGTACGTGGCCCTGGCCCGCGGCCACCGGCTGGCGGGCCGGGACCTGCTGCGCCTGGCCGAGCTCGCCGACGAGGAGTGGATCGCGGCCAGCGCCCGGCCCGAGGAGACCCTGATGGGCGGCGCGCCCGCGCAGGGCTTCCGGCCGCGGACGACCTTCCTGGCCGCCGACTGGATCGCCAAACAGGGGTTCGTCGCGGCCGGTCTGGGCGTGACCCTGGTCCCGGCGCTGGCGGCCTCCTCGGCCCGCTCCGACATCGTGCTCGTACCCCTGCACCCCGAGGATTCGCCGCGCCGCGCGGTGTACGCGGCCACGCCTCGCGGCCTGTCGCACCCGCCGGCCGTGGCGGCGTTCCTGGCCCTGCTGCACTCGGTGGCCGGCACCGTGCGAGCCTGAGGCCGTGTCCGCCTGTCCGCCTGTCCCGCCTGTCCCGCCTGTTCGTCTGTCCGTCTGTCCGTCCGTCTGTCCGTCCGTCCGTCCGTCCGTCCGATCAGGCCGGGACGAAGTGCCTGCGCCCCCACTCGCCCAGCGGGGCCAGGGCCTCGTTGAGCTCGGTGCCGAGGGGGGTGAGGGAGTACTCGACCCGCGGCGGCACCTCGTCGTACACCTCGCGGTGCACGATGCCGTCCGCCTCCAGTTCGCGCAGCTGTGCGGCGAGGACCTTCTCGGTGACCCCCTCGACCATCCGGCGGAGCTCCCCGAACCGGCGCGGCCGCTCGTCCAGGGCCCACAGGACGAGCACCTTCCACTTGCCGCCGATGACCCCCATCGCCGCATCGATGCCGCAGTGGCCCGCCCCCGGCCGGTTCGCCGCCATCGTCCCGCCCCCTTCCGACCTGCATGCTTCCCCTGAGGTGAGCACCCACTTCGAAGTGCGTACTTGATCACCCTCCGCCCCGGCCCAAGGCTAATGCGCATGACCGACACCCGTACGAAGACCCGCGTCTGCCTGCTCGGGCTCGGTGCCATGGGCACCGCGCTCGGCCGCGCCTGGCTGGCCGCCGGCCACCCCCTGACCGTCTGGAACCGCACCCCCGCCAAGGCCGGGGCACTGGCGGCGGAGGGCGCCTCCGCCGCTGCCGACCCGGCCGCCGCGGTGGCCGCGGCCGACCTCGTCGTGCTCTGCCTGCTCGACGACTCCTCCGTCGAGCAGGCCCTCGACGGGGTGGACCTCACCGGCAAGGACCTGGTGAACCTCACCACCGGCACGCCCGCGGAGGGCCGGGCCCGGGCCGCATGGGCGCAGGCCCGCGGCGCCCGCTTCCTGGACGGCGGGATCATGGCCGTACCGCCGATGATCGGGGTCCCCGAAGCGGGCGGCTACGTCTTCTACAGCGGCTCCCCCGAACTCTTCGCGGAGCACCGGGAGGTGCTGGAGGTGCCGGCCGGGGCCCGCTTCACGGGCGCCGACCCCGGCTTCGCCGCGCTGCACGACGTGGCGCTGCTCAGTGCCATGTACGGGCTGTTCGCGGGCATCTCGCACGCGTACGCGCTGATCCGCGCGGAGGACATCGCGCCGAAGGACCTGGCGCCGCTGCTCACCGAGTGGCTGGGGGCGATGGGCGCACGGTTCGCGGCGGGTGCGGCCGAGCGGCTGGAGTCCGGGGACCTGACCACCGGCGTGGTCTCCGACCTGGCGATGCAGGCGGCCGGTACGGGCACCTTCCTGCGGACCGCCGAGGAGCAGGGGGTCAGTGCCGAGCTGATCCGGCCGTACTTCGAGCTGATGCGTCGGCGGCTGGCCGCCGGCCCCGCCGAACACGGCGGCGAGGACACGGCGGGCCTGATCGACCTGCTGGTCGGGCGGTAGGCGGACGGGCCGCCGTCAGGCGGTGGGCGGCGGGCCGAAGGAGGCCGGCGGCGGGCCGAAGCCGGCGGCCGGGGCGGGAGCGTACGGGCCGGCCGGGGCCGGGCCTGCCGTGCCCGGGCCGGCACCGTAGGAGGGACCGTGGCCCTGGCCGTGGCCCGCCCCGCCGTGGGAGCCGCCGTGGCTGCCATAGCCGTGGGAGCCGCCGTAGCCGCCGTAGCCGTCGGAGCGGTCGGGGTCGTCCGAGGCATCGGAGTCGTCGGAGTCGTCCCGGCCGTCGGCCGGCTCGGACGGGAGCAGGTCCCGGACGAGCAGGGTGGCGCCCGCCACCGCGCCCGGCATCAGGAGGACCGCGACCAGGGGCACCAGGAAGGCCAGCACCAGCGGCACGCCGAAGCCGAGCGCCAGGCCGCGCCGGGAGCGCAGCAGGGCCATCCGCCGGTCCAGGTCGACGTCGCGCCGCTGCAGGGCGACGGCGGTGAGCTCCAGGGCGAGGAAGAAGCCGGAGACGCAGAAGCCGATGACCGGGACCACGGTCTGGCCGATCACGGGGATGAAACCGGCGGCGAAGAGCAGGATGCCGTAGAGCAGCACCCGCAGGAGCACCCGCAGGCTGTCCTTGAGCGAGATCCACAGCTCCTGGACCAGCGAGCGGCCGGACTCGGGGACCTCACCGCCCTCGCTGCGCTCGACCTGCTCGGACAGGGACTCGTAGAAGGGTTCGCCGATCAGCAGCGTCACGGCGGTGAAGGTGATCACCGCGAGGAACAGGCCGAGGCCGAAGAACAGGGCGGTCAGGGAGCCGCGGAAGAGGCCCAGCCAGGGCGAGGACCAGCCGTCGGCGAAGGGCGTGGCCCAGGCGACCAGGTCGTCGGCACCCATGCCCAGGCCGATCAGGGCACCGGTGTACAGGACCAGTGCCACCAGGCCGGGCAGCAGCCCGAAACCGAACCACCGGCCGTGCCGGAACACCCACTTCTGTCCGGCCAGCAGATAGCCGAACCCCCCACCGAAATCACGCATGTCCGCAGCTTACGGCGAAGGCCGCACCCTCCCGGTGGAGGGTGCGGCCTTGTAGCGCGGTTGCTACGTCAGGCAGGCGCCGGATCAGGCGACGGAGAGCTCGACGGTGATGTTGCCGCGGGTGGCCTTGGAGTACGGGCACACCTGGTGGGCCTTCTCCACGAGGTCCTTCGCGCGCTCCTGGTCCACGGCCGGGATGGAGGCGACGATCTTGACGATGATGCCGAAGCCCTCGTCGTTCTTGCCGATGCCGACCTCGGCGGTCACGGTGGCGCCGGAGATGTCGGCGTTCTCGTTGCGGGCCACGACGCCGAGGGCGCCCTGGAAGCAGGCGCTGTAGCCGGCGGCGAACAGCTGCTCCGGGTTGGTGCCGGCGCCGCTGCCGCCCATCTCCTTCGGCGGGTTCACGACGACGTCGAGCTGGCCGTCGTTGGAGGCGACGCGGCCGTCACGGCCGTTCTCGGCGGTGGCGACAGCGGTGTACAGCACGTCGGACTGCTGGATGGACATGTAAGAAGATCCTCCTGGTAGTCGCCCCGACTCGCGCCCACGGTCGTGACGGTGTACAGAGAGACTAACCGGTGAAAGAAACGATCATCTTTCCGGTGTTCTCGCCGCGCAGCATGCCGAGGAACGCGTCCACGCCGTTCTCGATGCCCTCGACGACCGTCTCGTCGTAGCGCAGCTCGCCGGAGCGCAGCCATCCGGCCACGTCCTTCACGAAGCGCTCCTGCATCCCGTAGTGGTCGGCGACCAGGATTCCCTGGAGGCGGAGGCGCTTGCCGATCACCGCGACCATGTTGCGCGGGCCGGGGGCCGGCTCGGTGTCGTTGTACTGGGCGATCGCGCCGCAGAGGGTGGCGCGGCCGTGCATGTTGAGCGAGCCGATGGCCGCTTCGAGGTGGTCGCCGCCGACATTGTCGAAGTAGACGTCGATGCCCTCGGGGGCGGCGGCGGCGAGCTGCTCGGCCACCGGGCCGTTCTTGTAGTTGAAGGCGGCGTCGAAGCCGTACGTGCCGGTGAGCAGCTCGACCTTCGCGTCGGAGCCGGCGGAGCCGATGACCCGCGAGGCGCCCTTGATCTTCGCGAACTGGCCGACCAGGCTGCCGACCGCGCCGGCCGCGCCGGACACGAAGACGGCGTCGCCCTCCTTGAAGGAGGCGGTCTCGAACAGGCCCGCGTAGGCCGTCAGGCCCGGCATGCCCAGCACGCCCAGGTAGGCGGAGAGGGGGGCGATGGAACCGTCGACCTTGACCGCGTGCCGGGCGTCCACGTCGGCGTACTCGCGCCAGCCGAGCTGGTGCAGCACGTGGTCGCCGACCCGGAAGCCCTCGGCGGCGGAGGCCACGACCTCGCCGACGGCGCCGCCCTCCATGGGGCGGTCCAGCTGGAACGGCGGGATGTAGGACTTCGTGTCGTTCATCCGGCCGCGCATGTACGGGTCCACCGACATGTGGAGGTTGCGCACCAGGATCCGGCCCGGGGCGGGCTCGGTGACCGGGGCCTCGCGGAGGGCGAAGTCGGCGGCGGTCGGCCAGCCCTGCGGGCGGGCGACGAGGTGCCATTCGCGGCTGACGGCGGGAAGCGCGGGGGAAAGCTCGGACATGAGGGAAGCTCCAGATCCGTGAATTACTTCAGGTCGTGAAACAACCATGCCCCTGGATATTTCATGTTGTCAAGCAAACGGGTATCCTGGTGCCATGAGCACCAGCCGGATGGACCCCGTCACCCTCGAAGTCGTCGACCTGATCGGCGCCGTCGTGGCCCGCTACCACGAGGAGTACGAGCACGCGGCCGCCGGGCACCAGCTCACCGGCGCCCAGGCCAAGCTGCTCGGCCTGCTGTCCCTGGAGCCGCTGCCGATGCGCAAGATCGCGGAGCGGCTGAAGTGCGAGCCGTCGAACGTGACGGGCATCGTGGACCGCCTGGAGGGCCGCGGCCTGGTGGAACGCCGCCCGGACCCGGCCGACCGCCGGGTGAAGATGGCCGCCCCCACCGAGGAGGGCCTGCGGACCGCTGCGGAGCTGCGCGCGTCACTGGGCTTCGCGCGGGAGCCGCTGGCCGGCCTCTCCACGGCCGAGCGGGTGCTGCTGCGGGACCTGCTCAAGCGGATGCTGGACTGACGCACGGTCCGCGCCCGCCCGGGGGCGGGCGTCCCCGTGGGCCCGATCCGAAGGGCGCGGCCCACGGCCCTGTGCGGGGGACTCGGCTCGGCAGCCCACGCGGCTCAGCAGCCGAAGATCTCCCACCAGTGGCACTCCTTCGTCGGTGACGGCGAGGGAGTGGGAGTGGGAAGGGGCCGCGGCGACTGCGGGGCGGAGGTCTTGGGCGAGGCACCGCCCGAGGACGTGGTCTTGGGCTTGCCCGGCTTCTTCGAGGAGGCGCTCGGCGAGGCCGATCCGCTCGGCGAGCGTCCGGGCGCCGACGTGCCGGGCTCCACGGACGCCTCCGTCCCGCCCGGCTCGGGCGCCCCGGAGGCGCCCGGAGCCGGTGCGGCCGAGCCCGTGCCCGTGCCCGTACGGACGGCCCCCCGGCTGGGCCGGGCCGAGGAGCGCGGGGCCTGCCCCAGCGAGGGCGCCACGGTTTCCGCGCCCGAGGTCCCGGTCGGCTCCGGCTCCGGCTCCTGCGGACGGGAGTCGTCCTGCAGCAGCACCGTCGAGGCCCGGTCCTGGGGCTCCGACCCGGCCGTCACCTGCGCCACCAGCACCACACCGCCCGCCGCGACCAGCAGGCCGAGCCCGGCGGTGAGCGCGGTCCGGCGGCGCCGCCGCTGGACCACCCTGCGCCGCGCCGCCCCGCGCACGCTGCCGCGCCCCTGGTACGGCCCGCCGAGGACGACCGACAGTTCGCCCGGACCCTCCACGCCCTCTGCGCCCCCGGCCCCCTCCGCACCGTCCGGCGCGTACGGGCCCCCGGCTCCCCGGCCCGCCCGGCGGGTCCCGCCCCGCCCCTGCGGTGCGGGGACGGGCGCGGCGGCAGCGGCCGGCGCGGGGGCGAGGTATTCGGCAGGGGTTCCGCATCCGGCACACGCGAGTGCGCCGTTGAGGTACCTGTGGCACGCGTGGCAGTAGTCCATGGGGCAGGCAGGCTATGCGCTGGAGCACAACAACCGCATCGCGACGACGTAAGGATCCTGTGTGGAAATCGGACCGCGCGCCTTCCAGCTGGTGCTGCTCCGCCGGATGGCCGACTTCCAGCCCGGTCTCGCAGAAGAGGCCCGGTTGCGCCTGGGCGCCTCTCTCGCCGAGCAGCGCGAGGCCAACCGGCGCTGGCAGGCGATGGTCCGCTCCCCGCGCTCCCGCGGGGCCCTCGCCCGCTACCGGTCCGTGCTCGGGCCGCCCGTGTCCGAATCCCCCCGCACGATCGGGGACCTGGAGTGCACGGCGCTGCAGTGGCCGCTGCCCCTCTGGCCCGGCCTGCACTTCGAGGTGCTGGCCGGGCCGGGCGGGGCGGTGTGGAACGACTGGCTGGTACGGGCGCCGGACGCGCCGGGGCCCGCACTCGACCGCCTCGCGGACCTGCGGCCCTGGTCGGCGACGGTGGACGAGGTGGCCCGCGCCTTCGCCCCGGTCCGGCCGATGGAGGGGACCGCCCCGACCCGGTGGCGGCTGGCCTTCGAACGGGAGGGGCGGTCCTGCGTGGCCGAGTTCACGTACGGGCTGCTCCAGCGGGTGACGGTCGCCGGCGAAGAGCTGCCGTAGGGGCCCTCCGGGCCGCTCCCGGCCGGGACTACGGGGACGCGAGGAAGGCGCGGACGCCGGCCGAGACGGCGTCGTCGCCGAGCAGGCCGTTGTGCTTGAGGCAGCCGACACCGGTGTTCAGCGCCCCGGCCAGCGCGACGCTGCCGTCCGGGTTGATCACCTCGTCGCAGTCCGACCGGAAGGTGGCGTACCGGACCGCGCCCGGGGTCTCGTCACCGGCGGCCAGGTTCTTCTGCACGTAGGAGTTCGGGGTCATGTCACGGCACGCCTGGTCCCACAGGGCGCAGGCCCACGCGGTCGAGGTGCCGTGGTTCGGTCCCGCCAGCGAGACCAGTCGGCCGACCGTACGGTCGCCGCCGCCGAACTTCACGTACCAGCGGGCCGGCAGCGACCCGAACGAGTGCGCGACCACGTCGACCCTGGCCGCGCCGGTCAGCCTCCGCACCTCCTCCACGTACGCGGCGAGCCGCCCTGACAGCACCTCGTTGACCGACTGGTGGGTGTCGTAACCCCAGGAGAACAGCTCGGAGTCGGCGTACCCGTCGGCGCGGAGGTCCTCGCGCAGCGCGCCCCACACCCCGGGGTCGGCGTTGTAACCGTGCACGAGGACCACCGGATTTCGGGCGGCCGCCCGGTCGGGGGCGGCCGCCGCGGCCCGGGCGGAGGCCGGTGCGAGCAGCGCCCCGCCGAGGGAGAGGGCCAGGGCGAGGAACAGGGCGAGGGGCAGGGCGAGAACCGGCCCGTGGGCGAGGGCAAGGCGGCGCGCCGGGCGGGGCGCCGGAAGATCACGAAGGCTCTGGCGGGTCGTCAGCAACGTGGCCCCTTTACCTTGTTACGCACGAGTAGCGAAGGCAGTCAGGGCATGGTCCGGCCTGTCGGTACAGAAATCCACCCCCGTGCAGCACGCCGACGGGCACTCGACCGGAGCAGCCCAACAGGCCGATGGCCCGTTTTCCCGGGAAAGTTATGAAATGCACCCGGCAAGCCGCCGGACTTCCTGCGTCAGCGCTCTCGGGAGGATCTGCCGTGACCGTCAGTCTTGAGCAGCTGCGCCGCTGCCACGTCGCCGTCGACCTGGGGGCGGCCCGGACCCGCGTATACGTGAAGGGCGCCGGCCTCGTGGTCGACGAGCCCAGCTGTGCCGCGATCAACACGCGCACCGGCGCACTGATCGCCGTGGGCTCCTTCGCCGAGCGGATGACCGGCCGCACCCCCCACTACATCCGGGTGGTCCGCCCCGTCTCCGGCGGCACCGTCGTCGACATCGAGATGGCGCAGCGGATGCTGCGTCACCTCCTGGGCGAGAAGCTGCGCCGCGCCCTCCGCCGCAAGCCCCGGCTCCGCGCCGCCGCCTGCACCCCGCACGACGCCGATCCGCTGGCCCAGCGGGCCACGGTGGAGACCCTGGTGGGACTCGGTGCCCGGCGGGTGGAACTCGTCGACACCCTGATCGCGGCAGCCGTGGGCTGCGGCCTGCCGGTGGAGCAGCCCACCGCGACCATGATCATGGTGTGCGGGGCGGCGGCCACCCAGGTGGCGGTCCTCTCCCTCGGCTCCGTGGTGACCGCGGAGCGGGTACCGGTGGGCGGCGAG
Organism: Streptomyces sp. NPDC089799; assembly: GCF_040684755.1. Lineage (NCBI taxonomy): Bacteria > Bacillati > Actinomycetota > Actinomycetes > Kitasatosporales > Streptomycetaceae > Streptomyces > Streptomyces sp. NPDC089799. The sequence goes on along the minus strand of NZ_JBFBGR010000009.1, from coordinate 189,675 downwards.
GCCGTGGACCACGCGGTGGTCCAGCACCTCCGGCTCGCCCACAAGCTGATGCTTCCGAGCCAGGCCGTACGGCCGCTCCAGGTCGCCCTGCACGACAGCGGCCTCACCCCCGGCGGCCCCAGCTCCACCCTCATCACCGGCCTGGACGTGGCCACCGGCCTGGCCCGCTCGGTGCAGGTGGACACGGCGGCGGTGCGCAACGCCGTCCACGCCCCGCTCACCGCCGTGCCGGACGTCATCAGCAGGGTGCTGCGGGACTGCCCGCCGGACCTCGTCGCCGATCTGACGGACCGCGGGATCATGATGGTGGGCGGCAGCGCCGTACTGCCCGGACTGGACCAGATGCTCCGCGACGCCACCGGCATGCCCGTGGCCATCGCGGAACGACCCGATCTGTGCGCCATCCTCGGGGTCGGCGCCATGCTGGAAGGCAAGATCTCCCCGATGGTCCTCGACCCCACCACCGGATGACCCCGGAACCGGCCGGGGGCACCACCGCGCCGGCCGGCGACCCGGGAGACCCCGGGCAACCCGGTGTTCCCGGTATCTCCGGGAACACCGGGAACACCCGGAACACCGGAAAGCCGGGGAATCCCGGCCAGCCCGGACTGCCGGTGCTTCCGGTGCTCCTGGAAGCCGTCCTCAGCGTCGGCTCCCGGCTGGAACTGCGCTCCACCCTCCAGCACATCGTGGACTCCGCGGCCGAACTCAGCGGCGCCCGCTACGCCGCGCTCGGGGTCGTCGACCCCGAGCGCGGCCGCCTCACCGACCTGTACACCGCCGGCCTGACCGATGCCGAACGCGCCCGGATCCCCCACCTCCCCGAGGGTTCCGGACTCCTCGGCACCCTGATCCGCGACCCCCGGCCCCTGCTGGTCCCGGACCTCGCCGCCGACCCGCGCGCGGCGGGCTTCCCGCCCGGCCACCCGCCGATGCGCTCCCTCCTGGGCGTCCCCATCCGCGTCCACACCGATGTGTTCGGCAACCTCTACCTCGCCGACAAGCAGGACGACGGCCCGTTCACCGAGGAGGACCTCGCCCTGCTGCGGGTGCTGGCCTCCCAGGCCGGCATCGCGATCGGCAACGCCCGCCTCTACGACACCGCACGCCGCCGGGAGCGCTGGATCCAGGGCGCGGCGGCCGTCACCACCGCCCTGCTGACCGGCCGCCCCGCCGAGGACGCACTGATGTGCGTCGCGGACCGGGCCCGGCGGCTGGCGGACGCCGCGGCGGGCGTGGTGCTCCGGCCCACCCCCGAAGGCGGCATGGAGATCGTGGCCGCCTCCACCCACGGCGACCCGGGGGACCTGGTCGGCACCACCATCGAGCCCGGCAGCCCGGTCCTGGAGCAGCTGCTGGGCGGTGAACCGGTGTTCGTGGAGGACTCGGCCACCGACCCGCGGATGACCACGCGCGTGCGGGAGCTCTTCGGCCCCAGCATGCTGCTCCCCCTCCAGAGCGGCGGCCGGCTGATCGGCACCCTGGCGTTGCCGAGGGCACGGGGCGGCGTCCCGTACGACGCGGTGGACCGGCTGCTGGCCTCGCAGTTCGCCTCCCAGGCCGCGCTCGCCCTGGTCCTGGCGCACGCCCAGTACGACCGCGAGCAGCTGGCCGTGTACGAGGACCGCGACCGGATCGCCCGCGACCTCCACGACCTGGTGGTGCAGCGGCTGTTCGCGACGGAGATGATGCTGGAGAGCACCCGGCGGCGGTCCTCCGCCTCGCCCGCCGACAACGGCGTCGGCGAGGACCTGGGCCGGGCCGTGGACGAACTGGACTCCACGATCCAGGAGGTCCGCACGGCCATCTTCGCCCTCCAGCAGCCGCCGACGGAGGCACCCGCCACCTTCCGGGGCCGGGTGCTGCGCGAGACCGGCGGAGCCGGGGTGCTGTTCGGGTTCCCTCCGTCCGTGCGCTTCGCGGGGGCGGTGGACACCCTGGTGCCGGAGCCGGTGGCGGCCGGCCTGCTGGCGGCGCTGCGGGGCGCGCTGGCCGCGGTGCACCGGCGCACCGGGGTGACCTCGGTGGACGTGGAGGTGGACGCCACCCCGGCGGCCGTACGGCTCACCGTGACCGACGACGGCCGTACCGGGGCCGGAACCAGGGGGACGACGCTGACCTGGGAGTCCGCCCTCTGAAGGGCGGACCCCGCAACGGACAGGAGGAGGTGGCACGGTGCGCGCTCCCAGGACGGTCGTCCTGCTCGGCCTGAACCTGCTGCTGGGCGTGTCCCTGGCGGCCGGCCACGGACTCGGCGGCCACGGACCGGGCACGGCCCGCGGCACGGCCCACGGCACCGAACGGCAGTGCCCGTCGGGGCAGACCGCCCGCGGCGGCACCTGCCTGCCTGCGGACACCGCGGAGTTCACCCGTCGGCAGGTCTCCCAGGCCCTGGCGAAGTACCGGCTGACGGCCTCCATGGCCGAGGTGTGGGTCAACGGCGAGAAGGTCACCGCCACCGCGGCCGGATCGACGATGACCGGCGTCCCCGCCACCCCCGACATGCGCTTCCGGATCGGCGCGGTCGCGATCCCGTACCTGTCCACCGAACTGCTGCGGCTGGTGGACGAGGGCCGGGTCCGACTGGACGACCCGGTCTCCCGGTGGCGCCCGGACCTGCCGCACGCGGACCGGATCACCCTGCGGATGCTGGCCGCGACCACCTCGGGCTACGCCGACTACGTGCGGGACGAGGGGTTCCTCGCCGCCCTGTACAAGAACCCCTTCCGGCAGTGGACGGCCGACGAGCTGGTGAAGATCTCGGTGACCAAGCCGCTGGTACGGCAGCCGGGGACGGGATTCGCCTACTCGCACGCGAACTTCGTGATCCTCGGCGACATCATCTCCAAAGTCGAGGGGATGCCGCTGGACCGGGTGATGCGCGAACGCGTCCTGGAGCCGATGGGGCTGACCTCGACGTCCAACCCGGCCACCGCCGTGATCGACCCGCCCGTGCTGCACGGCTTCGACAACGAGCGCGGCGTGTTCGAGGACTCCACGTACTGGAACCCCTCGTGGACGCTGGCACCGGGCGCGGTGATGACCGGAACGCTCGCCGACATGGCGAAGTCCTTCACCGCGATCGGCGAGGGCACCCTGCTCACCGCCGGGTCGCACCGGACCCAGCTCACCCCGGTCTCGAAGATCGACGCGAACGTCTCGTACGCGCTGGGGCTGGCCGTGGCGAACGGCTGGATCCTGCAGAACCCGTCCTTCGCCGGCTACGCGGGCACGGTCGCGTACCTGCCCGCGAGGAAGCTCGCCATCGCCACCGCGGCCACCCAGGGCCCGGGGAGCACGGTGCCGAACGCGAGCACGAACGTCCTGGTGGCGATCGCGAACCACCTGGCCCCGGAGGCACAGCTCAAGGCGGGCTGAGGGCCTGGCCGGACGGTCCGCCGCGGTTGGCCGCGCGCAGCGCGATGCGGGTGTTGGACTGGGCGACCCCCGCCTCGGTCTTGAGCCGGCGCAACAGCGAGTCCAGCGCGGCGGGGTCGGCCGCCCGGGCCCGGACGATGTAGTCGTGGGCGCCGGTGACGTGCACGGCCTCGGTGATCCCGGGCAGCTTGGCGATCGCCCGCTCGAACTCGTCGTTGCCGGTGTCCAGCCGCAGCGTGACGTCGATGAACACGAGCAGCCCGCCGCGGGTGTCGGCGGCCGGATCGACCACGGTGGTGAACCCGCGGATCACCCCGTCGCGGCGCATCCGGCGCACCCGGTCGGCGGCGGCGTTGGCACTGAGTCCGACGCGGACCCCCAGGTCACGGTACGAGATCCGCGCATCCTGCTGCAGAATGCCGAGGATCTCACTGTCCAGACGGTCCATACCGCGATTCTCGCAGCGCGGGCCGGTAATCGCCCACCCCTCCCCGCCCGGCCCCCGCAGGCTGCCCGCATGAGCACATGGACGCTTGCGTCGACGCATGCATGGATGAATTCCGGGGCCGCCGGAGCCGTGGCCGGACTGGGCGTGGCCGTACCGATGGGCGCGATGAGCGTGCTGCTGCTGCAGGAGGCCCTGCGGTCCCGGAAGGCGGCGGTGGCGGGGGCCGCGGGCATCGCGGCGGTGGACTTCGCCTACGCGGCGGTGGCCGTGGTGGTGGGCCCCTGGGTGGCCTCCCACGTGACCCCGGTGGAGGCCTGGGTCCGGCTGGCGGCGGCCGCGATCCTGCTGAGCCTCTCGGGGCACGGCCTGTGGTCGACCCTGCGCGGTCCGCGTTCCCCGGACCCGGAGGCGGACGCGGACGCGGGCGCGAGCACGGGGGCGGGCTCCGGTGCGGGGGCGGGCCGCACCTTCGCCCGCTACGTCGCCCTGACGGCGGTCAACCCGACCACGGCGCTCTACTTCGCCGCGCTCACCACGGCCCAGGGCGCCGAACTGGGCAGCACCGGCCGGGCCAGCGCGTTCGTCGCCGGCGTCCTGCTCGCGTCCATGGCCTGGCAGCAGTTCCTGGCCGCCGTCGGCTCCTTCGCGGGCAACCGCATCTCCCCCGCGATCCGTACCTGGAGCTTCCGCCTCGGCTACGCCCTGGTGGCCGCCTACGCCGTCAAGATCGCCTTCCCCCTCCCCTGACCGAGCCGGCTCGGCGGAGGTGTGGGCAGGCGCGGTGTCGCGGCCGCCGGGCCCGCCCGGCCAGGCCCCGCCGGAGCGCGTGGCGTGAGGCACAGTCGGGGCGCAGCCCGGACCAGACCGCCCCGCCCGCCCTAGGGTGGCTCCGTGCCCACCCGACTCTCCGCCCGTGCGGCAATCGCCACCGTCACCGACCCGGCCGGCTTCGCCGAACTCACCGTCCCCGCGCCCGAGTCCGCGGCCGGCCCGGCAGACGCCCCCGACGCCCCCCTCGGCTGGGCCGGCTACGACGCCGCACGGGCCCGGGCTGCGGGCCGTACCGGCGAGCGCGAGTCCGTCGTCGTCGGTACCGCCCGCATCGGCGGCCACCGAGCCGTGCTCGTCTCCTTCGAGTTCGGGTACCTCGGCGGCTCCCTCGGCCGGCACACCGGCGACCGCCTGGAGGCCGCGTACGCCCACGCCCGCGCGCACCGCCTCCCCCTGGTCTCCCTGATCGCCACCGGCGGCTCCCGCATGCAGGAGGGCATGCTCGCGCTCACCCAGCTCCAGCGGGTCGCCCGCCAGTCGGTGCTCACCCGCGCCGCCGGCCTCCCGCAGATCGCCGTACTGCGCGACCCCACCACCGGCGGCGGCTGGGCCACCCTCGGCGCGGGCGCCGACGTGGTCCTCGCCCTGCCCGGCGCCCAGGTCGGCTTCGCCGGCTCCCGGGTGCGCCCCGCCGACGCCGACCCGGCCGCTTACACCGCCGAGGGACAGTACGCCGCCGGCCACGTGGACGCCGTCGTGCCCGCGCCGCAGCTCCGCGAAACCCTGTCCGGCTGGCTGCGCCTCCTCTCCGGCCCGCACCCGGACCGGCCCGGCCCCGTTGCGCAGCCCGCCGACCCGCCCGCCGCGCTGGCCGACGTATCGCCGCCGGAGACCGGCTGGGACGCCGTACGCCTGGCCCGGCGCCCCGACCGCCCGCGCGCCGCGGCGTACCTGGACGCCTACTTCGCCTTCCGGCTGCCGCTCTCCGGCGACCGCGCCGGCGGCACCGACCCCGGCATGCTGTGCGGCTTCGGGCTCCGGGCGGGCCGGACCGTCGCCTACGCCGCCCAGTGCGGCACCGCGACCCGCCCGGCCGGCTACCGGGCGGCGGCCCGGCTGATCCGGCTCGCGGACCGGCTCGGCATCCCGGTCCTCACCCTCGTCGACACCCCCGGTGCGGCCAACGACGCGGCCGCCGAGCACGCCGGGGCGGGTGCGGCCATCGCCGACGCCTTCGCGGCGGTGGCCGGCGCGACCGTCCCGGTCACCACCCTGCTCATCGGGGAGGGCGGCTCGGGCGGCGCCCTGGCCCTCGCCGCCCCCGGCAACACCTGGGCCACCCCGGACAGCTACTTCTCCGTCATCGCGCCGGAGCTCGCCGCCGCCATCCTCAAACGCCCTGCCGACCAGGCCCCGGCCACCGCCGACCAACTGCGGCTGCGCCCCCAGGACTTGGTGGACCTGGGGGTCGCGCGCGGCATCGTCGGCACCGTCGCCGCGGACGGCACCGAGCAGGGCTGAACAAGCCGGGCCGGTGCCCGCGGGGTCAGTGCGCGGACGGGCCGCCGGAGCCGCGCGCGGGCAGCCGTACGTCCATCGCGTAGAGGCGGGTGATCTGCTCCGGCCGCTCGTTGTCGTCGCTGGCGAGCAGCAGCCGCAGGCGCCCGCCCTCGTGCCCGGTCACCGCCATCGCCTCGACGTTGTCGACCAGCGGGTGGTTCTGCGGCAGCTTCGACGGCGCACCGAGGGTGGGGCAGGTGTCGAAGTCGCCGATCAGGGTCTTGCGGGCGGTCCTCAGCCCCGGCCCCTCCTTCAGCTGCGCGACCCGGCGGGTGTCGGTGGCGAGCAGCGGGTCGGCGACGTACAGCCGCACGGTGATGGCGAAGCTCTGGGTGAAGCCGCGCTCCAGCACGATCAGCCGGCCGTCCCGGGTGGGGGCCAGTTCGACCAGGCCGTGACCGGGGTCCACGGCGTACGCGTACTGCCGTCCGAGGACGAACTCCCCGTTGCCGCGCCGCTCCCAGGTCTGGATGCGCTGCAGGGTGCGGCCCTGCGCGTCCGTGCCGTCCCCGGCGAGCGGGCCCTCGACGCCGGCGACCAGGGTGTTGCCGCCGGGCAGCAGGGTCAGCGACTCGAAGGTCTGGTTGGCGGTGGCGCGGCCGCCCTGCGCGGCGAGCCGGAAGTCCTCGGGCACGGGCAGGGTGCCGATGAGCCGGCCGGTCCGGCTGTACCGGTTGATCGCCGGGGCGAACTCGTCGGTGATCAGGTAGGACCCGTCCCGGTCGACCGCGATGCCCTCGGAGTCCACCGGCCTGCCGGCGCCGTCGGTGATCGGGAGCTGCGCGGTCGCGGTGGCCGCGGGGGTGTTCCCGCGGGCGGTCCTCAGCTTGAACAGGGCCGAGCGGTCGGAGACGGCGGCGATGCTGCCGTCCTGGTCGACGGCGATCCCGGAGATCCCGCCGACCAGGCGGCCGTCGACGCTGGTCTTGTCGAGCGCGTCGGAGTAGCCCGCCACGGAGAGGTACGGGGAGCAGGCGCGGGAGGCGGCGCCGCCGGCGGGCTGGGACGCTCCGGCGGGCTGGACGAGCACGCCCGAGAGCGCGGCGGTGGCCACGGCGGTGGCGGCGATCGTACGAAGGCGCATGGCGGCCTTCCTCCTGGAGTCGGGGACGGAGACGGGACGGCCCGGGCCGGCCTGGATCGGGATGGGCCGGGACGGCCCGGGATGGCAAAACCTGCCGCACTGTCATATGACGATTCGAAACAAAGAGGAAGACCGTGCAACACGATGGAAACGAACTCGCCAACTTCTCCCCCCGGCCGGTCCAAAGACGTGCACCGATCGGCTGAGACACACCGCGCGTCCCGGCCCGCGCGGGCAGCACGGGCCCGGTCCGGGGCGAAGCTCGGGGCGCCGTCCCGAACGAAAGGCAGCCGTGCCGATGCTGATCACCCAGCTCGCCCTGGTGTCCGAGACCCGCGCCCACACGATCAACGCCTCGCAGCTCAACCGGGTGGCCGCCGCGCTCCAGAAGCAGGTCACCCGTGACTTCGGCCCCCTGTGGCAGGTCGACGCGACCGTGGACGCCTTCGACCGCCTCGAAGACGTGCCCGTGGGGTACTGGCCGCTGATCGTGGTCGACGACGTCCCCGACGCCGCGGGCTACCACACCGACGACAACGGCCAGCCGTTCTCCCTCATCGAGTTCAGCGACAGCTGGTCGCTCACGGCGAGCCACGAGATGCTGGAGATGTGCGCCGACCCGTTCGGGAACCGCCTGGTCTCCGGCCGGTCACCGCACCCCGACCAGGGGCAGGTCGAGTTCCTCGTCGAGGTCGCCGACCCCTCGGAGGCCGTGCAGTTCGGATACACCGTCAACGGCATGCTCGTCTCGGACTTCTTCACCCCGCGCTTCTACGACCCGGTGGCCGTCGACGGCGTCCGCTACAGCTTCGGCGGCCACGTCAAGGCGCCCCGGCAGGTGCTGCCCGGCGGGTACATCAGCTGGCGCGACCCGGCCACCGACCAGTGGTGGCAGCAGACCTGGTTCGGCGGGGACGAGCCGGAGTTCGTCAGCCTCGGCCGACTCACCGGCAGCGGCAGTCTCCGTGCGGCCATCGACGCACGCACCAGGACGGTCAGCCGCCTGGCCGCCGACGGGCCGGGCTCCCGGCACTTCGGCGCCGCGCGGGAACTCACCGCGAAGGCCAAGGAGTCCACCGGCGCCCGCGCCCGGGCGTGGCGCTCCCAGATCGAGCGCCTGAAGGACTCGAACCCCGCGAGGGAGGCGTGGAGCAACGGCGGGTGAGGACGCACGGCCGGCCACGGGAACGTGCCCGGCCCCGGGCCCTGCCCGTCCCCAACGCCTTCGCCCGCTACGCCTCCGGCGACCGCGCGTCGTAGCGGGCGAAGCCGCGCCAGCGGAGGGCGAGCAGGCCCACGGCCACGGCACAGGCGAGGCCGCCGCCGGTGATCGCGAGGGTCGGCGTGGTCAGGTCGGCGACCGACCCGGCCAGGAAGTCGCCCAGGCGCGGCCCGCCCACCACGACCACGATGAACACGCCCTGCAGCCGGCCGCGCATGTCGTCGGGGGTGGCGGCCTGCAGCATCGTGGTGCGGAACACCATCGACACGGTGTCCATCCAGCCGGCCAGGGCCAGGAAGAACATCCCGAGCCACAGGTTCCGGGTCAGTCCGAACACGGCGATCGCCAGGCCCCAGCCGGCCACCGACAGCAGGATCGCCAGCCCGTGCCGGCGGATCCGGCTCTGCCAGCCGGAGAACAGCCCGCCGAGCAGCGCACCGGCCGCGGTCGCGCCGCCGAGCAGGCCGGCGATCTCGGCGTCGCCGGCGTACCAGCCCACGGCGATGGCCGGGAACAGCGCCTTCGGCTGGGCCAGCACCATGGCGCACATGTCGGAGAAGAAGGTCATCCGGACGTTGGGGCGGGTGGCGAGGAAGCGCAGCCCGTCCAGTACGGACGCCCGGCCCCGCTTGCCCTCGGCGCGGTCCGGCAGCATCGAGGGCAGCCGCCACATGGCGTAGAGGGCGCCGGAGAAGGCGACGGCGTCGATCAGGTAGGCCGCCTGGAAGCCGAAGAGGCCGACGACCACACCGCCCAGCGCCGGGCCGACCACGAAACCGGAGGTGGTGGTCACCGACTGCAGCGCGTTGGCGGCGGGCAGCAGCTCGGTCGGCAGCAGCCTGGGGACCATGGCCGAGCGGGCGGGCGAGTTGAGCGACCCGCAGATCGACTGGAGCGCGACGACGGTGTAGAGCAGCCAGACCTGGTGGAACCCGGACAGGGCTGCCGCGGCGAGCAGCACCGAGAGCGCGGCCAGGCCGCTCGAGCTGTACAGACCGAGCTTGCGGCGGTCGACGGAGTCGGCGACGGCACCGCCGTAGAGGCCGAAGAAGACCAGCGGGACGAGCGAGCACAGGCCGACGAGGCCGACCGAGAAGCTGGACCTGGTGATGTCGTAGACCTGGAGCGCGACGGCGAAGTTGGTCATCGCCGAACCCATCCAGGAGACCGTGTTGCCGATCCACAGCCGCCGGTAGTCGGGCGACACGCGCAGCGGCGTCAGGTCGGCGAATATGCGCCGCCGCGCGGGGGCGGCGGCCGGATCGTCCGGCTCGGTGGAGGAGGTCGTACCAGTCACACGGGATGGTAACCGGACCCCCTTCGGAGCCGGATCGAATTCCAGCCCTCGGAACACCGGCCCGCACCCGACCGCCGGCCCCGTCCCACCGGACACTCGCCCGTACCGCCCGCACACCGGACCCGGGGACCCCTCCCCTTACCCCGTCCGGCCGGTAACGCGCCACCGCCTCCGGACATTTGACCGAATCGACAGGGGTTACCCGCCTCCCCTCAGCCCATGATGAAAAGACGTGCATGTCCAGGGAGGCGTAGTGATCGAACCTGGCAAAGGAACAGCGAGCAACACGCTTCATCCACGGGGGCGGACCGGTACGGTCCCGCTCACCGTCGGGGTCGAGGAGGAGTTCCTGCTCGTCGACGCCCGCACGTTCAAGGTGGTCCCGGCCGCGCCGCTCGTCCTCGACACCGCCGGCGGTTCGACGCCGCGGCTGCACGCCGAGGGCACCCGCTACCAGGTGGAGATCTCCACCCCGATCGCCGACTCGGCCGGCACCCTGCGCGAGCAGCTCGCCGCGCTCCGGCGCGGCCTCGCCGACGCGGCCCGGGCGCACGGCTGCCGGCTGCTGGCCAGCCCGTCCCCGGTGGTGGCCCTGGACGGGCCGCTGCACCTGACCGACGACGAGCCGCGCCAGCGCGAACAGCACCGGCGGTTCGGCGCCCTGACCGACACCCTGGTCGGCTGCGGCCGGCACATCCACATCGGCACCCTCGACGTGGATTCCGCGGTGGCCGTGGCCAACCGGGTCCGGCCGTGGCTGCCCACCCTGATCGCGCTGGCGGCCAACTCGCCCTTCTGGCAAGGGCGCGACACGGGTCATGCCAGCTGGCGGGCGATGGCCTGGTCCGCCTGGCCCTCGGCGGGACTCCCGCCGCACTTCACGTCCACCGCCCACTACCGCCGCTCGGTGCAGGCACTGCTCGGCTCCGGGGCGGCGCTCGACACCAAGATGGTCTACTGGGACCTCCGCCCCTCCGGGAACTGGCCGACGCTCGAGATCCGGGCGCCCGACATGTCCCCCGGCATCGAGACCGCCGTACTGCAGGCGGAACTCGCCCGCGCACTGGTGGCCACCGCCCTGCGCGAGATCGACGAGGGGCACCCTGCCAAGGAGGCCCGGGACGAGGTCCTGCGCCTGGCCCGCTGGCGGGCGGCCCACGACGGCCTGGAGGGCTTCGGCCTGGACCCGTACACGGGCGCCGAACTCCCCGCCGCCGACCTGGCGGAGGCCCTGCTCGACCACGTGGGCCCGGAACTCGCCGCCTCGGGCGACCTGGACCACGCGGCCGACACCCTGACCTCCCTGCTGCGCGACGGCTCGGGCGCCCACCGCCAACGCGCCGCCTACGCCCGCCGCCACGAGCTGACGGACGTACTGCGCCATCTGGCGGAGGAGACGGAAAAGCTCTGAAGCCGTACGCCTGCGCGCCCCGGCTTCCGGAACGGCACGCCGACGGAACACCGGCGGCGCACCGGCGGAACCCCCCGGGAACGCCAAAGCCGCAGGTGCAATCGTTTCTGCACCTGCGGCTTACGGTGGGGCGGGTGGGACTCGAACCCACGGCCGACGGATTATGAGTCCGCTGCTCTAACCGGCTGAGCTACCGCCCCTCCACGGCGTGGCGCGTACATGTGTGCGCGCCGTCTGCCGCAGCATAGCCGCTCATACGATCTCCTGCTCCGTGTGCCTCGCATGATCGGCCGCGTCTGACCGGTGAGACCGCTGTCAGGGCTGCCTGGTTCCAGGAGCGGGCAGAAAAAACGACAGAAAAAAGAAGAGGACCCACTCGGGGGTCCTCTTCCTGATCGCTCCCCCGGCTGGACTCGAACCAGCAACCCTCCGGTTAACAGCCGAATGCTCTGCCAATTGAGCTACAGGGGATCGCGCTCCCCCGACTGGACTCGAACCAGTAACCTGCCGGTTAACAGCCGGCTGCTCTGCCAATTGAGCTACAGGGGATTGCTGCGTTGCACCGAACAGACCCACCTCCGGCCTCGCCGGTGAGCGGTCGCTCGCTGCGAGACATAGATTAGCGCAAGCAGGGGGGTGCTCCGCCAATCGGTATCGAGAGCAGGCCGGGCACCGAATCGACGAAGGGTGGCAGGGCATGCGCTACAAGGTCACGTTCGCCGTCGGACTCGCCCTCGGGTACGTCCTCGGGACGCGTGCGGGGCGGGAGCGTTACGAGCAGCTGAGGAAGTCCGCACGGGAGCTGGCGCAGAACCCGGTGGTGCGGAACGCCGCCGAGCAGGCCGGGCAGACCTCGCGGCAGTACGCGGGCAAGGCGGTCTCCGCGGTGGGCGGCCGCATCGGGGACTCCCTGCCCGAGCCGGTGGCCCGGCGGGTGCGGTCGCTGCGCGACCGGCAGCACGGGATCGACGACGACTGGGGCACCAGCAACACCTGAGGCGGTCCGCAGGCCCCGCCCCCGGAACGGCGCGCGGGGCACCGGAACGGCGCTCGGGGCACGGGAACGGCGCGCGCGGCCCGCGGCGGTACGCAGGGCCCGGGGCGCCCCGCCGGGGCCCGGATCCGCGGGACCGGGGCCCGGCGGGGCGCCCGGCCGGTGCGCCGGGCGCGGCGGCTGCGGCAGAATTCTCCGCATGGGGATAGTCGCCGGGCTGGACAGCTCTTCCGCCTTCACTCGCATCGTCGTCTGTGACTCGGAAACGGGCGCGGTGCTGCGCCAGGGGTACGCGCCCCATCCGCAGCAGCCGGCCGACACCGACCCGTACGAGACCGACCCCCAGAGCTGGCTGCTCTCGCTGGGCGAGGCGGCCGGCGGCGGGATCCTCGAAGGCGTCCAGGCCATCGGCGTGTCGGCGCAGCAGCGCGCGCTGCTGCCGCTGGACGCGCAGGGGGCGCTGGTCCGTCCGGCCCTGGTCGGCAACGACAAGCGGGCGCAGGTGGCCGCCGCCGACCTGGTGGAGCGGCTGGGCGGCCGGGCCGCCTGGGCCGAGGCCGTCGGATCCGTCCCGCAGCACACCCAGCCGCTGGCGAAGCTGGCCTGGCTGGCCCGGACCGAGCCGGACGCGGCCCGCCGGGTCGCCGTACTGATGCAGCCGCACGACTGGCTGGTCTGGCAGCTGCTGGGCCGGCCGGCCCGGCGCACCACCGACCGGGGCGGGGCCTCCGGCACCGGCTGGTGGTCGGCGGCCACCGGTTCCTACCGTCCCGACCTGGTCGAGCTCGCGCTCGGCCACCGGGCGGTGCTGCCGGAGGTGCTCGGCCCGGCCGACGCCGCCGGCACCACCCCGGAGGGGCTGCTGATCTCCGCGGGCACCGGCGAGACCATGGCCGCCGCGCTGGGCCTGGGCGTGGGGCCGGGCGACGCCGTGGTCTCGCTGGGGGCCTCCGGTTCGGTGATGGCCGTGCACCACGAGGCGCTGGCCGAGCCGGGCGGGCTGATCACCTCGCTGGCCGACGCCTCCGGCATGCACCTGCCGGTGGTGAACGTCTCCAACGCCGTACGGGCCCTGCGCGGCACCGCCGACATGCTGGGCACGGACCTGGAGGGGCTGAGCGAGCTCGCGCTGAAGTCCACGCCGGGCGCCCACGGGCTGGTCCTGCTCCCCTACCTGGAGGGCGAGCGGACCCCGTACCTCCCGCACACCGCCGGCACCCTGGCCGGGCTGCGCCGGGACTCGATGAAGCCGGAGCACCTGGCGCGGGCGGCGTTCGAGGGCATGCTGTGCGGGCTGGCGGACGCCCTGGACGTGCTGCGGACCCGCGGGGTCGCGATCCGGCGGGTGTTCCTGCTGGGTGCGGCGGCCGGGCTGCCCGCCGTACAGGCGGCGGCGCCGGGGCTGTTCGGCACCCAGGTGGTGGTCCCGCAGCCGGCGGACTACGCGGCGCTGGGCGCGGCCCGGCAGGCGGCGTGGGCGCTGGGCGTGGCGCAGGGCGCGCTGGCCCCGCACACGCCTCCGGTGTGGCCCGCGGCTGCGGCCCAGGTCCTCGACCCGGACGAGGACCTGCCGGCCTGGCAGGCGGTGCGGCAGCAGTACGTCGCCACCCGGGAGTCGATCCACCCGGGCGCGTTCGCGGTGCAGCAGCACCCGCAGTAGCAGCGGTGCGGTGGCGGCCGCGGCACCGGGCACGGCAACAACGGCGGCGGGCGCGTGACCCAGGTCTCACGGCCGGGGCCCGGGGCCGGGGCCGGTCCTCCTTTTGGACCGGCTTTGCGAAAAAGAGTGGGGATCGGAAGGGCGGGTGCCCGAAGATGGGGTGACCCCCGATCTTGCCGACCCGGAGCCTCGCGCGTGCTCATACGACTTCTGCGGACCCATCTCGGTCCGTACCGGAAACCCATCGGCCTGCTGGTGCTGCTGCAACTGCTCCAGACCAGCGCGAGCCTGTACCTCCCCACACTGAACGCCGACATCATCGACAACGGTGTCGTCAACGGCGACACCGGCTACATCCTGGGCTTCGGCGCGCTGATGCTCGGGGTGTCGCTGGTCCAGCTGGTCTGCAACACCGGCGCCGTCTACTACGGCGCCCGGACCGCGGCGTGCCTCGGCCGGGACGTCCGCGCGGCCGTCTTCGACCGGGTGCAGAGCTTCTCCTCCCGGGAGCTCGGCCAGTTCGGCGCCCCCTCGCTGATCACCCGCACCACCAATGACGTCCAGCAGGTCCAGATGCTGGTGCTGATGGCGTTCACCCTGATGGTGTCGGCGCCGATCATGTGCGTCGGCGGCATCGCGATGGCGCTGTCCCTGGACGTCCCCCTGTCGAGCGTGCTGATCGCGGTGGTCCCGGTGCTCGGCATCTCGGTCGGCGCGATCGTGATGAAGACCCGCCCGCTGTTCCGGCAGATGCAGGTGCGGCTGGACACGGTGAACCGGGTGCTGCGCGAGCAGATCACCGGCAACCGGGTGATCCGGGCCTTCGTGCGCGACGACTACGAGAAGGACCGGTTCCGGAAGGCCAACACCGAGCTGACCGAGGTCTCCCTGGCGTCCGGCCGGTGGCTGGCGCTGATGTTCCCGACGGTCATCGTGGTGATCAACTTCTCCAGCGTGGCCGTGGTGTGGTTCGGCGCGATGCGCATCGACAGCGGCGCGATGGAGATCGGCCAGCTGACGGCCTTCCTGGCCTATCTGATGCAGATCGTCATGGCCGTGATGATGGCCACCTTCATGTTCATGATGGTGCCGCGGGCCGAGGTGTGCGCGGAGCGCATCCAGGAGGTCCTCGACACCAGCTCCAGCGTCGTCCCGCCGGCCGACCCGGTGCGCGCGCTGGACCGCCGCGGGCTGCTGGAGCTGCGCGGCACCGACTTCCGCTATCCGGGCGCCGAGGCGCCGGTGCTGCGGGGGGTGGACCTGGTGGCCCGCCCCGGGGAGACCACCGCGGTGATCGGCTCCACCGGCAGCGGCAAGTCCACGCTGCTGGGGCTGGTGCCCCGGCTGTTCGACGCGACCGGCGGCGAGGTGCTGGTCGACGGTGAGGACGTACGCCGCATCGATCCGGTGCTGCTGGCACGGACGGTGGGCATGGTCCCGCAGAAGCCGTACCTGTTCTCCGGGACGGTCGCCTCGAACCTGCGGTACGGCCGGCCCGACGCCACCGACGAGCAGCTGTGGCGGGCGCTGGAGGTGGCCCAGGCGCGCGACTTCGTGGAGGCGCTGGAGGGCGGCCTGGACGCGCCGATCACCCAGGGCGGGACGAACGTCTCCGGCGGGCAGCGGCAGCGGCTGGCGATCGCCCGCACGCTGGTGCAGCAGCCGGAGATCTACCTGTTCGACGACTCCTTCTCGGCGCTCGACTACGCGACGGACGCGGCGCTGCGCGCGGCGCTGGCCCGCGAGACGGAGGAGGCCACCGTGGTGATCGTGGCCCAGCGGGTGTCGACCATCCGGGACGCCGACCGGATCGTGGTCCTGGACGAGGGCCAGGTCGTGGGCGTGGGCCGGCACCACGAGCTGATGGCAGGCAACGAGACCTACCGGGAGATCGTGCTCTCCCAGCTGACGGAGGCGGAAGCCGCATGAGCGGGCCCGGCGGACGGATGATGATGGGGTCGGGCCAGGGCGCCCTCGACTTCAAGACCTCGGGCAGGCGGCTGCTGCGGCAGATCGCCGTGGACCGGGCGAAGCTGTGGGGCATGGTCGCCGCCACGGTCGGCAGCGTCGCGCTGACCGTGATCGGGCCGAAGATCCTCGGCCATGCCACGGACCTGGTGTTCGCGGGGATCGTGGGCCGGGAGATGCCGGCCGGGATCACCAAGGAACAGGCGCTGGAAGGGATGCGCGCCCGCGGCGAGGACGGCGCGGCGGACATGCTCTCCGGTACCGACTTCACCCCCGGCCAGGGCATCGACTTCGGTGCGGTCGGCGTGGTGGCGGTCTGGGCCCTGGTGGTGTTCGCACTGGCCGGCCTGCTGATGCTGGTGGCGACCCGGCTGTCGAACCACGTGATGAACGGCACCGTGTTCCGGATGCGCGAGGAGCTGCAGGCGAAGCTGTCGCGGCTGCCGCTGTCGTACTTCGACCAGCAGAAGCGCGGCGAGGTGCTGAGCCGGGCGACGAACGACATCGACAACATCGGGCAGACGCTCCAGCAGACGATGGGGCAGCTGCTGAACTCGCTGCTCACCATCGTCGGCGTACTGGCGATGATGTTCTGGATCTCGCCGCTGCTGGCGCTGGTCGCGCTGGTGACCGTGCCGGTGTCGGTGGTCATAGCGGCGAAGATCGGCAAGCGGTCGCAGCCTGAGTTCGTGGCGCAGTGGAAGGCCACGGGCGCGCTGAACGCGCACATCGAGGAGATGTACTCGGGCCACACGCTGGTGAAGGTCTTCGGCCGTCAGCAGGAGTCCGCGGACGCCTTCGCCGAGCAGAACGAGGCGCTGTACCGGGCGAGTTTCAAGGCGCAGTTCGTCAGCGGCATCATGCAGCCGGTGATGTTCTTCGTGTCGAACATCAACTACGTGCTGGTGGCGGTCGTCGGCGGTCTGCGGGTGGCCTCGGGCACCCTGTCGATCGGCGACGTGCAGGCGTTCATCCAGTACTCGCGGCAGTTCTCGATGCCGCTGTCGCAGGTGGCGTCGATGGCGAACCTGGTGCAGTCCGGGGTCGCGTCGGCGGAGCGCGTGTACGAGCTGCTGGACGCGGCCGAGCAGGAGCCGGAGCCCGAGGTTCCGGAGCGCCCGGAGCGGGTGCGCGGCCGGGTGACCCTGGAGAAGGTGGCGTTCCGCTACGAGCCGGACAAGCCGCTGATCGAGGACCTGTCGCTGGCGGTGGAGCCCGGGCAGACCGTGGCGATCGTCGGCCCGACCGGCGCCGGCAAGACCACGCTGGTGAACCTGCTGATGCGGTTCTACGAGGTGACGGGCGGCCGGATCTCGCTGGACGGGGTGGACGTCGCGCGGATGACGCGCGAGGAGCTGCGGGCCGCCATCGGCATGGTGCTGCAGGACACCTGGCTGTTCGGCGGCACGATCGCGGAGAACATCGCGTACGGCGCCCGGCGCGAGGTGACCCGCGAGGAGATCGAGGCGGCGGCGAAGGCCGCGCACGCGGACCGGTTCGTCCGCACCCTGCCGGACGGGTACGACACGGTCCTGGACGACGAGGGCGCGGGCGTCAGCGCGGGCGAGAAGCAGCTGATCACGATCGCGCGGGCGTTCCTCTCGGAGCCGGTGATCCTGGTGCTGGACGAGGCGACGAGCTCGGTGGACACCCGTACCGAGGTGCTGATCCAGAAGGCGATGGCCCGCCTGTCGGACGGCCGCACGTCCTTCGTGATCGCGCACCGCCTGTCCACGATCCGCGACGCGGACGTGATCCTGGTGATGGAGAACGGATCGATCGTGGAACAGGGCACGCACGAGGAGCTGTTGTCCTCCGGCGGCGCCTACGCCCGCCTGTACGCGGCCCAGTTCGCCCAGGCGGTGGCCGAGGTCGACTGACCCCGCGCGGTACGGGATTCCGTACGGCCGGGCGGAACGGAGCGGGGGCGGGAGCGCGGGTCAGGACCGTGCTGCCGCCCCCGCCGTCGTACGCCGGCCCGGGCGGGCGCCGGCCCGGCCCGCCCGACCCCGCCGGCTCAGCCGAAGGTTCCGGCGGTGACCTCGACCTGTGTGGTGGCCCGGAGGCCCGACTCCTCGCCGCTCGCGGTGTACGTGTAGGACCCCGGCTTCGGGTTGTGGACCGGGCTGATGACGAAGCCGCCCCGGCTGTCGGCCGTGAAGACGTGCTCGGTGGTCTGCCCCTCCCGCCTGAGGTGGATCCGCTCGCCCGGTTTGAAGTCGGCGCCCTGGAAGGTGCACTGGAAGCCGGACTTGAAGGTGCCGCACCCGGTGAGGGTGGCCGGCCCCTTCTGCCCCCACCCGCCCGGCGACGGGTCGTCGGGGGGTGGCGACGTCACGGGTCCGGGCGACTTCGAAGTCTTGGGCGACTTGGGCGGCGTGGTCTTCGGGCCCGGTTTCGGGCCGGGCTTCACCGTGCCCTTCGAGCTGGCCGAAGGGCCCGGCTTCGGGTCCCCGGAGAGGTCCTCGCAGCCGGTCAGCGCCACGGCCGCGGCCAGCACCACGGCGACGGTGCCCGCCGCACGTGCACGCCTCATGCTCGTCTCCCCCGTCGTCGTGAGTGCTTGTCGCGCCGTCGTCAGTCGAGGTAGCCGCGGAGCTGGTCGGCGAAGGCGTGGTCGCGGAGCTTGTTGAGGGTCTTGGACTCGATCTGCCGGATGCGTTCGCGGGTGACCCCGAAGATGCGGCCGATCTCCTCCAGGGTGCGGGGGCGGCCGTCGGCGAGGCCGTAGCGGAGCTGGACCACCTTGCGTTCCCGCTCTCCCAGGGTGGAGAGCACGGCCTCCAGGTGTTCGCGCAGCAGGAAGAACGCGGCGGACTCCACGGGCGACGCGGCGTCCCCGTCCTCGATCAGGTCGCCGAGGGCGACGTCGTCCTCCTCGCCGACGGGCGCGTGCAGCGAGACGGGTTCCTGGGCGAGCCGGAGGACCTCGCTGACCCGTTCCGGGGTCAGCTCCAGGTGCAGGGCGACCTCTTCGGGGGTGGGCTCGTAGCCGCGTTCCTGGAGCATGCGGCGCTGCACCCGGACCACCCGGTTGATCAGCTCGACCACGTGGACGGGGACGCGTATGGTGCGCGCCTGGTCGGCCAGGGCGCGGGACATGGCCTGGCGGATCCACCAGGTGGCGTAGGTGGAGAACTTGTAGCCGCGTGCGTAGTCGAACTTCTCGACGGCGCGGATGAGTCCGAGGTTGCCCTCCTGGACGAGGTCCAGCATGGTCAGGCCACGGCCGACGTACCGCTTCGCGACGGAGACGACCAGGCGCAGGTTGGCCTCGATCAGCCGCCGTTTCGCCATCCGCCCCATGACGACGATCCTGTCGAGGTCCACGGCGAGCTGCGAGTCCAGGTCGGGGGTGCTGCCGAGCTTCTCCTCGGCGAACAGCCCGGCTTCGACGCGCCGGGCGAGCTCCACCTCCTCCGCCGCGGTGAGCAGCGGTATGCGGCCTATCTCGCGCAGGTACTGCCGGAACAGGTCCGCGGAGGGCCCCCCGCCCCCGCCGGCCTCCGTACGCCGGCCCTGCTGCCGCAGCCGCTCGACCGGGTCCGGCGGACCGGACTCCTCGTCCGTGTCCGCGTCCGCGCCGGCGTCCGATTCCGCGGCCGCGTCCAGGGACGGGGCGTCGGGCCCGTCCTCGGCGCCGGGATCGGCCTCGGGCTCCGCCTCGGGCTCGGCGTCGTCCACGGGCGGTGCGTGCTCTGCGGTTTCGGTCAGGGTCTGGGTCTGCACGGGGGCGACCTCCAGGGCTCCGAGGACTCAGGCACCGCGACTCAGTGTGGCGTACGACACATGACCGCCACGAGGGGCGTGCGGGCACTTTCTGCGTCCGGTGCGTGACCGGATGGTTACCCACGGACCGGAACTCCGATGCGCCTCGCACACACGTCCGACGGAATCCGGCAGTCGCCTACGGCGCGGCGGCCCCGCGGGGAAGCCCCGCGGACGAGCCCGCGCCGCGGGCCCCTTCACGCCTCGGCGGCGAGCTCCACGCGGACCGCGCAGGTCTTGAACTCCGGCATGCGGGAGACCGGGTCGAGGGCGGGGTTGGTGAGGATGTTGGCGCGGTCCCCGGCGGGCCAGTGGAAGGGCATGAAGACGGTGTCGGGGCGGATGGTGTCGGTGATGCGGGCCGGGGCGACGACCCGGCCGCGGCGGGACACGACGGCCAGCGGGCGGCCCTCGGCCGCGCCGAGGCGGGCGGCGAGCCGGGGGTGGAGCTCCACGAAGGGGCCGGGGGCGGCGGCGTTGAGTTCGTCGACGCGGCGGGTCTGGGCCCCGGACTGGTACTGGGCGACCACCCGGCCCGTGGTGAGGATCAGCGGGTAGTCGGCGTCGGGGAGTTCGGCCGCGTCCCGGTGGGAGACCGGGGTGAAGCGGGCGCGGCCGTCGTCGGTGGCGAAGCGGTCGAGGAAGAGGCGGGGGGTGCCGGCCGCGGGACTTCCGTCGGAGCAGGGCCAGAAGACGCCGTCCTGCTCCTCGATGGAGCGGTAGGAGATGCCCGAGTAGTCGGCGGGGGCGCCGGCGGTGGCGCGGCGGAGTTCCTCGAAGACCTCCTCGGGGGATGTGGGGAAGGACTTCTCCAGGGCGGGGCCGCCGAGTCGGGCGGCCAGCCCGCTCATCACGTCCAGGTCGCCGCGGACGCCGGGGGGCGGGGTCAGGGCGCGGCGGCGGAGCAGCACGCGGCCCTCCAGGTTGGTGGTGGTGCCGGTCTCCTCCGCCCACTGGGTGACGGGGAGGACGACGTCGGCCAGCCGGGCGGTCTCGGAGAGCACGACGTCGGCGACGGCGAGGAAGTCCAGGGAGCGGATGCGGGATTCGACGTGGGCGGCCCGGGGGGCGGAGACCACCGGGTTCGAGCCCATGAGGAGGAGGGCGCGGATGTCCGTGCCGAGCGCGTCGAGGAGTTCGTACGCGCTGCGGCCGGGCCCGGGGAGCGAGTCGGGGTCGACGCCCCAGACGGAGGCGACGTGGGCCCGGGCCGCGGGATCGGTGAGCTTGCGGTATCCGGGCAGCTGGTCGGCCTTCTGGCCGTGCTCGCGGCCGCCCTGGCCGTTGCCCTGGCCGGTGAGGCAGCCGTAGCCGGAGTACGGACGGCCGGCCCGGCCGGTGGCCAGGCAGAGGTTGATCCACGCGGAGACGGTGTCGGTGCCCTTGGACTGCTGTTCCGGGCCGCGGGCGGTGAGGACCATGCCGGTGGGCGGGGCGCAGAAGAGCTCGACGGCTTCCCGGAGTTTCGGGACCGGGACTCCGGTGACGCGCTCGACGTGTTCGGGCCAGTGGGCCATGGCGGCGGCCCGGGTCTCCGCCCAGCCGGTGGTGCGGGCGGCGATGAACTCCTCGTCGGTGCGGCCCTCGGCGACCACCAGGTGGAGCAGGCCGAGGGCGAGGGCCAGGTCGGTGCCGGGGCGGGGGGCGAGGTGCAGGTCGGCCTGGGCCGCGGTGCGGGTGCGGCGCGGGTCCACGACGATCAGGGTGCCGCCGTTCTCCCGCAGCTCGGTGAAGTAGCGCAGGGCGGGCGGCATGGTCTCGGCGGGGTTGGAGCCGACCAGGATCACGCAGCCGGTCCGGGGGACGTCCTCCAGCGGGAAGGGCAGGCCCCGGTCCAGGCCGAAGGCCCGCTGGTGGGCGGCGGCGGCCGAGGACATGCAGAAGCGGCCGTTGTAGTCGATCTGGGAGGTGCCCAGGGCGATCCGGGCGAACTTCCCCAGCGAGTACGCCTTCTCGTTGGTGAGTCCGCCGCCGCCGAACACGCCGACCGCGTCCGGGCCGTGCGCCGCGCGGGTCCGGGCGAGGCCCTCGGCGACGACGTCGAGGGCCTCCTCCCACCCGGCGGGTTCGAGCCGGCCCGTGGCGCGGGAACGGACGAGCGGCTCGGTCAGGCGCACCCGGGAGGAGAGCACGGCGGGGGCGGTGCGGCCCTTGCCGCACAGGGCCCCCCGGTTGACCGGGAAGTCCGTGCGTTCCTCCACCGCGACCGTCCCGTCCCCGGTGGGCCTCAGGTTCATTCCGCACTGGAGCGCGCAGTACGGGCAGTGGGTCGCGGTGGTGTGCATGCGGCTCAGCGTGCAACGGTGGTGTTACGCGGACCGGCGCCGCGGGTTACGCCTCCTGTACGTCGGTCTCAGCGGTTGGCCGGGCGGGCGGTGAGCGGTGTCGCGCCGCCGGGTCGGCTGGGCTTTCCGGCCCGGCTCGGCCGGAGCCGGCCGTTTCCCGCTCGGCGGGGTCCGGCCGCTGGGCCGGGTGGGGACAAGCGAGGCTGCGCAGGCCTGCGGGGGGGGCCGTGTGCCCACCCTCCCCCGAGCTCTCGACTGCGCTCAAGCAGGGGGGGGACCCCCATCGCCCTGCGGCACGCCTGCCCACACGGCGCGGTACGCCTGCCACACAGCGCGGTACGCCTGCCCGCGCGGCGGCGGGCGGGGCCGGCTACTGGCCGGTGAGGTAGCGGACCGTGAGGCCGGCGGTCCAGCCGCCGTCGACAGCCAGCTCCGAGCCCGTCATGTAGCCGGCGGAGTCGGAGAGCAGGAAGGCGACCGCGGCGGCGATCTCCTCCGGTACGCCGACCCGGCCCAGGGGGGCGCCGGGGTAGTTGCCCTCACCGGCCTGGATGCCGACCGGGGCGGTCATCGGGGTCAGGGTCATCCCCGGGTGCACCGAGTTCACCCGGATCTTCGCCTCGGCCAGCTCCACCGCGCCGATCTTCGACAGGCCGCGCACGCCCCACTTGGAGGCCCCGTACCCGGCGGTCAGGGCGAGGCCGGTGAGGCCGGCCGCGGAGGAGATGTTGACGATCGAGCCGCCGCCGTTCGCCCGCATCAGCGGGATGGCGGCCTTGATGCCGATGAACACGCCGACCAGGTTGATCTCGACGCACCGGCGGAAGTGCTCGACGCTCTCGTGCTCCAGGAACTGGCCGGTGGCTATGCCCGCGTTGTTGACCAGGCCGTCGAGCCGGCCGAACTCGGCGACCGCGTGGTCGAGGGCGGCCTGCCAGTCGCTCTCGCTGGTGACGTCGTGCTTCAGGAAGCGGGCGGAGTCGCCGAGCTCGGCGGCCGTCTCCGCGCCCTCCTTCTCCAGCACGTCGGTGATCAGCACCTTGCCGCCGCCGTCCACCACGGCGCGCGCGGCGGCCGCGCCCAGGCCCCGGGCGCCACCGGTGACGACGACGACCTTGCCACTCAGATCAACAACAGCCATGGGTTCCCAACCTTCGGTCCGCGAGACAGGCATATGACTAATAGAAATAGTCAGACACTGTCAGTCTGCCACGGCGGCCAGCGCCTCCGACACCCCCGTCTCCTCACGTCCCAGGAACTTCGGATCCGGCTTGAGCGCGGCGTCCAGGGCCGCCTTCCCCGCCGCGAACACCTCGCGGGCGCCGCCGTAGTACCAGGTCGAGTCGTGCGTGTCCGACACCCCGATCCCGTACGCGTCGATGCCCGCCGCCCCGCACAGCGCGACCGCCCGGCGTATGTGGAAGCCCTGGCTGATCAGCACGGCCCGGTCCACCCCGAAGACCTTCCGGGCCCGGACGCAGGAGTCCCAGGTGTCGAACCCGGCGTAGTCGCTGACGATCCGGTCGTCGGGCACGCCGTGCTGCGTGAGGTACCGCCGCATCGCGTCCGGTTCGTCGTACTCCACCCGGCTGTTGTCGCCGGTCACCAGCACCACCTTGACCCGGCCCGAGCGGTACAGCTCGGCCGCCGCGTCCAGCCGGCGGGCCAGGTACGGCGTGGGGCGCTCGCCCAGCAGCCCCGCCCCGAACACCACCGCGACATCGGCGGCGGGCACGTCCGCCGTGCCGTGCAGCCTGTCCTCCGCCACCGCGTGCGTCCACGCCGACGGCAGCAGCACCAGCACGCAGCCCAGCATCAGCGCCTGTACCAGCCGGCGCTGCCGCCGCCGGCCCCGCAGCAAACCCTTCACGGCATTCCCCCCTCGTTCCGCAAGATCCGACGAGCGGACCCCCGTCCCGGGTTCCACCCCCGCCCGGTTTCACTCGTACGCGTGACCGAGTGAGGAGGCGGAAAAGACCCGTCACGCCGGCGCAACGGCCCTGCAATCCGTGGCCCCCAGCATGGGTGTGCATGCCCGCCACCCCGTTCTCCGCCGCCCCGTTCCCCGTGACCCCGGCCTCCCCGCGCCCGGCTGCCGCCCCGGCCTCCGGCACCCTCGTCGCCGTCGCCCACGGCAGCCGCGACCCCCGCGCCCTCGAATCCGTCTCCGCGCTCCTCCACCGGGTCCGCGAGCTCCGCCCCCGGCTGGACGTGCGCCTCGGCCACATCGAGCTCAGTGAACCGCTGCTCGACGACACCCTGCACGCCCTCCCCGACGGCACCCGGGCCGTCCTCGTACCGCTCCTCCTGGCCCGCGGCCACCACGTCAAGCGCGATCTCCCCGAAGCCGCCCGCCGCGCCCCGCACCTGCGGATACGCGTGGCCGCCCCGCTCGGCCCGCACCCCCTGCTGGTGGAGGCCCTGCACGAACGGCTGCTCGACGCCGGCACCCCGCCCGGCACCGCCGTGGTGCTCGCCGCCGCCGGTTCCCGCGACCCCGAGTCGGCCCTCGACACCCGCCGCACCGCGGCCCTGCTGGCCGAACGCCTCGGCGGCGTCCCGGTCGTCCCCGCCTACGCCTCCGCCGCCGCACCCACCGTGCCCGAGGCGGTCCGCGCCCTGACCGCGCGCGGCCACCGGGTCTCCGTCGCCTCCTGCTTCACCGCGCCGGGCCGGTTCGCGGAGCAGAGCGCCGCCGCCGCGCCCGGCCCGGCCGCCGCACCGCTCGGCGACCACCCCGCCCTGGCCCGGCTGGTGCTGCACCGCTACGACCGCGCGGCGGCCCTCCCCCGCACCCCCGCGGAACGGGAACTCAGCCCGACCTGATCCCGCTTTGCCGCTCGTTCCGGTTAACGTCGTTGCATGGAAGGCACCGCGCACGACCCCTACGATCCGTCCGCCACCGAGCGCTGGGCCGCCGAGCCGGACAAGCGGCCCGGCCGCACCGCCTTCCAGCGCGACCGCGCGCGCGTGCTGCATTCCGCCGCACTGCGCCGGCTCGCCGGGAAGACCCAGGTCGTCACCCCGGGCAGCCGCTCCTTCGACTGGGACGCCAGCCCCCGCACCCGGCTCACCCACTCCCTGGAATGCGCCCAGGTGGGAAGGGAACTGGGGGCCGCCCTCGGCTGCGACCCCGACCTCGTGGAGACCGCCTGCCTCTCCCACGACATGGGCCACCCGCCGTTCGGGCACAACGGCGAGGAGGTCCTCAACGAGTTCGCGAAGGACTGCGGCGGCTTCGAGGGCAACGCCCAGTCGCTGCGCCTGCTGACCCGGCTGGAACCCAAGCGGTTCGTGCCGGACCCCGCCACCGGCGAGCCGGTCAGCGTGGGGCTCAACCTCACCCGCGCGTCCCTCGACGCGGCCACCAAGTACCCGTGGCCGCGCGGGAGCCACCCCACCGAGCCGGATTCGGTCAAGTTCGGCTCGTACGACGACGACCTCCCGGTGTTCGCCTGGCTGCGGCGCGGTGCGCCCGCCGACCGCAAGTGCTTCGAGGCCCAGGTGATGGACTGGTCGGACGACGTCGCGTACTCCGTCCACGACTTCGAGGACGGGCTGCACGCAGGACACCTCGACCCCAACCTGCTCTTCTCCGAGACCGAGCGGAGCGCCATCTGGCGGGTGGCCATCGGCCGTTACGTCCCGGCGGGCACCGACCCCGAGGAACTGCGCGAGGCCCTGGACCGGCTGATGGAGCAGGACTGGTGGCCGCACGGGTACGACGGCTCGGCCGTCGCCCAGGCCCGGCTGAAGGACGCCACCAGCCAGCTGATCGGCCGGTTCTGCCTGGCCGCGGAGACCGCGACCCGGGAGGCGTACGGCACGGGCCGGCTCACCCGGTACGCGGCGGAGCTGGTCGTCCCCCGGGAGGCCCGCAACGAGTGCGCCGTACTGAAGGCGGTCGCCGACCTCTACGTGATGCAGCGCGCGGCACAGGAGCGGGTACGGGCGGACCAGCGCATCGTCCTGGCCGAACTCGCGGAGGCGCTCAGCGCGCGTGCGCCCGAGGGACTGGACCCGCAGTTCCGCGCGCTGTTCGACGCCGCGCCCGACGACCGGGCGGCAAAACGCGCGGTCATCGACCAGATCGCCTCGCTCACCGACGCCTCCGCCCTCTCCCTCCACACCAGGCTCACCGTCCGGTCACGGCGCGCCGGGACCTGAGCCGATCGGGCCACGGCCCCTTCACGGGGCAGACTCGATGCGGGACGCTCGCAAGTGGCCGCAAGTGGCGCAGAGGTTATGAGGAGGCATCAGGTGGTCGACGCACACCGGACGTTCGTCATCGTCGGCGGGGGTCTGGCCGGGGCAAAGGCGGCGGAAACACTGAGGTCGGAGGGGTTCACCGGCCGGGTCATCCTGATCGGTGACGAGCGCGACCACCCTTACGAGCGGCCTCCCCTGTCCAAGGGGTACCTGCTGGGCAAGGAGGAACGCGACAGCGTCTTCGTCCACGAGCCCGGCTGGTACGCGCGGGCCGACGTCGAACTGCACCTGGGCCAGCCCGCCGTCCAGCTGGACCGGGAGGGCAAGCGGGTCGTCCTGGGCGACGGCACCGCCCTGCACTACGACAAGCTGCTGCTGGCCACCGGCGCCGAACCCCGCCGCCTGGACATCCCCGGCACCGGCCTGGCCGGGGTGCACCACCTGCGCCGCCTCGCGCACGCCGAGCGGCTCCGCGGGGAGCTCGCCGCCCTCGGCCGGGACAACGGCCACCTGCTGATCGCGGGCGCCGGGTGGATCGGGCTGGAGGTCGCGGCCGCCGCCCGCACCTACGGCGCCGAGGTGACGGTGATCGAGCCGGAGCCCACCCCGCTGCACGCGGTCCTCGGCCCGGAGCTCGGCACCGTCTTCGCCGACCTGCACCGCGAGCACGGGGTCACCTTCCGCTTCGGGGCCCGGCTGAGCGAGATCACCGGACACGACGGCATGGTGCTGGCCGCCCGCACCGACGACGGCGAGGAGCACCCGGCCCACGCGGTGCTCGCCGCGGTCGGCGCGGTCCCGCGGACCGCGCTCGCCGAGACCTCCGGCCTGGCCCTGGTGGACCGGGCGCACGGTGGCGGCATCGCGGTGGACGAGTCGCTGCGCACCTCCGACCCCGACGTCTACGCCGTCGGCGACGTGGCCGCCGCCCACCACCCGCTGTTCGGGACCCGGCTGCGGGTCGAGCACTGGGCGAACGCGCTCAACGGGGGGCCGGCCGCCGCCCGGGCGATGCTCGGCCAGGAGGTCCGCTACGACCGGGTGCCGTACTTCTTCTCCGACCAGTACGACGTGGGCATGGAGTACTCGGGGTACGCACCGCCC
This sequence comes from Streptomyces sp. NPDC089799, assembly GCF_040684755.1. Lineage (NCBI taxonomy): Bacteria > Bacillati > Actinomycetota > Actinomycetes > Kitasatosporales > Streptomycetaceae > Streptomyces > Streptomyces sp. NPDC089799. Next base: position 162,516 of record NZ_JBFBGR010000009.1, on the reverse strand, counting down.
GGCTCCTACGACCAGGTCGTGGTCCGGGGCGACGTGGGGCGGCGGGAGTTCATCGCCTTCTGGCTGTCGGAGGGCCGGGTGCTGGCGGGCATGAACGTGAACGTGTGGGACGTCACGGAGACGGTCCAGGGGTTGATCCGGTCCGGTGCGGCGGTGGACCGGGAGGCCCTTTCCGACCCGCAGGTGCCGCTGGAATCCCTCCTCCCGGCGGCGGAGGGCTCCTGACCGGATCCCCGGCCGGGCCCTGACCGGCCCCCGGCCGACCCCGGCCGGACTCCCGGCGGGACGCCCGGCCGGACTCCCGATCCGGCTGCCGGCCGGACTCCTGACCGGGCTGTCGGACACCGGCCGTAGAATTCACGCGTGGCAGGCAGGATCAATGACGACGACGTGAAGGCGGTACGGGACGCGGTCCCGATCGACGCCGTCGTCTCCGAGTACCTCCAGCTGCGCAACGCCGGCGGCGGCAACCTCAAGGGCCTCTGCCCCTTCCACGACGAGAAGTCCCCGTCCTTCCAGGTCAGCCCGAGCAAGGGGCTGTACCACTGCTTCGGCTGCCAGGCGGGCGGGGACACCCTCGACTTCATCATGAAGATCGACCACCTGTCGTTCTCCGAGGCGGTCGAGCGGCTGGCCGGGCAGGCCGGCATCACCCTCCGCTACGAGGAGGGCGGGTACACCGCGGGCACCAGCGGCCGCGGCGAGCGGATCCGGCTGGTCGAGGCGCACAAGGCGGCCGCGCAGTTCTACGTGGACCAGCTGGAGTCCCCCGAGGCGGAGATCGGCCGCCGGTTCCTGGCCGAACGCGGCTTCGACCAGGCCGCGGCCGCGCAGTTCGGGGTGGGCTACAGCCCGGCCGGCTGGGACCACCTGACCCGGTTCCTGCGCGGGCGGGGCTTCACCGACAAGGAGCTGGTCCTCTCCGGGCTGGCCCAGGACAGCCGCAGCGGGAAGCCGATCGACCGGTTCCGGGGCCGGCTGATGTGGCCGATCCGCGACATCACCGGCGAGGTGGTCGGCTTCGGCGCGCGCAAACTGCGGGACGACGACAACGGCCCCAAGTACCTGAACACGCCCGAGACGGCGATCTACCGGAAGTCCCAGGTGCTGTACGGCATCGACCACGCCAAGAAGGAGATCGCGAAGACCTCCCGGGCGGTGGTGGTCGAGGGCTACACCGACGTCATGGCCTGCCACCTGGCCGGGGTGACCACGGCGATCGCCACCTGTGGCACGGCCTTCGGCGGGGACCACATCAAGATCCTCCGGCGGCTGCTGATGGACAACGCCACCGCCGAGGTGATCTTCACCTTCGACGGCGACGCGGCCGGCCAGAAGGCCGCGCTGCGGGCCTTCGAGGACGACCAGAAGTTCGCCGCGGAGACCTCCATCGCGATCACGCCGGGCGGGATGGACCCGTGCGAGCTGCGGCTGGCCGAGGGCGACGACGCGGTGCAGGGTCTGGTGGAGAGCCGGACCCCGCTGTTCGAGTTCGCGCTGCGGCACATCGTGGCCCGGCACAACCTGGAGAACCCGGCGGGCCGGGCCGCGGCGCTGGACGAGGCCGCCCCGGTGGTGGCCAACATCAAGAACATCGCGATCCAGCACGAGTCGGCGGTGCAGCTGGCCGGCATGCTGGGCGTACGGGACGAGCAGTTCGTGGTCAAGCGGGTGGCGCAGCTGGCCCGTTGGGCCCGGGAGCGGGGTGCCGGCGGCCCGGCCGGCGGTCCCGGCGGCCGGACGCAGCAGGCCGGGCGCGGGCAGGCCCGCGGGCAGGCGTACGAGGCGGTGCCGGCACCCGCCCCGGCGGGGCTGTCCGGTCCGGCGCTGAACCTGCGCAGCCCGGCCCACCGCACCGAACGGGAGCTGCTGAAGCTCGCCCTGCAGCGGCCGGAGCTGGTGTCCCCCGCGTTCGACGCGTACGGCGTGGACGAGTTCACCGCCCCGCCGTACGCGGCGGTGCGGCAGGCGGTGCTGGACGCGGGCGGCGCGTCCTCCGGCGGCGAGGACTTCCTGGCCCGGGTCCGCGACGCCGCGCCGAACGACACCGTCCGGGCCCTGGTGACGGAGCTCGCGGTCGAGGCGGTCTTCTCCAAGACCGTGGACGACGCCTACGCGGGCGAGCAGCTGGTGGCGGTCCGGCTCCGCGCGGTGGACCGCCGGGTCAACGAGCTGAACAGCACGATCGTCCGGCTGAACCCGCACGCGCAGGCCGAGCAGCACCAGGCGATCAACCAGGAGCTGTGGGTGCTCCAGCAGTACGGCCGCCGGCTGCGCGAACAGGGCGCGGCGGGGCTGTAGTCAGCGATCGGCCGGGCGGCGGGCCAGCCAGTCGCCGCCGGGTATCGGGGTGCCGGACTCGGTGAGCCGGCGGGCCACCAGGGGCGCCGCCAGGTACACCCAGGCGCGGACCGGGGTGCCGTCCGGGCGGACGGCCTCGCGGAGCACCCGGTCGTAGACGTTCCGGGGGCGGCCCGGGCCGTGGTACTCCTCCAGCCGGTCCAGGGCCGCGAGCAGCTCCTCGTACGCGCCGGGCGCGGCGGTGACCAGCTCGCCGGACACGGAGCCGCCGGGGTGCTCCACGGCGAAGGGGTAGCCGGGGCCCTCGTAGAGCCGCGCGCCGGGCAGCAGGGCCGGTTCCTCGGCGGCGGTGCGGCCGCGCAGGAACAGGTCGTGGTTGACCTCGCCGGGGCGCAGGGTTCCGTAGACGAAGAACGGGAGCTCGGCGGTCACGGGGCGACCTCCTCGGCGACCTCCGCGGCGACCCAGGCCAGATAGCCGGCGCTGCCCGCGGTCACCGGGGTGGCGATGATCTCCGGGGTGTCGTACGGATGGTCCGCGGCCAGGGCGGCTTCCAGGGCCGGGTACCGGCCGGCGGTGGTCTTGAGGAGCACCTGCCATTCCCCGGCGGTCTCCACGGCGCCCCGCCACCGGTACACCGAGGTGACCGGGCCGGAGATCTGGGCGCAGGCGGCGAGGCGCGCGTCCACGGCGACCCGGGCGAGCGCGTTCGCCGCCTCCGCGGAGTCGACGGTGGTCAGCACGGTCACCACCGCCTCCGCCCCGGCCGGCTCCGGTGCGGTCCGTTCGACCGGTGTCACGGGGACCTCCCTGGCAATGGATGCAACCGGGTGAACGGTACGGCGATCCCGCCCGAACCTCCACCCAGGCGGCGTGCACCATCCACCGAGCCCCGGACGGCGCCCCGCCGGGGCATGCGCACGGCTCCGCCGGGGCGCGGGCGCGGCTCCGCCCAGGGTGCGGGGGCAGCTCCGCTGAGGTGTGGGCAGGCGTTCCGCAGGGCGATGGGGGTCCCCCCTGCGGCACGCCTGCCCACACGGCGGGCGGCGTAGCGCCACCAAGCCCAGCCCGGCCAGGGCAACGGCCGACCCACACCGCGGCGCGGTACGACCGCCAAGCACCGCCCCGCCAGGGCGACAGTCGGCACCCGCGCGGCCAAGGCGCCGGCCTCCAGGCCCGCACGGAGTCGCGGTACGGCCACAAGCCCCGCCCCGCCGGGGCAACGGTCGGCGCCCCCGGCGGCGGGGTGCGGCCGGCCCTCCGCGCATGCCGGGTCACCCGGACGGGGGTCGGGGGCGGCGAGCCCCGGACGAGTGGGTTGACCTGCTGTGACGGGGTGCGGGCGGGGTCCCGCCGGAGGGATGTGACGAGGCATCAGGAGGCGCTGCAGCCCGCACGGGGATTAGCTCGACGCACGACCCCGGTCAGGAGGAGCGAGGAACCCATGCGCCGCCGCACCGCCCGCCTGCTCACCGCCACCGCACTGACCGCCGCCGCCCTCACCGGCCCGGTGAGCAGCTCGGTGATGGGCTCGGTCGCGGCAGCGGTCACGCGCGCGGGACCGGCCGCGCAGGCAGCCGGCCGCTCCGGCCCCGCCACCGCGGGCCCCGCCACCATCGGCCCCTCCACCGCCGGCGACTTCGCCGTACTGGAGGTGTGGCCGAAGTCGGCCGCCCCCGGCACCACCGTCACCGTGAACACCACCGCCTGCGGCCCGGACGGCGAGGCCGACGGCGATGCCACCACGGTCGACGGCGGCCGGTTCCGGCTGGCACCGGGCACGCACAAGGAGGTCGTCGTGGGGCAGTTCCAGGTCGCCCGCGACACCCGGCCCGGCACCTACGAGATCGGCGCGACCTGCGCCGACGGCAGGTTCGCCACCGGCGACCTGGTCGTCACCGAGGGACACGGCCCGCAGGGCCACGTCCGCACGGGAGTGGGCGGTGGTACGGCCACCACCGCCGACCCCGCCAAGATCACGGCGGGAGCGGCAGTGCTGGCCGCGGCCGCCGTCGGCGGTACCTGGCTCCTGCGTCGCCGGGCGAGCGGCACGCGGAGCTGACGGGCGCCCACCGCGGCCCCGGCCGCGGTCCGACCGGTACCGCCCCCCGTCGCCCGCCCCGCGAGGTCCCCCCGTTCGCGGGGCCGGGCGACGGCCACCCCCACCACACGGCCCGAAGACCGTCGCACGGCCCGGGCCCCACCGAGGGAAAGGACCATGCCCGGCGACTTCCGCGACTCCGGCTCGGGCTCCGGTCCCGGCGCGAGTCCCGACTCGGGCCCGGACCCGGGCTCGGACCCCGCCTCCGGCTCGGGCCCCGACTCCCGAACCGGTCCCTGTCCCCGCTCGGCTGCCGCCTCCGGCTCGGGTCCCGACTCCGGCTCGGATTCCGACTCCGAGGCCGGACCCCATCCCAACTCGGCTGCCGCCCCCGGCCCAGCTCCCGACCCCAAGGCCGGGCCCCATCCCGACTCGGCTGCCGCCCCCGGCCCGGATCCCGACCCCAAGACCGGGCCCTGGCCCGACTCGGCTGCCGCCCCCGGCCCAGGCCCTGATCACGATCCCGGCCCGGGGCCCGAGTCCGGCGCTGCGCCCCGGTCCGGTGCCCGTGGTGGTGCCGCTCTCGGACCCGGGCCCGGCACCGGTCCCGAACCGGACGGGCGTCTCCGACCGGCCTCCGCTACGGGTACCCGACCCGGTACCCGTACCGGAGGGGACTCCGGCAGGAACGCCACCGGCTCCGACATCGACGCCGGCTCCGAGGACCGCTCCTTCGGCCGCCTCCACCCCGGTCCCGGCAGCGGCAGCGGACCCGGCACGGACAGGGGCCCGGGCGGACGCACCGGCAGGTGCGCCGCCGGGGGCGCCTGGGGCGGGACCGCGAAGGGGCCCGGAAAATGCGTCGGCGGCGACGGAGTCGGCCTGCGGCCCGGGGCCGGCCGGTTCGACCGGATCGGCCTCGGTCCCGCGCCCGTCGCCCGGGCCGGGCTGCTCGCGCTCGCCGTCTGCCTCGGCGTATGGCTGGTCACCAGCGGCTCCGCGGAAGAGGTCCGGCCGCCGCAGCCCTCCCCCGCCGAGGCCGCGGACGCCTGGGGCGGCCGGTCCGGGGCCGCGCCGCTTCCGGGCTCCCCGCCCGTCCGCATCCGCATCCCCTCCATCGGGGTGGACGCCCCGCTGACCGGGCTCGGCCTGGACCGCGACGGCAGCCTCCAGGTGCCGCCCACCGGCGACCGCAACCTGGCCGGCTGGTACCGGGACGGCACCACCCCCGGCGCGGCCGGTACGGCGATCCTGGCCGGGCACGTCGACCGCGCCACCGGCCCGGCGGTGTTCTACCGGCTCGGCGCGGTCCGGCGCGGCGCGTCCGTGGAGGTGCCGCGCGCGGACGGCCGTACCGCCGTGTTCACCGTGCACGCGGTCGAGGTGTACGACGCGGACGCCTTCCCCGACGAGCGCGTGTACGGGCCCGCCCGGCGCGCCGAACTCCGCGTGATCACCTGCGGCGGGCCCTTCTCCCCCGGCACGGGCTACCGGGGGAACGTGGTGGTGTTCGCCCACCTGACCGGCGTCCGCTGACCGGCGCCCACCGCCGGTCCCGGCCCCGGCCCCGGCCCCGGCCGCCGCCCCGGCCGCCGCGCCGTCAGGCCCACTGCTCCCAGCCCAGCTTCAGCACCAGCGCGCAGACCACCGTCAGCAGCACCACCCGGACGAAGCCACTGCCCTTCTTGAGCGCGAGCCGGGCGCCCGCCATGCCGCCGGCGAGGTTGAAGACCGCCATCAGCGCGGCCAGCCGCCACATCACCGCGCCCTGGTACGAGAAGACGGCGAGGGCGCCGGCGTTGGTCCCGACGTTGACGATCTTGGCGGTGGCGGAGGCGGTCAGCAGGTCCAGGCGGAGCAGCCCGGTCAGGGTGAGGACCAGGAAGGTGCCCGTCCCCGGCCCGATCAGGCCGTCGTAGAAGCCGATGCCGACGCCCGCGAGGAGGATCGCGGCGACGACGCGCTGCCGGGTGACCGGCCCCGTGGCCGGAGCCGCACCGAACGAGGGCTTGAAGATCACGAACGCGGCGACCAGCAGCAGCACCACCATGACCACCGGGATCATGGCGTCCTTGCTGACGGAGGCGGCGAGCACCGCGCCGCCCGCCGCGCCCGCCATCGCCGCGAGGCCGATGCGCAGCGCGGTCTTCACGTCGACGGGCGCCTTGCGGGCGAAGGTGATCGCCGCGCCGGCGGTGCCGACGATGGCGACCGCCTTGTTGGTGCCGAGGGCGTGCGTATGGGGCACGTTCGCGGGCAGGCCCAGCAGCAGGGCGGGCAGCAGCAGGAGTCCGCCGCCGCCCACCACCGCGTCGATCCAGCCGGCCGCCGCGGCGGCCGCGCACAGCACGATGATCATGGTCGTGGATATGTCAGGCACGTCCCGACCCTATGGATCACTTGAGTGCACAGGGCATCAATCGGCGGTTTCTTGCGCAAGGTTTGAGGTTTCCACCGCCGCTGCCACCGGCGGGACCCGGTCCGGGGCGACCGGAGCCGCCGGCACCGGCACGGCCGTCAGCACGGTCGCGGCGAGCGCCCCGGCCGCCCCGATGCCGGCCGCGACCCGCCACCGGGGCGGCACGGCGAGCAGCGCGGCGAACGGCCCGGAGAGCGGCGCAGCGAACGGCCCGGCCCCCCGTCTGCGCCGGTGCCTCCCATGCGGCCCCGGGACCGTGCCGGAAGCCGTCACCGGACCCGGGCCGTGCCCCCAGCCCGAATCGGGCACGGACGCAGTCACGGACGCAGGCCCGGACGCAGGCCCGGACGCAGTCACGGACGCGGCCACGGGCGGGTGCGTCGCCACGTCCACGGGAACGTGCAGCGGATGGCGTATCGGTCGGCGGGGCGGGCGCACGGCGGGTCGGTCTCCCTCGGTCGGAACGTGGACAAGAAGGCGGATCAGAACAACAAGGCGGACAAGAAGGCGGGCGAGGAGGCGGGCGAGGAGGCGGATCGGAGGGCGGATCAGAAGGCGAAGCATTCGGCGTGGATCCGGGCAGCCGGCACCCCGGCCCGCAGCAGCGAGGCGTGGGTCGCCGCCGCCATCCCCGGCGGCCCGCACAGGTAGACGTCGTGCTCGGCCAGGTCCGGCACCAGCGCCCGCAGCGCGCCCGCGGCGAGGGGGTCGTAGGCCCCGTCGGACGGCCCCAGCAGGTAGTGCAGCCCGGCCTGCCGCCCGGCGGCGATGGCCTCCAGTTCGGGCCGCAGCACCAGCTGTTCCGCCGCCCCGGCCCGGTACAGCAGGGTGAGGTCCCCGGGGCCTCCGGGCAGCGTCTCGAACAGCGTGCGCAGCGGGGTGATGCCCACCCCGCCCGCGATGAGCAGCACCTTGGCTCGGGTGCGGCGGGCCGCGGTGAGCGCGCCGAAGGGGCCGGTGGCGATCACCCGGGTGCCGGGGCGCAGCCGGCGGATCCGGCGGGAGTGCCCGCCCAGGCCCTTCACGGTGATCCGGAGGGTGTGGTCCCCGTCCCGGACGGGCGCGGAGAGCGAGAACGGCAGCGCGGTGTACCAGAGCCGCCGTTGAAGGAACCGCCAGCGCAGGAACTGCCCGGGTTCGGCCCGGAGTTCGGCGAGGTGGTCCCCGTGCACGAGGACGGAGACCACGCCCGGCCCCTCGGCCCGGACCCCGGCCACCCGCAGCGAGTGCCGCAGGGCCTGCCGTACGGGGACCACCGCGCGGTACCAGACCAGGAGTGCGGCGACCACGGTGTGGGCGAGTGCCCAGAACCAGCCGAGGGCGGCGAGGTCGGGCCCGGCGAGCTGGTGGACGAAGGCGAGGGCGGCCGCCGCGTACACCAGCAGGTGCGCGCCGCGCCAGGTTTCGTGGGCGAGGCGGCGGCGTACCGCGCGGGCGGAGGTGAACCCCACGGCGGCGAACAGCGCGGCACCGGCGGCGGCAGCGGCCAGCGCGGGGTAACCGAGCAGCTCGCGGGCGGCGGTGAGGAGGTCGCGCCCGGCGTGCACGGCGTAGCCGAGGAGGGCGAGGAGGGCGTGCCCGGCACAGAGCAGCAGGACGTGCCGGCCGCCGGCCGCGTGCCAGCGGGCCAGTCGGTCGGCGCCCACGCCGTGCTCGACGGCGGGCACCCGGGCCATGAGGAAGAGCAGGACGAGCACCCCGTACCCGGCGAGCAGACCGGTGAGGTGGGCGGCGGTGGCGAAGAGCGCGTCGGGCCGGGCGGAAGGCCGCACCTGGGCCGCCCACAGCAGGCAGACCGCCCCGGCCCCGCCCAGGATCCCGCCCTTGACCCGCACCACCGCATCACGCATACGGGCACGCTAGGCGCCCCCGGACGACACCAGAAGATCCTTAAGCCTGGCTTGAGGGAGCCCTCACGGGCACTTAAGCCGGCCTGGGAGACGGGCGTTCCGTCCGGGTAACAAGGGCGATGCGGCCGGGAAACAGCGGGCCCGCACGCTCATGGCATGACCTGGCGACAGCAGCGTGTGGTGGTGGTCGGCGGCGGCCTCGCGGGGCTGCGGCTGGCCCAGCGGCTCGGCTCCGCACCGACGACCGTGACCGTGTCCGTGTTCGGCGAGGAGCCGCACGTCCCGTACAACCGGGTGCTGCTCGCGGAGATCCTCGCGGGGCGTTACGCGGCCGAGGTCGCGGCCCTGCCCTCGGCCGGGCCGGGGCTGCGGCGCGGCGTCCGGGCGGTCCTGATCGACCGGCACGCGCGGCTCGTGCACGGCGACGACGGGTCCGTCGAGCCGTACGACGTGCTGGTCCTGGCCACCGGCTCCAACCCGGTGCTGCCGCCGCTGCGGGGCCTGTTCGAGCCCGGTGACGGTGAACTGCCCGACGGCGTGCACCCCTTCCGCACCATGGACGACTGCACGGCCCTCTCCGACGCGGTCGGGCCGGGCGTCCGCACGGTGGTGATCGGCGGCGGGCTGCTGGGCGTCTCGGCGGCGCGGGCCCTGGCCGCGCGGGGCGCACAGGTGGTCCTGGCCCAGCAGGGCGAGCGCCTGATGGAACGCCAGCTGGACGCACCGGCCTCCGCACTGTTGCGGTCCCACCTGACGGAGCTCGGGGTGGAGGTCCACACCGAGTGCCGCGTCCGCGCGGTCCTCACCGACCCCCCGGGCTCCGGCCCGGGCCGCCGGGACGCGCGGCCCGCGCCGGCCGGACCCCGGCGGGTCACCGGCGTGGAACTCGCCGACGGCTACCGTCTCGACGCCGACCTGGTCGTCCTCGCCTGCGGCGTACGGCCCCGCGTGGGCCTGGCCCGGGCCGCCGGGCTCGACGTACGGCAGGGCGTGCTCGTCGACGACGAGCTGCGCACCAGCGACCCCCGGATCCACGCGATCGGCGACTGCGCCGAGCACGGCGGCCGGGTCTACGGCCTGGCCGGCCCGGCCCTGGAACAGGCCGACGTACTGGCCTCGATCCTGCTGAGCGGTCCGGCCGCGGCCGGGCACCCCGAAGCCCGTTCGGCTTCCCCGGCCCACGCGGCTCCGCACGCCCACGCAGCTTCCCCCGCCCACGCAGCTCCCGAAGCGAACGAAGCCCCCGTGCCCGGCCCCGGTCAGGGGGCCGGGGCCGGGCACGGCCGGACAGCCGGCGCCCCCGGCACCCCCGGCCCGGACACCGCCGAAGCCGTGCACGGCGCGGGAGCGCCCGTGGGCGCCCCCGGCCCGGACCCCGGCCCGGACACCGGCCCGGCAACGCCCGCGGGCGCCCCCCTCCGCTACACCGGCACCCGCGCCCTGACCCGGCTCACCCTCGCCCACGGCCCCGCCGGCCCCGCGCCCCTCGACCTCGCCGCCTTCGGCGAGACCACCCCGCTCCCCGGCGACGACGTCGTCCGGCTGACCGACGCCACCCGCCGCACCTACCGGCAGGTCGTCGTCCGCGGGGACCGGCTCGTCGGCGGGGTGCTCCTCGGCGAGCTCTCCGCCGTGGGAACCCTCGCCCGCGCCTGGGAGGGCGACGAACCCCTGTCCGCCACGGACCGGCTGATCCACCTGCTCACCGACGACGGAGGCCCCACACGATGACCAAGCCCACGATCCTGCTCATCGGGCACGGCATGGTCGGCCAGCGCTACCTCGAAGCGCTCGCCGAACGCGGGACGACCCGCACCCACCGCGTCGTCGTGCTCGCCGAGGAGCCCCGGCCCGCCTACGACCGGGTCCACCTCACCTCCTACTTCTCCGGCAGCACCCCCGAGGAGCTGTCCCTCACCCCGGCCGGCTTCCTGGCGGAGCACGGCATAGAGCTGCACCTCGACGACCCCGCCGCCTCCGTCGACCGGGCCGCCCGCACCGTCACCGCCGGCTCCGGCCGGGTCCACCCGTACGACGTCCTCGTGCTCGCCACCGGCTCGTACCCCTTCGTGCCGCCCGTCCCCGGCAAGGACGCCCCCGGCTGCTTCGTCTACCGCACCATCGAGGACCTGCTGGCCATCGAGGAGTACGCCCGGGGCCGCACCCGCGGCGCGGTGGTCGGCGGCGGCCTGCTCGGCCTGGAGGCGGCCGGGGCCCTGAAGGGCCTCGGACTGGACACCCGGATCGTGGAGTTCGCGCCCCGGCTGATGCCCGTCCAGGTCGACGAGGGCGGCGGCGCCGCCCTGCTGCGCACCATCGAGGGCATGGGCCTGACCGTGCACACCGGCGTCGGCACCCAGGAGGTCGTCACCGGCGGCCCGGACGGTTCGGTCAGCGGCATGCTGCTCTCCGACGGAACGACGGTCGGCACCGACCTGGTGGTCTTCTCCGCCGGGGTCCGGCCCCGCGACGGGCTGGCCCGGGACTGCGGCCTCGACGTCGGCGAACGCGGCGGCATCACCGTCGACGCCCGCTGCCGCACCTCCGACCCGTACGTGTACGCCATCGGCGAGTGCGCGCAGGCCGCCGACGGCCGCGTCTACGGACTGGTCGCCCCCGGCTACGAGATGGCCGAGACCGCCGCCGACGACCTGCTCGGCCGGGGCCGCGAGTTCACCGGCGCCGACCTGTCCACCAAGCTCAAGCTGCTCGGCGTGGACGTGGCCTCCTTCGGCGACGCCCACGGCACCGCCGAGGGCAGCCTCGACGTGGTCTACTCCGACTCCCGCTCGGGGATCTACAAGAAGCTGGTGGTCTCCCCCGACGGCACCCTGCTCGGCGGGGTGCTGGTCGGCGAGGCCGACGCCTACGGCCTGCTGCGCCCGCTGACCGGCAGCGTCCCGCCGGTCTCCCCCGAACAGCTGGTGCTGCCCGCGGGGGCCGGCGCCCCCGCCGCCCTCGGCCCGGCCGCGCTGCCCGACACCGCGGTGATCTGCTCCTGCCACAACGTGACCAAGAAGGAGATCACCGCCTGCGCCACCCTCGCCGAGGTGAAGAAGTGCACCCGGGCGGGCACCGGCTGCGGCAGCTGCGTAAAGGTGATCGGCCAGCTGCTGCCGGCGAGCACCGACAAGGGGCTCTGCGCCTGCTTCCCCCACACCAGGGCGGAGCTCTACGAGATCGTCCGCACCCGCCGCCTGAGCACGTACGAGGAACTCCTCGACGGACACGGCCGGGAGGCGGCCAAGGGCGGCGACGGCTGCGAGACCTGCAAGCCGGCCGTCGGCTCGATCATCGCCTCGCTCGCGCCGAGCATCGGCGCCAGCGGCTACGTCCTGGCCGACGGGCAGGCGGCCCTCCAGGACACCAACGACCACTTCCTGGCGAACCTGCAGCGCAACGGCTCGTACTCGGTGGTCCCGCGGATCCCCGGCGGCGAGATCACCCCGGAGAAACTGATCGTGATCGGCGAGGTGGCCCGCGACTTCGGCCTCTACACGAAGATCACCGGCGGTCAGCGGATCGACCTGTTCGGCGCCTCGGTGGACCAGCTGCCGAAGATCTGGACCCGCCTGGTGGACGCCGGATTCGAGTCCGGGCACGCCTACGGGAAGGCCCTGCGCACCGTGAAGTCCTGCGTGGGACAGACCTGGTGCCGCTACGGCGTCCAGGACAGCGTCCGCATGGCCATCGACCTGGAACTCCGCTACCGGGGCCTGCGCGCCCCGCACAAGCTCAAGTCCGCGGTGTCCGGCTGCGCCCGGGAGTGCGCGGAGGCCCAGAGCAAGGACTTCGGGGTCATCGCCACGGCCGGCGGCTGGAACCTCTACGTCGGCGGGAACGGCGGGGCCACCCCGCGCCACGCGGACCTGCTCGCCCAGGACCTGTCCGACGCCGAACTCGTCCGGCTGATCGACCGCTTCCTGATGTTCTACATCCGCACCGCCGACCGCCTGGAGCGGACCTCCACCTGGCTGGACCGGCTGGAGGGCGGCCTGGACCACCTCCGGGACGTGGTCGTGCACGACTCGCTGGGGCTGTGCGCGGAGCTGGAGTCCCTGATGGCCGGGCACGTGGCGCACTACCGCGACGAGTGGGCGGCCACCCTGGACGACCCGGAGCGGCTGCGGCGGTTCGTGTCCTTCGTCAACGCGCCGGGCGCGCCCGACCCGGCGGTGAAGTTCGTGCCCGAACGGGACCAGGTCAAGCCCGACCTGACCGTCCTCACGCTGGAACCCCTGGGAGGGAACCGATGACCGTGGAACTGCGGGTGGCCGAGGGATGGCTGACCGTCTGCGAGCTCGGGCAGCTGCTGCCCGGCCGGGGAGTGGCGGCCCTGCTGCCCGACGGGAGCCAGGCCGCGGTCTTCGTGGACCGGGCCGGGCGCACGTACGCGATCGGCAACCGGGATCCCTTCACCGGGGCGCAGGTGCTCTCGCGCGGGCTGATCGGAGCGGCGGCCGGCCGGCCGTTCGTGGCCTCGCCGCTGCTCAAGCAGCGCTTCGACCTGGAGACGGGGCGCTGCCTGGACGACGAGGAGGTGGCGGTCCCCACCTATCCGGTACGGACCGCCGCGACCTCCTGACACCGCCGCGGCCTCCCGACACCACGGCGGCCGGACCCTGCGGCGCCGGCCGCCGTCAGCCCTGCCGGGCGGCGGCCGGGTCCATCCACACGACCTCCCACAGGTGGTGGTCGAGGTCCTCGAAGGTGCGGCCGTACATGAAGCCGTACTCCATGGCCGGGCGCGGCTCGGTGGCACCGCCCGCGAGGGCCCCGTCGACCAGCTCGTCGACCCGCTCGCGGCTGTCGGCGCTCAGCGCGAAGATGCCCTGGGCGGTGCGGGCGGTGTCCGCGATCTTCTTGGAGGTGAACTCCTTGAACTTGGCCTCGGTCAGCAGCATCGCGAAGATCGTGTCGCTGAAGACCAGACAGGCCGCGGTGTCGTCGGTGAACTGCGGGTTGAAGGAGTAGCCGAGCTTCTCCCAGAACGCCTTGGCCGCGTCCAGGTCCTTGACGGGCAGGTTCACGAAGATCATCTGCGGCTGGGACATCCCGGTCTCTTCTCTCTCGGTGCCGTGTGGTGCTGTCGAGAGGTAGACCAGGGGCCGCCGGGAAACTCATCGGTCCCGTCGAAACTTTTTTGCGGATCTACGAAGCCGCAGGTCAGGGGCGGTGGGGCAGCGGGGTCAGACCAGTGAGGAGCGCAGCTCCAGGGCGGCCAGCGGCACGAAGCCCGGCCCCTGACCGGTGAGCGGCGCGTCCCCGCCCGCCAGCCGCCGGTGCAGGGTGAGCGCGATCCGCTCGCCCTGGTCCTTGGCCCGCTCGGCGAGCGGCCCGGCGTACAGCCCGTCGACGGTGGCGCGCCACAGCTGCACCCAGCGCCCGAAGTCCTCCGCGGTGAGGGGGCGGACCGAGTGCACGGCGGCGTGCGGAGCCAGGGCATTGCCCTCGTAGCGGGCGGTGCGGAACAGCGCCTGCTCCCAGAAGTCGGTGATCCGGGGCAGGTGGGCCTCCAGGTCGGTGCCCGCGATCCGGGTGAAGAACGGCCCGATCAGGGGGTCGGCGAAGGCCGCCGTGTAGAAGCGGCGCAGCAGGACGTCGAGGTCCGCCCGCCCGGCGATATCGGAGCGCGTTCCGTTCATGTCTCCGGCATCCTCGCGCATCCGTGGCCCCTCCGGGGCCGGAAAGCCACGGAATGGCGCGACGTCCGGAAATCGCCCCTGCACGGCCGGTCCGGCGGCCGGACCGGGGGCGCGGGGATTGCACTCCGACCGGTCGCCCGCGCGTCACGAGGAATTGACGTCCGGTCAACTCTGGACTCCTAGGTTCCCAGTCGCGCATGACCCCGGGAGGCCGGCCGGCCTCCCGGGGCCTCCCTCCCCCCAGGAGTGACCGTGGAACGTCGTACCTTCCTGCGCGGTGCCGTGATCGGCACGTCGGCCGCCGCCTTCGGCGGCACCCTGATGCGCGGCGCCGCCTACGCGGCCCCCGCCCAGCCCGGCCCCGGTCCCTACGGGGCCCTGGGCGCGGCGGACGCGAACGGCATCATGCTCCCGGCCGGCTTCACCAGCCGGGTGATCGCCCGATCCGGCCAGACCGTGAGCGGCACCTCGTACACCTGGCACAACGCTCCCGACGGCGGTGCGTGCTTCACCGACGGATCGGGCTGGATCTACGTGTCGAACTCCGAGATCAACCCTTCCGGCGGCGCGAGCGCCGTCAGGTTCAACTCGTCCGGCACGGTCACCGGCGCGTACCGGATCCTCTCCAACACCCGGCAGAACTGCGCGGGCGGCAAGACCCCGTGGAACACCTGGCTGTCCTGCGAGGAGGTCAGCCTGGGCTACGTGTACGAGACCGACCCGTACGGGGTGAACGCGGCCGTGCAGCGGCCCGCGATGGGCCGGTTCAAGCACGAGGCCGCGGCCGCCGACCCGGTCCGCCAGGTCGTCTACCTGACCGAGGACGAGACGGACGGCTGCTTCTACCGGTTCATCCCCACCGCCTGGGGCAGCCTCACCTCCGGCACCCTGCAGGTCCTCAAGGCCGGCAGCGGCACCTCCGGCTCCTTCACCTGGCAGAACGTGCCGGACCCCGACGGCTCGCCGACCGTCACCCGCAGCCAGGTCTCCGGCGCGAAGAAGTTCAACGGCGGCGAGGGCTGCCACTACGCCAACGACACCGTCTGGTTCACCACCAAGGGCGACAACCGGGTCTGGCAGCTGAACCTGGCCAACAGCACCTACGAGCTGGCCTACGACGACTCCCTCGTGGTGGGCGGCGGCGCCCCGCTGACCGGCGTCGACAACGTCACCGGCTCCTCCTCCGGCGACCTGTTCGTGGCCGAGGACGGCGGCAACATGGAGATCTGCATCATCACCCCGGACGACGTGGTCGCCCCGTTCCTGCGGATCACCGGCCAGTCCTCGTCGGAGATCACCGGCCCGGCCTTCTCCCCCGCCGGCAACCGCCTGTACTTCTCCAGCCAGCGCGGTACGAGCGGCAGCTCCTCGGGCGGCATCACCTACGAGGTCACGGGCCCGTTCCGGACCTGAGCCCTGCCCGGGCACCTGAGCCCGCCTGCCCCACGGCCCCGTCCCGCGGCCCCGCCTCCACGGCCGCCTCCGGGGTCGCCTGACGGCCGCACCCCGCCCGGGTCCTCCCGGCCGGGGTGCGGCCGCGCTCAGGAGGCCACCGCCCCGCCCTTCAGCAGGGCCGCGCCCAGCGGGGTCACGGTGTGCAGCACCGCGTTGCCCCGGCGCAGGGTGGTGACCAGACCGGCCTCGCGCATCACGCCGGCGTGCTGGCTGGCCGAGGCCAGCGAGACCCCGGCCCGGCGGGCCAGCTCACTGGTGGTGGCGCCGTCCCCGATGGCCCGCAGCACCACCGAGCGGGTGTGCCCGACCAGCTTGCCCAGGCTGCGGACGCGCCGCTCGTCGGGGCAGGCGGGGCGGACCGCGTCCACCCCGGCCGAGGCGGAGGCCAGTTCGGCCGCCGCCGGGTACACCAGCACCGGCGGCAGCTCGGGGTCCTGCAGGGTCACGGCGGTGCGCCGGCAGAAGAACGACGGCTGGAGCAGCAGCCCGCGCCCCTGGAGCCGTACGTCGCGGTCCACCGGGTAGTCGCACTCCAGCACCGGGGCGCGCCAGCGCAGCATCGGCGGCAGGGAGTCCAGGAGCTCGTCCGCGCCCCCGTCGAGCAGGGCCCGCCCGCGGGCGGCCCGCTCCGCCTCGATCTGGGCCTGGATGTGCGTCCAGTACGGCTCCACGGCGGCCCGGTGGTAGCCGCGCAGCTCGCGCAGCAGCCGGGGCAGCACCTGGGTGCCGCCGTCGGCGAACTCCCGCAGCCGGGGTGACAGCGGCGCTCCGCCGGCCACCAGGGACAGCTCCCTGCGGAGCCGTTCGTCACGGATCCCGCGCAGCGCGTCGAGCCCGACGTCCCACCCGAAGCGGCCCTCGGCCGGGGTCAGGAAATCGGGGAAATAGCCGCGACTCGGTATGAGCGCACCAAGCAGCCGTGTTTCACTATTCAACCTGCTCCGCGCTTCAGTACGCCATTCACCGAACAACCGGGCATCCCGCCGGTCTCTTAGGCGGTGAAAACTAAGAATCGTTTCCCACAACGCATCGGGACGCCCTGCCATCCGTACGCGTGCCAGGTCCACTCCAGTGAAATGGATACGCAGCACCGAACCCCCACCTGTGCAACCGCAATCCCCCCGCCCCATGAGTATGCATGCAGTCACACGACGTCACCACGCCCTTTCGGCCACAGTTGAAACCCCTTTCGGCAGGGGTGTGACAACCGAAATGCTGTACTCCGCCGGGCACACTCCGGTGCGACCGAAACGCTCCGTGAAGGCCGTGGGGGGCTTTGCGGGGCCTGGCGGTCGGTCGCACCGGGAAGCGCCGACGTGACCGGCGGATTGACAGCAGGCGGTGGACGGGTGGGGATCCGTCCACCGCCTGCTGGCGTTGAATAGTGGTTGAACTCGAAAAAGCACGGCGCGCCTGCCCTCGGGGGTCAGGGAACCCGGGGGCAGGCGCGCGGTCGGCGGTCCGGCCGTCCCGTCAGGGTCCGTCACAGGACCTGATGACCCGTCGTGGACCGGGATGGTCCGTCATGTCCGACGGGACGGCCGGAGTGTGGGGGTGGTGGGGTCAGCGGCTGTCGGAGCCCTTGTCCGCGCCCACCGCGGCGGCCCGGCCGGCCTCCAGGCGCGCCACCGGGATCCGGAACGGCGAGCAGGAGACGTAGTCGAGGCCGACCTCGTGGAAGAAGTGCACCGACTCGGGGTCGCCGCCGTGCTCGCCGCAGACGCCGAGCTTGAGGTCGGGGCGGGTGGCCCGGCCCAGCTTGGCCGCGTGCCGGACCAGGGAGCCCACGCCGTCCTTGTCGATGGTCTCGAACGGCGAGACCCCGAAGATGCCCTTCTCCAGGTAGGCGGTGAAGAAGCTGGCCTCCACGTCGTCGCGGGAGAAGCCCCACACCGTCTGGGTCAGGTCGTTCGTGCCGAAGGAGAAGAACTGGGCGGCCTCGGCGATCTGGTCCGCGGTCAGCGCGGCCCGGGGCAGCTCGATCATGGTGCCGATGGTCAGCTTGAGGCTGGTGCCGGTGGCGGCCTCGACCTCGGCGATGATCCGGTCGGCCTCCTCGCGGACGATCTCCAGCTCCTGGACGGTGCCGACCAGCGGGATCATGATCTCGGCGCGGGGGTCGCCCTTGGCGTCCTTGCGGATGGCGGCCGCCTCCGCGATCGCGCGGACCTGCATGGCGAACAGGCCGGGGATGACCAGGCCGAGGCGGACGCCGCGCAGACCCAGCATCGGGTTCTGCTCGTGCAGCTTGTGCACGGCCTGGAGCAGACGCAGGTCGTTCTCGTTGGGGTCCTTGCGGGCCTCGGCGAGGGCGACCCGGACCGACAGCTCGGTGATGTCGGGCAGGAACTCGTGCAGCGGCGGGTCGAGCAGGCGGACGGTGACGGGCAGGCCGTCCATCGCCTCGAACAGCTCGACGAAGTCCTTCTTCTGCAGCGGCAGGAGGGCACTGAGTGCCTTCTCGCGCTCGGAGTCGGTGTCGGCCAGGATCAGGCGCTCGACCATCTCGCGGCGCTCGCCGAGGAACATGTGCTCGGTGCGGCACAGGCCGATGCCCTGGGCGCCGAACCGGCGGGCGCGCAGGGCGTCCTCGGCGTTGTCGGCGTTGGCGCGGACGCGCAGCCGGCGGACCCCGTCGGCGTAGGACATGATCCGGTGGACCGCGCCGATCAGCTCGTCGGCCTCGTCGGCACCGGCGTGCATGCGGCCCTCGAAGTACTCGACCACCGGGGACGGTACGACGGGTACCTCGCCGCGGTACACCTTGCCGGTGGAGCCGTCGATGGAGACGACGTCACCCTCCTCGATGACCTGGCCGGAGGAGGTGGTCAGACGGCGGCGCTTGGTGTCGACGTCGAGCTCCTCGGCGCCGCAGACACAGGTCTTGCCCATGCCGCGGGCGACGACGGCGGCGTGCGAGGTCTTGCCGCCGCGCGAGGTCAGGATGCCCTCGGAGGCGATCATGCCGTCCAGGTCGTCGGGGTTGGTCTCGCGGCGGATCAGGATGACCTTCTCGCCGGAACGGGACCACTTGACGGCCGTGTAGGAGTCGAAGACGGCCTTGCCGACGGCGGCACCCGGGGAGGCGGCGATGCCGCGGCCGAGCAGCTCGGTCTTCGCGTCCTCGTCGAAGCGCGGGAACATCAGCTGGGCGAGCTGCGCGCCGTTGACCCGGCGGAGCGCCTCGGCCTCGTCGATCAGGCCCTGGTCCACCAGCTGGGTGGCGATGCGGAAGGCGGCGCCGGCGGTGCGCTTGCCGACCCGGGTCTGGAGCATCCACAGCTGGCCGCGCTCGATGGTGAACTCGATGTCGCACAGGTCCTTGTAGTGCGTTTCGAGGGTCTCCATGATCTGCATCAGCTGGTCGTAGGACTTCTTGTCCAGCTGCTCCAGGTCGGAGAGGGGCACGGTGTTGCGGATGCCGGCGACGACGTCCTCGCCCTGCGCGTTCTGCAGGTAGTCGCCGTAGACGCCCTGGTGGCCGCTGGCGGGGTCGCGGGTGAAGGCGACGCCGGTGCCGGAGTCCGGGCCGAGGTTGCCGAAGACCATGGAGCAGACGTTGACCGCGGTGCCCAGGTCGCCGGGGATGCGCTCCTGGCGGCGGTAGAGCTTGGCGCGGTCGGTGTTCCAGGAGTTGAACACCGCCTCGACGGCGAGGTCGAGCTGCTCGCGGGCGTCCTGCGGGAACTCGCGGCCGGCCTCCTTCGCCACGATCTTCTTGAAGGCCTTGACCAGCTTCTTGAGGTCGGCGGCGTCGAGGTCGGTGTCGACGGCGACCTTCTTGGCGGCCTTGGCCTCCTCGAGGGCCTCCTCGAAGAGCTCGCCCTCGACGCCGAGCACGGTCTTGCCGAACATCTGGATCAGGCGGCGGTACGAGTCCCAGGCGAAGCGCTCGTTGTCGGCCTGCTTGGCCAGGCCCTGGACCGACTCGTCGGACATGCCGATGTTGAGGACCGTGTCCATCATGCCGGGCATGGAGAACTTGGCGCCGGACCGGACGGAGACCAGCAGCGGGTCGTCGGACTGGCCGAGCTTCTTGCCCATCTTCGCCTCGAGGGCCTGCAGGTGGGCGGTGACCTCGTCGCGCAGCGCGGCCGGGGCCTCACCGCTGTCCAGGTACACCTTGCAGGCGTCGGTGGTGATGGTGAAGCCGGGAGGCACCGGGAGACCCAGGTTGGTCATCTCGGCGAGGTTGGCACCCTTGCCGCCGAGAAGGTCCTTGAGGTCGCGGTTGCCTTCGGTGAAGTCGTAGACGAACTTCTGATCTTTGTTTTCCGACACGGGTCTCGACTCCTCGAGGACTCGGTGGCTGCCCTGACGGCGAGGAACATACCCAGATCGAAGGCTTCTGGGTACGTCCACTTGGTCGTCATGTGCCCGTAACCGGCCCGGCGCCACCAGATCGAAAGTAACCGGTGAGTAGCCAAAACCTCCTAAGACCTTTCACCTCCCGAACGGGAAAGTGCCATCTGAGGCCTGATCCCGCTCGGATGAGCGATCATCGATACTCTTGTGTTCAAGAGTTGAACGCACAAAGGGTGGCACCCAGTGCCACCCTTTGGAAGTCATAGCCGTGATCTGTTCGCTCATCTGAGCGCAACCGACCCCATGCGTGGCGTATCTCACGCCGCGCGCGGAGGGGATTCTCAGCCTCCGGACGTATCCAGCTCTGCGTCTTCACTCACCCCAGCGCAGTCGTAGGGATCCTTGAGCCAGCCTTCGGGCAGGACAACCCGGTTGTTTCCGGACGTCCGGCCGCGCGGACCGTCGGCACCCTCGGGCCAGGGCTGGTCCAGATCAAGCTCGCTCAGATGAGCGTCCAGTTCGGACAGGGAGGACGTGATCGCCAGCTTCTTGCGCATCTCGGATCCGACCGAGAACCCCTTGAGGTACCAGGCCACGTGCTTACGGAAGTCGATCACACCGCGGGCCTCGTCGCCGATCCACTCCCCCAGCAGGGTCGCGTGGCGGATCATGACCGCGGCGACCTCCCGGAGCGAGGGGGCGTAGTAGTCGTCCGTACGACCCTCGAAGGCCGCCACCAGGTCGTTGAACAGCCACGGACGGCCCAGGCAGCCGCGGCCGACCACCACGCCGTCGCAGCCGGTCTCCCGGACCATGCGCAGCGCGTCCTCGGCGCACCAGATGTCCCCGTTGCCCAGCACCGGGATCTCCGGCACGTGCTCCTTGAGCCGTGCGATGGCCTCCCAGTCGGCGATGCCGCCGTAGTGCTGGGCGGTGGTCCGGCCGTGCAGGGCTATCGCGGTGACGCCCTCCTCCACCGCGATCCGGCCCGCGTCCAGGTAGGTCAGGTGGTCGTCGTCGATGCCCTTGCGCATCTTCATGGTCACCGGCAGGTCGCCGGCCCCGCTGACCGCTTCCCGGAGGATCGCGCGGAGCAGGTTCCGCTTGTACGGGAGGGCGGAGCCGCCGCCCTTCCGGGTGACCTTGGGCACCGGGCAGCCGAAGTTCAGGTCGATGTGGTCGGCCCGGTCCTCCTCGACGATCATCCGGACGGCCTTGCCCACGGTGGCCGGGTCCACCCCGTACAGCTGAATCGACCGCGGCTTTTCCGATTCGTCGAAGTGGATCAGCTGCATGGTCTTCTCGTTGCGCTCGACCAGCGCGCGCGTCGTGATCATCTCGCTGACGAACAGTCCCTTGCCGCCCGAGAACTCGCGGCAGAGCGTGCGGAACGGGGCGTTGGTGATGCCGGCCATGGGCGCGAGCACCACCGGGGGCTGCACGGTGTGCGGGCCGATCGCGAGGGCGGGGGGGAGCGTGGTCATCCCCCCATTGTCGCGCATGCCGTGTTGATCAGGTGTCCGTACGATCGGCGCCATGAGCGAGACCGGCCACCGGCACCGCATGGTGATCCTGGCGATCTGCTGCCTGAGCCTGCTGATCGTCAGCCTCGACAACACCGTCCTGAACGTCGCCCTGCCGCAGATGCGGCGGGAGCTCGACGCCCCCGTGTCCGGCATGCAGTGGACCATCGACGCCTACACGCTGACGATGGCCGCGCTGCTGATGCTGGCCGGGTCCACGGCCGACCGGATCGGCCGCCGCAAAGTGTTCACGGCCGGTCTGGTCATGTTCCTGCTGGGCTCGCTGCTGTGTTCGCTGGCGCCCGGCCTGGAGTGGCTGATCGCCTTCCGGGTGGTCCAGGCCGTGGGTGCGGCGATGCTCAACCCGGTCGCCATGTCGATCATCGCCAACACCTTCACCGAACCGGCCGCGCGGGCCCGGGCGATCGGCGTCTGGGGCGGGGTGGCCGGCATCGCGATGGCGGCCGGCCCGCTGGTGGGCGGCGTCCTCGTGGACACCGTGGGCTGGCGGTCCATCTTCTGGCTGAACCTGCCGATCGGTCTGGTCGCGCTGGTGCTGACCCTGCGGTTCATCCCCGAGTCGCGGGCCCCGCGGCCGCGCCGTCCCGATCCGGTGGGACAGCTGCTGATCATGGCCCTGCTGGGGTCGCTGACGTACGGGATCATCGAGGCGCCCACCGCCGGCCTCCGCTCCGGCCTGGTGCTGGGCTGCGCGGCGGTCGCCCTCGCCTCCTTCGTCGGGCTGCTGGTGTACGAGCCGCGGCGGGCGGACCCGCTGATCGACCCGCGGTTCTTCCGGAGCGTCCCCTTCAGCGGTGCGGTGCTGATCGCGATCTGCGCCTTCGCCGGGCTCTCCGGGTACCTCTTCCTGACCACCCTCTACCTGCAGGACGTACGCGGTCTGGACGCCCTGCACGCCGGCCTGTGGATGCTCCCGCTGGCGCTGATGACCTGCCTGATCGCCCCGCTGTCGGGGCGGCTGGTGGGCAGCCGGGGGCCGCGGCTGCCGCTGGTGGTGGCCGGTCTGGGGATGGGGTCGAGCGGCCTGCTGTTCGCCGCCTTCTCCGCGGAGGACCGGGTCTGGCTGATGCTCGCCGCCTTCCTGCTGTTCGGCGTGGGCTTCGGCATGGTCAACTCGCCGATCACCAACACGGCGGTCTCGGGCATGCCCCGTTCGCAGGCGGGCGTGGCGGCGGCGGTCGCCGCCACCAGCCGGCAGACCGGCGGCACGCTGGGCGTGGCGGTGATCGGCTCGGTGCTGGCGGCAGGGCTGGCTCGGGGCGGCGACTTCGCCGGGGCCGCCCGGCCGGCCTGGTGGATCATCACGCTCTGCGGGCTGCTGACCCTGGTGCTGGGCCTGGTGAGCAGCGGCGCCTGGGCGCGCGCGACGGCCGCCCGGACCGCGGCGGCCCTGGAGGAGCCGCCGGCCGGGCCCGGACCGTCCGCGATGGCCGCGGGGCCGCCCCGGTCCGAGTGACCGGGCGTACGCCCCGGCCGAGGGGGGTGCGCAGCGCAGCTGCTCGCACTCCTCCTCATCCTCATCCTCATCCTCATCCTCATCGGAGAGGTTGCCGAAGATGCCGCGCTCGACCTCGTCGGGCGCGGCATCCGTCCGTCCGGGCGCCTCGCCCTCCCTCGGCGTACTCGGCGTCCTCGCCGCGCAACCCGTCCGGAGGCATGACTGCTGACAGATATTGAAATCTGTCAGCAGTCATGCCATTCTCCTTGCATGACCACTTCCGCGAGCACCCCTCGACACCGCACGCTCGGCTCCACCGGTCCGGCCGTCTTCCCGCTCGGCCTCGGCTGCATGGGCATGTCCGCGCTCTACGGCGAAGCCGACCGCGCCGAGTCGGTCGCCACCATCCACGCCGCCCTGGACGCCGGGGTCACCCTGCTGGACACGGGCGACTTCTACGGCATGGGGCACAACGAACTGCTGATCGCCGAAGCCCTCCGCACGGCGCCGCGGGCGGCTCGCGAGCAGGCCCTCACCAGCGTCAAGTTCGGCGCCCTGCGCACCGTGGAGGGCGGCTTCACCGGGTACGACGGCCGCCCGGAGGCCGTGAAGAACTTCCTGGCCTACTCCCTGCAGCGGCTGGGCCGGGACCACATCGACATCTACCGGATCGCCCGGGTCGACCCCGACGTGCCGGTCGAGGAGACGATCGGCGCGATCGCCGAGGCCGTGCAGGCCGGACACGTCCGGCACATCGGACTCTCCGAGGTCGGCGCCGCGACCATGCGCCGGGCGGCCGCCGTCGCCCCCATCGCCGACCTGCAGATCGAGTACTCGCTGATCTCCCGGGGCATCGAGGCGGAGATCCTGCCGACCGCCCGGGAGCTGGGCATCGGCGTCACGGCGTACGGCGTCCTCTCCCGCGGCCTGATCAGCGGACACTTCACCCGCGACCGGCTGCTCTCCCCCGGCGACTTCCGGGGCATGAGCCCCCGCTTCCAGGGCGGGAACCTGGAGCACAACCTCGCGCTGGTGGAGTCGCTGCGCAAGGTCGCCGAGGACAAGGGCGTCAGCGTGGCCCAGACGGCCATCGCCTGGGTCCTCGCCCAGGGGCCGCGGCACGGGGTGGACATCGTCCCGCTGATCGGCGCCCGCCGCCGGGACCGGCTCGCCGAGGCGCTCGGCGCGCTGGAGGTGCAGCTCGACCCGGAGGACCTGGCCGCCGTCGAGGCCGCCGTGCCCGCCGGATCGGCTGCCGGCGAGCGCTATCCGGCCGCCCAGATGGCCCACCTCGACAGCGAGCACTGAGCGCCGGGTACGGTCGAGGCATGCCGCCCGAAGCCCTGACCCCCGACCGCATCCTCGAAGTCACCGAGGACGTGCTGCGCCGCTACGGCCCGGCCAAGGCAACCGTGGTCGACGTGGCACGGGCGCTGGGGGTCAGCCACGGCAGCGTGTACCGGCACTTCCCCTCGAAGGCGGCGCTGCGAGAGGCGGTGACCGACCGCTGGCTGGGCCGGACGGTCGGGCGGCTGGAGGAGATCGCCGCCGCCCCCGCCGAGCCGGCCCCCTCCAAGCTGGAGTCCTGGCTGGAGGCCCTGTTCGAGGCCAAGCGGCACAAGGCGGGCGACGATCCCGAGCTGTTCGCCACGTACACCGTGCTGCTCGCCGAGAACAGCGGTGTGGTGGACGCCCACCTCGCCGAGCTGGTCGCCCAGCTGACCCGGATCATCGAGGAGGGCGTGGCCGCGGGCACCCTGACCGCCGCCGACGCCCCGGCCTCGGCGCGGGCCGTCTTCGACGCCACCGCCCGGTTCCACGACCCGCAGTACGCGTCCGAGTGGCAGAGCCCCACCATCGCCGCGGAGTTCGGGGCCGTTTCCTCCCTGGTGGTCCGGGGGCTGCGGGCCTGAGCCGTCCCAGGCCATCCGGAATGGCTGATTCCGGAGAGTTTGGCGATCATTTTGGCCGGTCGTGGGCTTTTCCCGCCCAACCGTGACCTACCTTCCCCAGACCGCACTCGTTTTTGCTCTTTCTCAGGGGGAAGCATGTCCACGGCGTCCGTTCCGGCCACCCAACCGGAACCACCCGCCCGTTCAGGATCCTCGGCCGCGATCGGCTGGGTCCTCACCATCGGCCTCAACGTCGTAGCGCCGATCCTCACGTACAACACGCTCAAGGACGACCACGGCTGGAGCGAGTTCGCCGCGCTGCTCGCCAGCAGCGCGTGGCCGGTCCTCGACACCGCCGTCGTGGTGGCCTGGCGGCGCAAGATCGACGAGTTCGCCCTCGTCACCCTGGTCTTCATCGTCATCACGGCCGTCGTCTCGCTGGTCGGCGCCCACTCGGCCCGCGCGCTGCTGATCAAGGACTCCGGGATCACCGGACTGTTCGGGCTGCTCTGCCTGGCCACCCTGCTGGCGCCGCGCCCGCTGATGTTCTACTTCGGCCGGAAGTTCGCCACCGACGGCACGCCCGAGAGCACCTCCTGGTGGAACGGCCTGTGGCAGTACGAGGGCTTCCGCCGGACCATGATCGTGATGACCACCGTGTGGGGCGTGGCCTACGTGGCCGAGGCCCTCGTGCGGATCGCCCTGGCGTACACGCTCGACACCGACACCATGGTGACGCTCAGCCCGTTCATGATCTACGGCGTGCTGGGCGCGCTGGCCTTCTGGACCATGCAGTACGGCAAGCGGTCCAAGGCCCGGGGCGAGGCACGGGCGGCCGCCGCCGCGGCTGCCGGGGAGCCCGCCTCCTGATCACCGCGGTCACCGCGGCCTGATCCCTCATGACGAAGGGCCCGGTGCGCTCACACGCACCGGGCCCTTCGTGTGTCCGGGACCTAGCAGCCCAGCAGGCGGGCGCCCAGGTAGCCCTGGATCTGGTCCAGGGAGACGCGCTCCTGCTTCATGGTGTCGCGCTCGCGCACGGTCACCGCGTTGTCGTCCAGGGTGTCGAAGTCGACGGTGACGCAGAACGGCGTACCGATCTCGTCCTGGCGGCGGTAGCGGCGGCCGATGGCGCCGGCGTCGTCGAACTCGATGTTCCAGGCCTTGCGCAGGTCGGCCGCGAGGCCCTTGGCCTTCGGCGACAGCTTCTCGTTGCGGGACAGCGGCAGCACGGCGACCTTGACCGGGGCCAGGCGCGGGTCGAGGCGCATCACGGTGCGCTTCTCCATGACGCCCTTGGCGTTCGGGGCCTCGTCCTCGGTGTACGCGTCGAGCAGGAAGGCGAGCATGGCGCGGTTGACACCGGCCGCCGGCTCGATGACGTACGGGACGTAGCGCTCGCCGGCCTCCTGGTCGAAGAAGGACAGGTCCTGGCCGGAGGCCGCGGAGTGGGCCTTGAGGTCGAAGTCGGTGCGGTTGGCCACGCCTTCGAGCTCGGAGAACTCACTGCCGCCGAAGTTGAAGCGGTACTCGATGTCGGCGGTGCGCTTCGAGTAGTGGGACAGCTTCTCCTTCGGGTGCTCGTACCAGCGGATGTTCTCCTCGCGGATGCCGAGGTCGCGGTACCAGTTCCACCGCTCCTGCATCCAGTACTCCTGCCACTGCTCGTCCTCGCCCGGCTTGACGAAGAACTCCATCTCCATCTGCTCGAACTCGCGGGTGCGGAAGATGAAGTTGCCCGGGGTGATCTCGTTGCGGAAGGACTTGCCCATCTGCGCGATGCCGAACGGCGGCTTCTTGCGGGAGGTCTGCTGGACCTGGGCGAAGTTGGTGAAGATGCCCTGGGCGGTCTCGGGGCGCAGGTACGCCTTGGAGCCGGTGTCCTGGGTCGGGCCGAGGTGGGTCTCCAGCATGCCGGAGAACTGCTTGGGCTCGGTGAACTGGCCCTTGGTGCCGCAGTTCGGGCAGTTGATGTCGGCCAGGCCGTTGGCGGGGACGCGGCCGTGCTTGGCCTCGTACGCCTCTTCCAGGTGGTCGGCACGGTGGCGCTTGTGGCAGGAGGTGCACTCGGTCAGCGGGTCCGAGAAGGTCGCCACGTGACCGGAGGCCACCCAGACCTCGGGGGCGAGGATCACGGACGAGTCGATGCCGACGATGTCCTCACGCCCGGTGACCATGGCCTTCCACCACTGGCGCTTGATGTTCTCCTTGAGCTCGACACCCAGCGGCCCGTAGTCCCAGGCGGCCTTGGAGCCGCCGTAGATCTCGCTGCAGGGGTAGACGAAGCCACGGCGCTTGCTGAGGCTGACGATGGTGTCGATCTTGTCGGCGGCCACGATGCTCTCTTCATTACGAGGACGAACGCGAATGCCTCAGGTTACCGGCGTCCTCCCCTCCCCCATCAAATCGGTTCCGCTTTTCCGGCCCCCCACCAGGGTTTTTGACAACCGTTTCCATCTTTGATGAAAATGGATGTCATGAACGTACGACGCCTCATACCCTCCGCCGCCCTCGCCGGAGCCGTCGCCCTCGGGGCGGCGGCACTGACCGCCTGCTCAGGAGCCGAAGCAGCCGGCGGCGGCAAGGACGGCAAGCTCGCCGTGACGGCGTCGTTCTACCCCATGCAGTTCCTCGCCGAGCGGATCGGCAAGGACCACGTGAAGGTCACCTCCCTGACCAAGCCGGGCGTCGAGCCCCACGACCTGGAGATCACCCCCAAGCAGACCGGCCGCCTCGGCGAGTCCGACGTGGTGGTCTACCTCAAGAACCTCCAGCCCGCCGTCGACAAGGCCATCGAGCAGTCCGGCGTGAAGAACGTCGTCGACGCCGGCACCCTCACCGCACTCGAATCGCACGGCGCCTCCGGCCACGACCACGGCCACGGGGGCGAGGACGAAGGCCACGAAGGCCACTCGGAAGGTGACGGCCACAACCACGGCGAGGCCGGCACGGACCCCCACATCTGGCTCGACCCGGTGAAGTACGCCGAGGTCGCCAAGGGCGTCGGCGCGGCCCTGGAGAAGGCCGACCCCGCCCACGCCGCCGACTACCGGAAGAACACCGCCGAACTGGTCGCCCAACTGGGCGCGCTCGACACCGAGTTCAAGAACGGTCTCGCCCACACCGCCGGCCGGACCTTCATCACCACCCACTCCGCGTTCGGCTACCTCGCCGAGCGGTACGGGCTGGAGCAGGAGGGCATCTCCGGCGTCGACCCCGAGTCCGAGCCCAGCCCGGCCCGGATGAAGGAGCTCCAGGGGATCGCGAGGAAGGACAATGTCTCCACCGTGTTCTTCGAGACCCTGGCCAGCGAAAAGACGGCCAAGACCCTCGCCGGGGACACCGGCCTGAAGACGGACGTCCTCGACCCCGTCGAGGGAATCACCGACAAGTCCCAGGGCGCTGACTACTTCGAGGTCATGCGGTCCAACCTGAAGAACCTCCAGAAGGCGCTCGGAAGCAAGTGATGGCAGTTACGGAGGCGCGAGCCATGGATCCTTCGCCGGCAGCCGCGGAAGCGGACACCCCCGTCATATCCCTGCGCGGCGCCACCGCCTCGCTCGGCTCCCGCCCCGTCCTGCGCGGCGTCGACCTCACCGTGCGGCGCGGCGAGGTCGTCGCCCTGCTCGGCGCCAACGGCTCCGGCAAGTCCACCGCCGTGCGCGCCGTCGTCGGCCAGGTCCCGCTGACCGCCGGCGAACTCTCCCTCTTCGACACCCCGTTCCGCGGCTTCCGCGACTGGTCCCGGGTCGGCTACGTACCGCAGCGCACCACCGCCGCCAGCGGGGTCCCCGCCACCGTCCGCGAGGTGGTCTCCTCCGGCCGGCTGGCCCGCCGCCGGTTCGGCTTCCCGCGCGCCGCCGACAGGGCCGCCGTGGACCGCGCCCTCGCCCTGGTCGACATGGACGGCCACGCCTCCGCCTCGGTCAACGCGCTCTCCGGCGGCCAGCACCAGCGGGTGCTGATCGCCCGCGCGCTCGCCGTGGAACCCGAACTCCTGATCATGGACGAGCCGATGGCCGGCGTGGACCTCGACAACCAGGAGGTCCTCGCCCACGCTCTCCGGCAGCAGGTCGCCGCCGGGTCCACCGTCCTCCTCGTACTGCACGAGCTCGGCCCGCTGGAGCCGCTGATCGACCGCGCCGTCGTCCTGCGCGACGGCTGCGTCGTCCACGACGGGGCGCCGCCGGAGGCGGTGGGACAGCACGCGCTGCCCGGCCACGACCACGTTCACCCCCACGCGGCGCACGACGCCGAGCCGCTCCGGACGGGACTGCTGAGCTGATGGAAATCCTCGACTACGCCTTCATGCAGCGGGCCCTGATCGCGGCCGCGCTGGTCGGCATCACGGCACCCGCCATCGGCACCTACCTGGTCCAGCGCCGGCAGGCCGTCATGGGCGACGGCCTCGGCCACGTGGCCATGACCGGTGTCGCCCTCGGCTTCTTCTTCCAGGCCAGCCCCGTGTGGATGGCCACCCTGGTCGCCGTCCTCGGCGCCGTCGGCATGGAGCTGATCCGCTCCCGCGGAAAGACCAGCGGGGACGTCGCGCTCGCCATGCTCTTCTACGGCGGCCTGGCCGGCGGCGTACTGATCATCAACATGGCCCCGGGCGGCTCCACCGCCAACCTGGTCAGTGCCATGTTCGGCTCGATCACCACCGTCGCGTCCGAGGACGTCACCGCCATGGTGGTCCTCGCCGCGTTCGTCATCGCGGTCACCATCGGCCTGCGCAGGCAGCTGTTCGCCGTCTGCCAGGACGAGGAGTTCGCCCGGGTCACCGGACTGCCGGTGCGGGCCCTGAACCTGCTGATCGCGGTCACCGCCGCGGTCACCGTCACCGTCGCCATGCGGATCGTCGGCCTGCTGCTGGTCAGCGCCATGATGGTGATCCCGGTGGCCGCCGCGCAGCGGATGACCCGGGGCTTCGCCGCCACCCTGGGCCTGGCCATCGCGATCAGCGTGACCGTGTCGCTGACCGGCACGGCCGCGACGTACTGGATCGACGCCCCCTCCGGCGCCACGATCGTGCTGCTCGCCATCGCCGTGTTCATGGGCATGACGGCCCTGTCCGCCCCGCTGGCCCGCCGCCGGGCCCGGGCGTCGGCGGCGGGAGCCGCGCCGGAGGGGCAACTGTGCCCGCGGGACGGCGTACAGGACGACGTGAAGGTCCAGGACGGGGCAGGGGCCCAGGCCGCACGGCCCGGGTCGGCGTAAGGGTCTGGGACGCCGGGCGCGCCTGGCACAATGGGCCCAGGCCGATACGAGGAGGAACCGGTGGCGACTGCTCCTGGCGAGACGAATACCGCGCCAGTACGAGGACGCTCCACCCGGCAGCGCGCGGCCGTCGCGGCCGCTCTGGACGAAGTGGACGAGTTCCGCAGCGCCCAGGAGCTGCACGACATGCTCAAGCACCGGGGCGCCTCGGTGGGGCTGACCACCGTCTACCGCACCCTGCAGTCCCTGGCCGACGCCGGCGAGGTCGACGTGCTGCGCACCAGCGACGGCGAATCCGTCTACCGGCGCTGCTCCACCGGCGAACACCACCACCACCTGGTCTGCCGCGGCTGCGGCAAGGCCGTGGAGGTGGAGGGCCCGGCGGTGGAGAAGTGGGCGGACGCCATCGCGTCCGAGCACGGATTCGTGAACGTCGCCCACACGGTGGAGATCTTCGGCACCTGCGCGGACTGCGCGGCCGCCGGCACCGCGTAGCGGCCGGGCGGGAACGGCCAGGGGCCGGGCGGGAGCCCGCTCCTTCAGATCTTCTTCAGCCGGCCCGCCAGCAGGGCCCGCATCCGGTCGACGTCATCGGGGGCCGCGGCGCCCCGCTTGGGCAGGACGAGGAACGTGCCCCGGCCCTCGGTGACCGCGAACCCCTCGGGGGTCTCGAACCACCAGCGCAGGAAGGTCCATTCGAGGGTGCTCGCGAGGCCCTCGGCACCCTCGGTGTGCAGTCCTTCCCCGTCCGCGACGGTACGGCAGTCCCCGTACTCCTCCAGGCCCGCGTACTGGTCGTCCCCCTTGCGCCGGTTCACCTTGATCACGACGAACACCGTCGCGGCCAGGACCGTGGCGGCACACACCGACGACGACGGCGTGTCCCAGTGGCGCATCCACGCCTGCCACCAGATCAGGGCCTGGCCCAGCAGCAGGACCATCAGCAGGGCGCGGAGGCCGGGCCAGGTCCGCAGGGACCAGACCCGGACCGCCGCGCGGTAGTCGTCCGGCGTCGGCCGGTACGAGAAAGCGATCTCCCCAGTACGCATGCGCGGATCCTAGGGGGATCGATTTCAGCCAGTGGAGTCGGGGCCCTCGACCTGGTTGGGGATGGCGCCGCCGAAGCGGCGGTCGCGCTTGGCGTACTCCAGGCAGGCGTTCCACAGGTGCCGGCGGTCGAAGTCCGGCCACAGCACGTCCTGGAAGACCATCTCGGCGTACGCGCTCTGCCAGATCAGGTAGTTGGAGGTGCGCTGCTCGCCGCTGGGGCGCAGGAACAGGTCCACGTCCGGCATGTCCGGGTAGTAGAGGTACTTGGCGAGGGTCTTCTCGTTGACCTTCGACGGGTCGAGCCGGCCGGCCTTCACGTCCTCGGCGAGCGCCTGGGCGGCGTCGGCGATCTCGGCCCGGCCGCCGTAGTTCATGCAGAAGTACAGGGTCAGCTTGTCGTTGCCCTTGGTCTGCTCCTGGGCGACCTGGAGCTCCTTGGCCACCGACTTCCACAGCTTGGGCATCCGGCCCACCCAGCGGACCCGGATGCCGAGCTCGTCGAGCTGGTCGCGGGTCTTGCGGATGAAGTCGCGGTTGAAGTTCATCAGGAAGCGCACCTCGTCGGGCGAGCGCTTCCAGTTCTCGGTGGAGAAGGCGTACAGGGAGATGTTCTTGACGCCCATCTCGATCGAGCCCTGGAGGACGTCCAGGACCCGCTCGGCGCCGACCTTGTGGCCCTCGGTGCGCGGCAGGCCCCGCTCCTTGGCCCAGCGGCCGTTGCCGTCCATCACGATCGCGACGTGCTGCGGCACGAGCTCGCCCGGGATCTTCGGCGGTACGGCGCCGGAGGGGTGCGGGTCGGGAAGCCTGTACTCGCGGCGGGAGCGTCCCAGGAATCCGCGTACTGCCATGGCGCTTTGGTCTCCGATCTCGGTCACTTCTCTACGTAACGCAAGGAACGCAGCCCGCGCTCCAGATGCCAGTGCAGATAGGCGGAGACGAGTCCGCTCCCCTCGCGCACGTGCCGCGGCTCCGCCGCGTCGGCCGTCGCCCAGTCCCCCGTCAGCAGGGCGCTGAGCAGCCCGATGGCCTCAGCAGATGGTACGACGCTTCCGGGGACCCGGCAGTCGCCGCATATGACCCCGCCGGCGGCGACGGAGAAGTGCCGGTTGGGGCCGTGGATGCCGCATTTCGCGCAGTCCCCGAAGGAGGGGGCGTAGCCGTTGACGGCGAGGGAGCGGAGCAGGAAGGCGTCCAGGATGAGGTGCGGGGCGTGCTCGCCGCGGGAGAGCGTGCGCAGGCCGCCCACGAGCAGCAGGTACTGCTGGACGGCGGGCTCGCCCTCGTTCTCGGTGAAGCGCTCGGCGGTCTCCAGCATGGCCGTGCCCGCGGTGTACCGCGCGTAGTCGGTGACGATGCCGTTGCCGTAGGGGGAGATGATCTCGGTCTGGGTGCAGAGCGGCAGGCCGCGGCCGATCAGCTCGCTGCCGCGGGCGAAGAACTGCACGTCGGCGTGGGAGAAGGGTTCCAGCCCGGCCCCGAACTTCGATTTGGTGCGGCGGACGCCCCGGGCCACGGCCCGGACCCGTCCGTGTCCGCGGGTCAGCAGCGTGATGATGCGGTCCGCCTCGCCCAGCTTCTGGGTGCGCAGCACGATGCCGTCGTCGCGGAACAGACTCATGCGGCCATTGTCCCCGGTGGGTAGGACAGCGACGGCCCCCGGCCGGACGCGGGTCCGGTCGGGGGCCATCACCCCTTGGGAGGAGTGTGGGGATCAGCTCGCCGGCGTCTTGGCGGTCTCGCCCGCGCCGTCGGCGTCTCCGGCCTCGTCGGAGGCGGCCTCAGGGGCGGCTGCAGGAGCGTCGGACTTGGCGTCGGCCTTGGCGCCGACCGTGGCCTCGACCTTCGCCTCGGCCTTGGCCTCGGACACGGACTCGGCGGCCGGGGCGGCGGCCGGGGCCGGGATCTCGGCCACGGCGGTGTGCGCGTCGTCCTTGCCCAGACCGTTGAAGATCAGGTTGAGGACGATGGCGGCCGTGGCACCGAGCGTCACGCCGCTGTCGAGCAGCGAGGCCAGGTCGGCGCTCATGTGGTTCTTGAAGTAGAGCGGGACCGTGGACGGGAAGAGCGCGAAGGCGAGCGAGACGCCGACGATGAGGGCGTTCTTCTCCTCCTTCAGGTCCACCTTGGCGAGGGTCTGGATACCGGCCAGGGCGACCATGCCGAACATCACGGTGGCGGCGCCGCCGAGGACGCCCGGCGGGACGGAGGCGACGATCGCGGCGGCCTTGGGCAGCATGCCCAGGATGATCATGAACACACCGGCGGCGACGACCACGAAGCGGCTCTTGACCTTGGTCATCCGGACCAGGCCGACGTTCTCGGCGAAGGCGACGTACGGGAAGGAGTTCAGGATGCCGCCGAGGGCAGTGGCGGCACCGTCGGCACGCAGGGCGCGGGCCACGGTCTCGCTGTCGACCTCCTTGCCGACGATGTCGCCGACCGCGTAGGTGTCACCGGTGGTCTCCACCATGGTGATCAGCATGACGATCAGCATGAGGACGATCGGGAACCACTCGAACTTCGGGGTACCGAAGTGGAACGGGGTGGTGATGCCGATCCAGTCGGCCTTGTCCACGTTGCCGAACTTGGCGTCACCGAGGGCGAAGGCGAGGACGGTGCCGCCGACCAGGCCGAGCAGGATGCTGATGCTGCGCAGGAAGGGCCCGCCGAACTTCATCAGGACCAGGATGAAGAGCATCGTGCCGCCGGCGTAGGCGAGCTGCGTCGGGTCACCGCCCTTCTCCAGCAGCGGGACACCGCCGGCGGCGTCCTTGAGGCCGACCGGGATCAGCACGATGCCGAGCACGGTGATCACGGTGCCGGTGACCACCGGCGGGAACAGTCGCATGACCGCCTTGAACGCCGCGGGCGGCAGCCACGCGAAGGCAAAGGTGGCGATACCCGCCGTGATGACCGCGCCGTAGATCAGCAGGAGTCCGGCGACACCGCCGCCGGCACCCAGGCCGATGGCGATCATCGGGGATACGGCGGTGAAGGTCACGCCCTGGATCAGCGGCAGGCGCGCGCCGACGCGGCCGATGCCCCATGCCTGGATGATCGATGCGATACCGCAGGTGAACAGGTCCGCATTGATCAGGTAGACCAGTTGTTCGGGCGTGAGGCCCAGCGCGCCACCCACGATGATCGGGACGATCACCGCACCGGCGTAGAAGGCGAGTACGTGCTGGAAGCCATACAGCGCCAGCTTGGGAACGGGGAGCACCTCGTCGACCGGGTGCGAGCTCTGCTTTCCATCGGAAAGCCGGGCGGCGACACGTGCCATCTCTGCCTTGCCCTTCGGGGAGGTAAATGAGAGGAGATCTGGTTATCCCTGGCAAGGCGCGGATCGTGTTGCGTGGTTCCGCCAGGGTTTTCAGTGCATTCACGTGGATCGAAGCCGCGCTGTGTACAGCAGGCGTCTGTTCGTGTGACCGGAATTGAAAGCCTGTGGGGGGCGCCACACCTATCGTCGACTTACACAAAGTGTTGACGTGTAGAGATATTGGATTTGTAGGTTTCTCCACTGGCGGCCACGGGGTCGACAGGGCTATGGGCGCGGGACCCCAAAGGACCCCTTCCGGCCACGCTGTCGCGAATCGCATGCCGCCTGAGCTGCGGAAACGCTCCATACACCAGTTCGAGTAAGCAAACGGGAGCCCGAACTTCCGGAGGTTTACTTGGTGGATCAACCGACTGCGGACCGTGCCCTTCCGAGGATCGTACGGGCGAGTAATGGCCACCCCGAGGCCGGATCGTTACGCGGCCGGAGCGGCTTTTGCCCCCATTCCGTACAGCGCGACGTGCAGGTTCGCCGGACCTGACAGGGGTGAAACGCGCGTAGCGCCCTGACGGCCGAACCGGCAGGCGGGCCGGCGGTCAGGGCGCTCGGTGGAAAGGAAGGCGCAGAAGGGGTGTGCGGGAATACGGAAGGCGCGCCGAAGGGGGCGCGCGAGGGCTCAGCCGGCCGCCCGTACGGCCGCCAGGAGGCGGGAGATCTCGTCGGAATCCAGCCTCAGCGCGGCCCCCACCGTCGACAGCACCTCGCGCTCGGCCGGGGTGTACGGGCCGTCGGCGAGGGCGATCCGGGCGCCCTGCAGCAGCAGGGACTCCCGGCCCGGCCCGGCCAGGTGCGGGGACAGCGGCTCCAGCGCCTCGTGCAGCTCGATCGACAGGGCCGCGCCGCAGCACTCGGGCCCGTCGTAGAGGCCGGGCAGCCGCCCCGTGTCCGCGGTCAGGGTCTCCACCAGGGCCGCCAGCTGGTCCTCCGTACAGTCCTGGAAGCCGGCCGACCGCACGACGCCCACGGCCGCCTCCAGGGCGGACCGGGAGCCGGCCCCGCCGGCCGCCAGGACGGCCAGGGTGACGGTGTGCACCGCGTCCCGGAGCATCGCGGAGAACCGGGCGGTGGTCGGGTGGTCGAGCACGTCCATGGCGAAGCGCTCGCGGCAGGCGGCGCACTCGGCCACGGGCCCGACGTCGCCGCGCGGCAGCAGGGGCACGCCCAGCGCGGTGAAGCGGCGCTTTCCGGTGCGGCGGCGGTAGTTCCGGTCCCCGCCGCAGCCGGGGCAGAAGAACTCCCCGTCGCCCACGGTGGTCCAGGTGGTTCGGATGCCCCAGAGCATCAGCTTCCGGCTGGTCCCACCCCGCACTGGCAGCACGTCCCACCTCCGTAAACCAGCGGCGACGCCGCCGCGTTGGCGTGATGTTAGCCACATCGGTGAGGATCCGTCAGTCGTG
Source organism: Streptomyces sp. NPDC089799 (assembly GCF_040684755.1). Taxonomy (NCBI): domain Bacteria; kingdom Bacillati; phylum Actinomycetota; class Actinomycetes; order Kitasatosporales; family Streptomycetaceae; genus Streptomyces; species Streptomyces sp. NPDC089799. Next base: position 126,619 of record NZ_JBFBGR010000009.1, on the reverse strand, counting down.
TGACAGGACAACATGGGACGGCGCGCGGACTTGGCCGATCCGCGCCCCTGTTCACCACCCCGCGCCCCCTATCCTCACCGCCGTGCACGAGAAGTCCTGTCTGGTGACCGGCGCCGCGAGCGGCATCGGCCGGGCCACCGCCCTGTTGCTCGCCCGCTCCGGCGCCCGCGTCACCGCGGCTGACATCCATGCCCCTGGGCTGGCCTCCCTGCGTACGGAACTGGCCGGGGAAGGCCTCGCCGTCGAGACCGTCACCGGCGACGTGTCCGACCCGGTGGAGAACCGGGCCATGGTCTCGGCCGCGGTCGCGGCCTATGACCGGCTCGACGTCGCGGTGGCGAACGCGGGCGTGATCCCCCTTTCGGACGTACGGGAGACCACCCCGGAGATCTGGGACCACGTCATGGCCGTGGACGGCCGCGGCATGTTCCTGACCTGCAAGTACGCCATCGAGGCGATGACCGGACAACAGCCGGCCGGAGGCGCGCTGGTCTGCGTGTCCTCCATCTCGGGCCTGGCCGGGCAGGCCCGGCAGGCGGCGTACGGACCGGCCAAGTTCGTCGCCTCGGGCCTGACCAGGCACCTGGCGGTGGAGTGGGCACCGCATGGCATCCGGGTCAACGCGGTGGCCCCGGGAACCATCCGCACGGAGCGGGTCCGGGCCCTGTCGGACGAGCCGGGCGGACCGGAGTACCTGGAGCAGGTCACCCGCGCCCACCCGATGGGCCGCATCGGCGAGCCGGAGGAGGTGGCCCGGGTCATCGCCTTCCTGGCCTCGGACGCGGCCTCCTTCGTCACCGGCGTGGTGCTGCCGGTCGACGGCGGCTATCTCGCGCAGTAGGGGCGGCCGCCTCGCCCGGCAGGCAGGGCCCGTACGGACTCCGGACGGCACGACGGCCCCCGCCGCTCCCGGAAGGAGCGGCGGGGGCCGTCGTGGTGGACCCTGTGGGTCCGTGGTGTCAGCGGCCGGCGCGGTTGACGGCCGAGATGACCGCCTTCAGCGAGGCGCGGGTGGTGTTGGCGTCGATGCCGATGCCCCACAGCACCCGGCCGTCGATCGCGCACTCGATGTACGAGGCGGCCTGCGCGGAGGCGCCCTCGCTCATGGTGTGCTCGGTGTAGTCCAGCAGGCGGGCGTCCACGCCGATGCTCGCCAGCGCGTCGAAGAAGGCCGAGATCGGGCCGTTTCCGGTACCGCTCAGCACGGTCTCGGCGCCGTCCACGACCGCCTCGACGGTCAGCGTGTCGGTGCCGTCCTTGTCGGTGGCCGTCGAGCCCGAGCGCAGCTGGATGCGGCCCCACGGGTTCTCCGGGTTGGGCAGGTACTCGTCCTGGAAGACGTCCCAGATCGCCTTCGGCGTGACCTCGCCGCCCTCGGCGTCGGTCTTGGCCTGGATGATCCGGGAGAACTCGATCTGCATGCGGCGCGGCAGGTCCAGCTTGTGGTCGTTCTTCAGGACGTACGCGATGCCGCCCTTGCCGGACTGCGAGTTGACCCGGATGACCGCCTCGTAGGAGCGGCCGACGTCCTTGGGGTCGATGGGCAGGTACGGCACCGCCCACTCGATGTCGTCGACGGTCTTGCCCTGGGCGGCCGCGTCGGCCTCCATGGCGTCGAAGCCCTTCTTGATCGCGTCCTGGTGCGATCCGGAGAAGGCCGTGTAGACCAGGTCGCCCGCGTAGGGGTGGCGCGGGTGGACCTCCATCTGGTTGCAGTACTCCGAGGTCCGGCGGATCTCGTCGATCTGCGAGAAGTCGATCTGCGGGTCCACGCCCTGCGAGAACAGGTTCATGCCCAGGGTGATCAGGTCGACGTTGCCGGTGCGCTCGCCCTGCCCGAACAGGCAGCCCTCGATCCGGTCCGCGCCGGCCATCAGGGCCAGCTCGGCGGCGGCGACGGCGGTCCCGCGGTCGTTGTGCGGGTGCACGGAGATGCAGACGTGCTCGCGGCGGGTCAGGTTGCGGGCCATCCACTCGAAGCGGTCCGCGTGCGTGGAGGGGGTGGAGCGCTCGACGGTGGCGGGCAGGTTCAGGATGATCTCGCGGCCCGGGCCGGGCTGCCAGACGTCACAGACCGCCTCGCAGACGTCCAGGGCGAAGTCCAGCTCGGTGTCGGTGAAGATCTCGGGGCTGTACTGGTAGCCGAAGACCGTGTCCTCGCCCAGGATCTTCTCGGCGTACTCCATGACCAGGCGGGTGCCGTCGACGGCGATCTGCTTGATCTGCTCCTTGGAGCCGCGGAAGACGACCCGGCGGAAGGTCGGGGCGGTCGCGTTGTACATGTGCACGGTGGCGCGCTTGGCGCCGCGCAGCGACTCGACGGTCCGCTCGATCAGGTCCTCGCGGGCCTGGGTCAGCACGGAGATGGTGACGTCGTCCGGGATCGCTCCGTCTTCGATGATGGAGCGCACGAAGGCGAAGTCGGTCTCGCCGGAGGACGGGAAGCCGACCTCGATCTCCTTGTAGCCCATGCGGACCAGCAGGTCGAACATCTCGCGCTTGCGGGCGGGGCTCATCGGGTCGATCAGGGCCTGGTTGCCGTCGCGCAGGTCGGTGGACAGCCAGCGGGGAGCCTTGGTGATGCGGGCGTTCGGCCAGGTCCGGTCGGGGATGTCCACCTGCTCGTACGAGCCGTACTTGTGGATCGGCATCCCGGAGGACTTCTGGGTGTGGGTCGCGCTGGTGATGGGCGTGGGGCGACCGGCGTAGCTGTGCTGGCTCATGGCGTAGGGCTCCTCGCGTGTCCGCGTGTAGTTCGCTGGAACGGCCGACAGGTCGTGCCTCAGGTGGTGAGGACGGCGCAACACCAAAACTCCGCGGGGAGGGGGTCGACCTACGACTACAGGCCCTCGCCGCGGCAGCTAAGAAGGAGCAGCCCGAAACGCATGATGGTCCGCAGCCTAACCGAGTCCGCGACGGGGGCGCGTTGCCGTTTCAGTATGCAAGACCCCCTAGTCCGTTTTGCACCCTTATGTGACCGCTACCTCCCTCCTGGGCGGGAAGTCCGTTCGATCCGTCAACCGCATGCGATCGCTTTCGGTCAAGCGAATGAATCATGGTCACGGGTAGTGACACCGGCATGACCCACTGCCACATTGCCGGTCATGGATGCCAACCGTCACCCCGTCTTCTGCACGATCGTGCCGCCCCACCTGCTCGACAGGATCGTGCTGTCCGAGAACGTCCGGCGCGCCGACGTCGCGCAGCGCACCCTCGAACACGACTCCCTACAGCGTGCCCGGCGGCGGATCACCACCGCGCGCGGGGTGGTCCCCACGCTGGCCGCCGCGGCCCCTGACCGGCCTGAGCGCACCATCTACGACGCCGGGCACCGGACCCGGCTGCCCGGGACCGAGGTGCGCCGCGAAGGGTCGGAGCCCGGGCAGGACGCGACCGTGAACCGCGCGTACGCGGGACTGGGTGCGACCTTCGAGCTGTTCCTCAAGGCCTTCGGCCGGCACTCCATCGATGACGCGGGGCTGCCGCTCGACGCCAGCGTCCACTACGGCGAGGAGTACAACAACGCCTTCTGGGACGGCCGGCAGATGGTCTTCGGCGACGGGGACGGCGACCTGTTCCTCGACTTCACCGTCTCGGTCGACGTCATCGGACACGAGCTGGCGCACGGGGTCACCCAGTACACGGCCAATCTGGAGTACTACAAGCAGGCCGGCGCGCTGAACGAGTCGATGTCGGACGTGTTCGGCTCACTGATCAAGCAGTACACCCTGGACCAGACGGCCGACCAGGCGGACTGGCTGATCGGCGCCGGACTGCTCGGGCCCGACGTCAGCGGGGTCGCACTGCGCTCGATGAAGGCGCCGGGCACCGCGTACGACGACGACGAGCTGGGCAAGGACCCGCAGCCGGCCACCATGGAGGACTACGTGCAGACCAGCCGGGACAACGGCGGGGTGCACATCAACTCGGGCATCCCCAACCACGCCTTCTACCTGCTGGCGACCGCGCTCGGCGGCAAGGCGTGGGAGCGGGCCGGCCGGATCTGGTACGACACCCTGACCGGCGGCGAGCTGGCCGTCGACGCGAAGTTCACGGACTTCGCGTCACTGACGGTGGCGGCGACGCGGGCCCGCTTCGGGGACGGCGGCGAGGAGCACGAAGCGGTGCTCAAGGCGTGGTCCCAGGTGGGGGTGGAGACCGACCGGACACGGTAGGGCCGGCACCGGCGGATCCCGGTAGAAAGGTGCCATGCGGATTCATGTGCACAGGACCGGGGGTTTCGCGGGCATCGAACGGCAGGCCGAGGTGGACACCGAGGGCCTCGCCGACGAGGAGGAGTGGGAGGCCCTGGCCATGCTCGCCCTCCAGGCTCCGCCGCCGGACCCGTCCGGGCACCAGGTGCGGGACGGCTTCTCGTACCGGATCACGGTGGACGGGCGGACCGTGTCCTGTGCGGACCCGCACGTCACGGAGGCGCAGCGCAGGCTGATCCGCCGGGTGCTGAAGGAAGGCGCCTGAGCGGCGGGCGCCTACCGCGGGCCCGGGAGGCGGGCCGGATCGGGTCGGGTCGGGCTGGACCGGGTCGGGCGGGCCGTGAGCCCGCCCGGACCGGGTCGGGTAGGGCGGGCCCTGAGCCCGCCCTACCGGCACGGGACCGCCCGTGGCCCCCGGCCCGTGGCCCAGGGCCCGCGGCCCGCGGTCACGCCTGCCCGGGCGGCTCCGCGATCATGGCGGTGCCGACCCGGCGGAAGCCTGCGCGGCCGTAGATCCGCGCCACGTCCTCGTCCCCCGCGGAGAGGAAGACCAGCTCCGCGCCGCGCGCGCGGGCGTCGGCGACCAGGGCCGCCGTCACGGCCAGGGCCATCCCCTGGCGGCGGGCGGCGGGCAGGGTGCCGACGGCGACCACCTCCGCCACCTTGCCGACCGGGTTGTACATCCCGGAGCAGAGCACGACCCCGTCCCGTACGGCCGCCGCCAGGGCGCTCCGGCCGGAGGCGATCTTGGTGGACACCGTCGCGGCCCGGCCGTCCGCAGCCGGGTCCGCCAGCGCCGCCGCGAGCTCCGCCGGGCCCGCCTCGCCCGGTGCCGTGCCGGGGGCGGCGAAGGCCAGCGCGGGCACCGTCACCGCCGCGCGCAGCAGCGGGTCGGTGGCGTCCAGCAGCCGCACCTCCGGGTGCGGGGGCAGCGGCCCGGCGGCCGGGTCGAGCGCCATCAGCGGGTGCGCGTGTACGTGCAGCCCCGCCGCGCGCGCCGCGTCCTCCAGGGAGGGGGTGGTTTCGGCCACCCACTCGAAGGCCTCCGGGACCTTCAGCTCCCGCTGCCGCTCCCGGGTGCGCCGGACGTCGTCCGCGGTCACCGGGCCACCGCCGAGGGCGGGCCGGGCGTAGTAGGGCCAGCCGCTGCCCTCCTGCACGAACAGCGTCAGCGGGCCGAGGTCCTCGGCCCGGGCGCCGCCCACGCGGGGGACGGTGTCGTAGTAGTTCTCAAGATCGTCAAGAATCGTCACCGGGTCATCCAAGCAAGGGGGCCGGGACCCGGCACCCCCTTTTCGGCCCTGCGCGGCGCCGCACCGGGATTTGCCGGAACGGCAAGGATGTTTGGCCCGGTGCGGAGGGGCGGCGGAGCATCGGGACGTATCCGCCGCACGACCGAACCGGAGGCACCCGATGGCCGGACAGCCGCACACGCACACGCAGACCCACGAGCACCACCAGCACGGGCACGGGCAGCACGGGCACGGGCAGCACGCGCACCGCGGGGGGCGGGAGTACGCCTCGGAGCAGGAGTTCTGGGACTCCTTCTACGGCGAGAGGGAGCGGATCTGGAGCGGCAGGCCCAATTCGGTCCTGGTCCGGGAGGCCGCCGAGCTGCCGCCCGGCCACGCCCTGGACCTGGGCTGCGGCGAGGGCGCCGACGCGGTCTGGCTGGCCGGCCGGGGCTGGCGGGTGACCGGGACCGACATCTCGCCCGTGGCGCTGGAGCGGGCCGCCGGTCACGCGGCCGAGGCGGGACTGGCCGAGCTGATCTCCTTTGAACGCCACGACCTCGGCGAGTCCTTCCCCGCCGGCGCCTTCGACCTGGTGTCCGCCTGCTTCCTGCACAGCCCGGGCGACATGCCGCGGGACCGGATCCTGCGCGCGGCCGCGGCGGCCGTCGCCCCCGGCGGCGTCCTGCTGGTCGCCGGCCACGGGGGCGCGGCACCCGGAACCGAGAACCCGCACCCGGACCTGCACCTGCCCACCCCGCAGGAGGTGCTGGCCGGCCTGGAGCTGCCCGAGGACGGCTGGGAGGTACTGGTCTGCGCGGAGCACGAGCGGACCGGCGCCGAGGCCGACCGGCCGGGCCACGGCTACGACAACACGGTCAAGGTCAGGCGCCGGGCCTGACGGGCCGGCCTGACAGGCCGGCCCGAAGGCCGCGGCCCGGACGCCCGGTCCGGGTCAGAATCCGAGCTTGCGCAGCTGCTTGGGGTCGCGCTGCCAGTCCTTGGCGACCTTCACGTGGAGGTCCAGGAAGACCGGCGTGCCGAGCAGCGCCTCGATGTGCTTGCGCGACTTCATGCCGACCTCCTTCAGGCGCGAGCCCTTGGGACCGATGATGATGCCCTTCTGGCTGGGCCGCTCGATGTAGACGTTCGCGTGGATGTCCAGCAGCGGGCGGTCCTTCGGCCGGTTCTCGCGCGGCAGCATCTCCTCGACCACCACCGCGATGGAGTGCGGCAGCTCGTCCCGTACGCCCTCCAGCGCGGCCTCGCGGATCAGCTCCGCGACCATCACCATCTCGGGCTCGTCGGTGAGGTCGCCCTCCGGGTAGAGCGGCGGGCTCTCCGGCAGCATGGGGGCGATCAGGTCGGCGAGCAGCTGCACCTGCTTGTCGCCGACGGCCGAGACCGGCACGATCTCGGCCCACTCGATGCCGAGCTCGGCGCCCAGCTTCTGGATCGCGATCAGCTGCTCGGCCAGCGCCTTGGAGTCGACCAGGTCGGTCTTGGTCACGATGGCGATCTTGGGGGTCTTCTTGATCCCCGCGAGCTCCTTCGCGATGAACTTGTCGCCCGGGCCGAGCTTCTGGTCGGCGGGCAGGCAGAAGCCGATCACGTCGACCTCGGCCCAGGTGGTCCGCACCACGTCGTTGAGCCGCTCGCCCAGCAGGGTGCGCGGCTTGTGCAGACCGGGCGTGTCGACGAGGACGAGCTGGGCGTCCGGGCGGTGCACGATGCCGCGGACGGTGTGCCGGGTGGTCTGCGGCCTGTTGGAGGTGATCGCGACCTTGGTGCCCACCAGTGCGTTGGTCAGGGTCGACTTGCCCGCGTTGGGGCGGCCGACGAAGCAGGCGAAACCCGCACGGTGCGGGGCGGTGGGCTCGGGGGAACGATCGCTCATACGGGCCATTCTCCCCGATGCCGCCGCCCGCGCCGACCAGACCGCTGCCGCGGGGGCGAGCAGGGGGGCCAGGGCGGCGGCCAGGAGCAGTCCGGCGAGCCCGGGCACCAGTCCCGGGTGCGCGGCGTACGCGGCGGTGGCCCGGCCCTCCGTCCCGGCCGCCGCGGCCCGGACGGTCACCTCGCTCCAGCCGGCGGACGGCGGACCGGTCCACGGTTCGGTGACCGCCACCCGCTGCCCGGGCAGCAGCCCGTCGGGCAGTCCGGCCGCCGGGCGGCGGAGCGGCGGGCGGCCGGGGAGCCCGCGGGCGGTGAGGGTCACCTGCGGGCGGAGGGTGATGTTCCCCAGGTTGTGGAGGGTGTACGTGATCTCGGCGCGCCCGGCGCGGCGGCGTACGGCGAGGTCCTCGACGGCGAGGGCGGGCGCCGTGGGGCCGGTGACCCGGAGGTGGACGCGGGCGGCGACGGCCTGCCGGACGGCGATGCCCTGCGCGGTGCGCCCGCCGGCCTCCTCCCGGGCGACGACGGCACCGGGGTGGTCGCCGGGTTCGGCCCGCTCGGGGACCTCGACGGTGAAGGGGACGTCGAGGGTGCTGCGGGGCGGCAGGGTGACCCGGTCCCGGCCGAGCCGGGTCCAGGCTCCGGTGGCCCGGCGCGGTTCGTCGGGGCCGCGGACGGCGAAGCCGCCGTCGCGGGCGGTGTTGTGGGCGTCGGCGGCGTAGAGGAGGAGGGTCAGCGGGCGGTCGGTGCGGTTGGTGAGGGTGACGGTGTCGGTGACCGTCCCGCCGGGCGTGGTCGCGAGGTAGAAGTACGGCCGCTGCCCGGTCGCGCCGGCGGACGGCAGCACGGCCCACTGCCCGTTGTCCGCGGCCGCGGCGGTCCCGGCGGTGCCGAGCAGGACGGCGGCCAGCGCGGCCAGCAGCGCCACGAGGACACGGGGAACCGCGAGGGCCCCGGGAGCCGCGGGGACACCGGGGGTCGCGCGGCGCGGGCGCCGGCGGGTCACGACAGGGTCAGGGTCAGGGTGGCCGTGTACGCGCCGGGCGGTGCGTACGGCGGGACCTGGAGGGTGACCCCGGCGTCCACCGTGAAGGTGCCGCCGACCGCCTCGCCGTCCGGGGTGGAGGCGAGCACGGCGCCGTCCGGGCCGACCGTGCCGGGGCTGCCCGGGGCGCAGGTGCTCGTACTGCCCGGGGCGGTGGCGCAGGACGGGGTCCAGCCCAGGGAAGCGCTGGGGATGCCGTGCCCGCCGGGTCCGGAGAAGTCGGTGACCCTGCCGACCAGGGACCAGCCGGCCGGGCCGCCGCGGGCGTCCTTCACGGTGACGGTGCCGATCTTCCCCGCCGCTCCCCCGCCCTCGCCGTACGGGACCGCGCCGAGGGCGATGTCCTCCCCCGACTGGGTCATGGACAGGCCGCCCGGTTCGACGGTGGCGGTGATCCGCCGGGCGGCGGGCGGAAGGGGCACTGCTTCGACGACGCCGTAGGCGGCCGGGCCTGAGCCCTTGGCCGCCGTCCAGGCGAGGCCCTCCCAGGCGACCACGGCGGTGGTGGCCCGGTCGCCGACGGCGAGGTCCGCGGTGAGGAACCCTCGGTCGTCGGCGGTGGCCCTGACCCGGTCCGCGGTGATCTCGGTTCCGGCCCGACCGGCCACGGTGACCCGGGCGCCCGGGGTGAAGCCGCCCGCCGTCACCTTCACCCGGTCGCCCGGCCGGCCGCGGGCCGCGTCCAGGGCGACGTACCTCAGGTTGGCGGTCGGCGCCGGGGCGGCGGTGAGGCGGGCGGCCGGGGGCACGGGCCCGGCGGGGGTGCAGGCGGTGTCGCCGAGGGAGTAGCCGGCCGGGGTGAGGGTGGTCTCGCCCTGGGCGGTGACGGTGAAGGTGCCCGTCATCAGGAAGGTGCCGAGCGTCCCGCCGGGCGGGGCCGGGTCGTTGCGCCGGATGCCGGTGACGGTGACCTCGCCGGTCTGTGCGCCGGCCAGCCGGAAGGTGCCGGTGGGGGTGAGGACGTCGGCGGGGAGGGCGTCGGGCAGCGGGTTCACGGCCGGGGTGCCGGTGACCCGGTAGGTGACGGTGACCGTGTCGCCGACCCTCGGCTCGGGGTTGTCCACGGCGACCACGGCGGTGGTGGGTCCGTCGGCGGGCGGCTGTCCGGCCTCCTGCGGCGGCAGGCACTGGGTGCGGAACTCCACCCGGCCGGGCGGTGCTCCGGCGGCGGGCCCGTCGGCCGCGGCCGTGCCCATGGCCCCGCTCGCGGCGGCGAGGACGGCCATCCCCGTGGCCGCCCCGGCCCAGTTCCGTCTGCGCATTGCCCCGCCCCCCGGCCGCATCGCCCACCCCCGGTTCCGCCCGTGCGCCTGTGGGCGCCATTCACCGGCGGGCGGCGGCAGAAGTCAATGTGCGGCTCCCCCATCATCTGATGGCCCATCAGCTGGTGGGACGTTCGCGGCTCCCGCGGCGCGGAAGGTGCGCCGGTAGGCGGTCGGACTCACCCCGAGCACCGCCCGCAGGTGCTTGCGGAGCGACTGGGCGGTGCCGAAGCCGGTCTCCCGGGCCACCTGATCCATGGACAGCCCGCTGGTCTCCAGCAGGTGCCGGGCCCGGTCGACGCGCTGCTGCACGATCCACTGCCCGGGGCTGACCCCGGTCTCCTCGCGGAACCTGCGGGTGAACGTCCGTACGGACATGGACTCCTGGCGGGCCATGTCCACCAGCCGCAGCGGTTCGTGCAGCCGGTCCAGGGCCCAGGCGCGGGCTGCGGTGGTGCCGGCCACCTGCGGCCGCGGCACCGGCCGCTCGACGAACTGGGCCTGACCGCCGTCCCGGTGGGGCGGTACGACGGTCCGCCGGGCCACCTCGTTGGCCACGGCGGCGCCGTGGTCCCGGCGCACGATGTGCAGGCAGAGGTCGATGCCGGCGGCCACCCCGGCGGAGGTGAGCACGTCGCCGTCGTCGGTGTAGAGCACGTCCGGATCGACCCGGACCCCGGGGAAGAGCTGCTGGAAGTGCTCGGCCGAGGCCCAGTGGGTGGTGGCGCGGCGGCCGTCGAGGAGGCCGGCGGCGGCCAGCACGTAGCCGCCGGTGCAGATGGAGACGAGCCGGGTGCCGGGGCGGACGTGCGCGAGCGCCGCGGCCAGTTCGGGGGTGAGGCGGCCCTCGCCGTACACGGGCCCGAGTTCGTACGAGGCCGGCACCACCACGGTGTCGGCAGTGGCCAGCAGCTCCGGGCCGTGCCCGACGGCGACGGCGAAGTCGGCGTCGGTCTGCACCGGGCCCGGGGCCAGGCCGCAGGTGAGGATCTCGTACAGGGGGCGCCCGGCGGCGTCCTTGGCGCGGCCGAAGATCCGGTGCGGGATCCCCAGCTCGAAGGGCAGCAGTCCGGCCAGCGCGAGGACCACGATCCGGTGCGGGCGCGCTGCGGCCGGTCCGCTCGCGGAGGGCGGCACGGGTCCGGCCTGTTCGAGGTCAACGGATGCCATGGCCCGATCGTATCGAACGCTGTCGTTCAGGCCACTGGAGCGCCGTCCCGGCCGCCCCGAAGCTGGGGCACGTGACCCAGACAGCACCCGAATCCGCGTCCGCCCCCGAACCCGGGTCCCTGCCCGAACCCACGTCCGCACGCGCGTCCACGACTGCGTCCGCGACTGCTCCCGCCTCCGTGCCCGCGACCGGGTCCCCGTCCGCGGCGGCGGGCGGGCCGCGCCAGCGCCGGCTTCACCGTGCCTGGTCCGTCGCCGCCGTGGCCTTCGTGACGATCACCGGCGCGGCCGCCTTCGCCTCACTGCCCGGCCTGCTCATCGAGCCGCTGCACGGCGAATTCATGTGGTAATGCTTGGGGGAACCACCAGCGGGATCTGCTGATCAGATTCGGGAGACTCCGGCACCACCCTGACGGTACGACACCACCCCCTGCCGAACAGTCCGGTTCCGGCCCCCTTGACCAGCACTGTCCGGCAGAGTGGAGGTCGTGCAACCAGGCGCAACGCGCTCGACAGGGAGGGACGCCATGGCCTTACGGTTCGTCGGTAAAGATCCCGAGTCCGGGGACCACGGATCACCCGCTGTGTGGGTGGACCAGGAATCGAAGGATCTTGTGATCCAGGGGTGGACAGCAGACGAGCGGACCACGGGCGAGAGTTCGCGGGATGTGCCGATCCCCGGGCACGAGTCGGTGATCAGGGTTCCGAAGCGGATGATCCCGCTTCTCAGGGAGGCGCTCCGTGTCGCAGAGTCTGACTGACTTCTCTGACCTCATCAGGTCAGTGCAGGAGTCAGCCGTGCACCTTGAGATGCGCGACACGTACGGAGTCGAGAACGAGATCGAAGGCTTCGCCGCATGGAAGCAAGGGCGCCGGCTCGACCCGGAGGACCGGGCTTCATGGTGGCGTCCCTGGCTCGACCTCGTTCAGGAGGTCACGGCCAACGGCGTTGTCATCCGACGTGCCCGCATCGTCTCGGAGCCCGTCAGTGATTACATCGCCTTCGAGCACTCGGGCACCTTCACGAACGTGGCGGCCGGAGAGCAGATCCGTTGGCTTCCCCGTCGCAGTGCCTCGGACCTTGCCCTGCCGGGCAACGACTTCTGGTTGTTCGACGGCCGCCTGGTCCAGTTCAACGTCTTCGATGGGGTCGGACGGTGGGTCCACACTGACCAGACGGAAGACCCTGCCGTAGTTGCGCAGTGCGCGTCGGCGTTCGAAGCGGTGTGGGAGCGAGCCATCCCGCACGAGAAGTACGCCGTCTGATTCCTGACCGGTCAGCTCATGCCTTCCTCTCCACTCTCCAGCGCCCAAGCGGCACGAGCCGCTGTGGCTGCCCGCTTGCAGGGCCTCATGCAAGACGCTGGACTCACAGGGCATGAGCTGGCCGCTCGGTGCGGCTGGCACAAGTCGAAGTCATCCCGGATCGCGCGCGGCAAGACGCCGCCCTCGGATGCTGACATCCGTGCCTGGTGCGCTGCGTGCGGGGCCGACGATCACGCGGCCGATCTGATCGCTGCGTCCCGAAACGCAGAGTCGATGTACGTCGAGTGGCGGCAGATCCACCGTGACGGGATGCGGCGCATTCATGAGCAGACCGTCCCTCTGTATCAGCGGACCCGCTCCTTTCGCGTGTACGCGTCGAACGTCATGCCGGGGATGCTCCAGACTCCCGGCTACGCCACAGGACTTCTGCGGTCCATCACGACGTTCCAGGGAACCCCGGACGACGTAGCTGACGCCGTGCGGGCTCGGACGCAACGGTCCCGCGTGATCCGGGAGGGGGATCATCGGTTCGCCCTGGTGCTCGAAGAGACGGTTCTCTACTACCGGGTGAGCGACGATGCCGCGATGGCGGCCCAGCTTGAGCACGTGCTCTCGGTGATGGGACAGCAGAACGTATCCCTCGGCATCATCCCGGCAAGGGCCCGCCGTACGGTCTGGCCGCTCGAAGCCTTCTACGCCTTCGATGATCGGCAAGTGGCGGTGGAGACTCTCACAGCAGAGATCAACCTGACCGCGCCCGGCGAGATCCGTACGTACCTCCGAGCTTTCTCCGAGCTGTCCCGATCCGCCGTGCGCGGGGCCGAAGCCCGTGCCCTGATCACGAAGGCTCTCGCCGCCCTCGGGTGAATCCGTGCAACCGTGTGCAACAGCGTGGACCCCTCGCAACGCCGCTCCCTACGGTCTCCTCATCGACCTCGGCGGCGACAGGGAGGGCGCGACGGTGACGAGGACAGAACCCACGCGGTGGCAGGAAGCGCCGTTAGAGCTGCCGATCCGGGAGGAGCGCCCTGCGCCCCGTCCGGTGCCCGGCTGCCCTGAGTGCGCGCGGCTCGGTCAGCTCCGGAAGGCAGCCGGGTTGGAGCGTGACAGCACCACGGTCGCTGACTGCAACATCCTGCTTCGGATGCACGGGACCGGTCACTGATGGACATGCAGACGTGGAGAGACGGCAGGACTCAGGCGACGGACGCGACGGAGTCCATACGCGCGGCACTCGCTGCGCTCGGAGTTCCCGAGTCTGCGTGGAGCAGCGTACGGCCCGTGGTGACGCACACCGGGCAGGCGTACGTCCATCTCGGGATGATCCGGGCTGATGCGGTTGAGCAGATCGCAGAGGCGCTGCGAGTGCCCTCGACTCCCTGAGTCCACTCCAAGACTTCCGTCCGCTACGGGCGGAGGACGGCCCTCTCTGGGCCGTCAGCAGATCAGGAAGGGCACAACGATGACCGACCTGTACGGGCTCCCCATCACGGGAGCCGAGTTCTCGAAGGCGTGCGGCGGCAACACCCACCCGGACGGCGAGGCGTGCGTGACGCTCGCGAAGATCGGGCCGGACGCATGGGCCATGGGCGACAGCAAGCGGCCGGACGCCGAGCCGCTGCGCTTCACCACGGCCGAGCTGGACGCGGCGGGCATCGACCCCGCCCGGTTCGACCTCTCCGCCTGATCCACAGCACCACCTGAACTGACGGCCCCGCCCTCACGCCGACGAGCGGGGCCGTCGTCATCTCTCGGAACGGAGCAGCGGTGCACCACCACGGATACGCATGGGTGGGGGAAAAGAAGACGTTCGACAAGGAGAGCGTCCGCAGACCAGCCGGACAGGCCCCGACCGCAAGCAGCGAGATGGAGGTACACGACCGGTACCGAGAAGCCGTGGCCGTGTTCCCGACCACCGACGTGCCCCCGATCCAGACGGCGCACTGGCTCATGAAACCGCCCTCGATGATCCGAGGGACATGGGAGGAACCCAAGGAAGCCGGCGAGTGGCTGGGCCTTCAGCTCGCAGAGTTCGCCCCACGATTCGCCTCCGAGCAGGACCGGGAAGTGACCAGACTGGTTCTCCTGGTGAAGGGGGCAGTCGAGCGGCTGACGTGGGGAGGAGACGTCTCCCTCGGCCACTACCTGAAGGGCACGGTCTTCCACTCCGTCGCCCTTGTGACGTGCTCGCCGAACCGGGCTGCTCCCGACCTGTCCTGTCCCGCCCGGTAGGCCGCACATGACAACGGCCCCCGACGTATGCCGAGGGCCTGTCTGCATGGCTGTGCGCCTGTCTCAGGCGCTCTCTCCGAGGTGGCGGTACAGCGTGGCACGGCCGATTCCCAGGGCCTTGGCGATGGCTGTGACGCTGTCTCCCTTGGCGTGTCGAGCACGGGCTACGGCGAGGTTGTCGTCATCCACCACGGACGGGCGCCCACCGACGTTGCCCTTACGGGCCGCAGCTTCCAATCCTTCCAACGTCTTCTCTCGTATGCCTTCCCGCTCCACCTCTGCACTGACGGCGAGCACGGCGAACACGATGGCACCTGCCCCGTTCGGGTCGTACACCCCCTGAAGGGGACCGGACAGGAGTTCCAGTTGGATGCCGTCCGCCTGAAGGGCGGAAGACAGCGTCATCAGCTCTGCCGCACTGCGGGCAAGACGCTTCATCTCGACCACGGTCAGGATCACCGACTGATTCGGCGCTGCCGCTTTGAACTCCCGAGCCAGTGTGAGCGCCTTCTCAAGCTCCGGCCGCTCCTTCACACGGGTACTGATCTTCTCCGAAAACACGCGGGTGCAGTCGGCACGGGCAAGCATGTCCAACTGGGACTGAAGTTCCTGTCCAACGGTTGAGCAACGGGCGTAGCCCAGTCGGATCGCTGCCCCCGGTATCGCGTCGGGCACCTGTGTGGCAGGAGCGCTCCGTGTCCACACCTTCCCGGGGTTGCGGTCGACCGGAGTCTTCACGGTCAGTTCCGCCTTGAGCGCGGGCACCAGGGCGAAGCGGCCCGTGTGGTAGTTCGCCGCCACCTTGCCCGTCGTCGTACGGCAAGGGCTACCGGCGGGGGCTCCGCACTTGGGGCAGGCATGACGTTCGACCTGTGCGGCCGGGGTGTTCGTGATCACGACGAGACAGTCTCACAAACGTGTCCCGAAAGCCAGCAGTGAGGGTGATGTTTCGGGACGGGTTACGAGACGACGGAGCGGGGGCGAAACGGACACACCCCGAGCGTTCGCCGTCCGTCCCGAAAACGAAGGTTTGTGAGACGCGCCTCGGTACGCTCTTCGGCATGTCTGATGAAGCGGTCCTGCCAAGCCATCTCGATGGGCTTCCGATCCTCCGATCGGACGAGGAGATGGAGGAGATACAGCAGCGCATGTCTCTCCTGGTGGGTGAGGTGGCGAGGGAGAGTGCTGCGCTGGAGTACTACCTGCGCCAACTCATGACCTGCCTCATCGACAGCAAGTACGCCGAGGTTGTGGCTGCGGGGCTTGGACCACATGAGTTGATCGATACGTGTACGGCGCTCGTGAAGATCAACCGGGAGATCACGGAAGCGCAGCGCACCGAGTGCCGCTCCAAACTTGCGACCCTCAAGCCCTTGCTCGCCCGCCGAAATCACTTGGTGCACGGCATGTGGTCGCCTGAGCGTGTGCCGGAGACGGAGCCGCTACCCAGCGCGGCATGGGCGCTTGTCAGCAAGAGGCGCACGGCTGCGGCCTCCATCGAGATCTCCTACGAAGAAGCGGAAACCTTGGCCTACGAGTTGAATCGGGCGGGCTCCGGCGTCTTCGACTGGATCTGCCGCTCCCTTCTTGTGCAGCTGAGGAGAGAGCAGGTAACCGAGCCCCCCGAGTAGGTGAGAGGGGGTGGGGGATGACCCCCTGGCGAGCAAGGCCGGACCGCCATGTCATACCGGCCAGGATCGCGCCACGGTTTCAGGGTCGATGACGGTGCGACGGGGACCTCGGGGTGCCGACAGTGGTGGCCCGAATCGCGGCATCAAGATCGACACGAAGGGGCGCAATGGTCTCTTCCCAAATGGTGCGCCGCTGCCTCGTGTGCACCCAGAGCCCGGGGCAGCGGCGAAGAATACGGACAGCGCAGTCCGCGACCTGGTCCGGACCGACCTCTCGAATCCGGTGACCACTGTCGTGCACCTCCCCATACAGCTCTTGCAGCCTTCCTCTGTCAGCGTCGGGCGAGTAGACCTCTCGGCGAAGCTCTCTCAGTGCGTTCTGGAAGTACCGATACTCGGCGCGTCGGGCTTCAAGGAGCCATCGATCACGTTCGGCCTCGACTGCGTTGCGAGCCAGCTCCAAGGCGCCCCGATGGCTCGCCTCAGCAACCTCCATGGCCGCCCGATGACTCTCCCTTGCCTGCGTCAGGGTCGTGCGCATCTGCCACCGAGCTACGAGCACACTGACAGGAATGCCTGCAAGGGCGAGAACTGCAGTAATGCCAGCGAGGGTCATGGCGGCAATGATGTATTACAAATTGCTCTGGCGGGCCCCATTCAAGTGCTTGCTGGTCACAGCCTCGCACCCGTACGCAGAGGCGACGGTCAGGATGCGGCTGAGCGGAGTGCCCGGGGCCGGCGGCTGGGGGCCAGCTCGGTGCCGGTGACCTGAAGGGCAAAGCGAACATGTGGATCAGACGGATTCTTCCCCGGCCGTGAACGCCTCGGTCTCGTAGCGCGCCATCGCCTCGCGGCGCTCCTTCGCGTACTGGGCCGCAACGGCTTCAGCCGTGATCCCCATGCCTTGCATGATGGGATCCAAGATCCTCTCGCTGAAACGCTCGTCTGTCCGCGTGAGGAGCCGGCAGTCCGCCTTCAGGTCCGCGCACAGCCGAATCCGGCCAGCCTCACTGATCATGTCTTGGATGCGCTCGCGCCAGAAGTTGTGAACCAGGTCGTTACGCCGCTTCAGGCTGCTGGTGAGATCGTCGATGACCTCTGGGTAGGCGCTGGTGTGCGGCTCGACGCGTTTGATGAGCTTGCCCATCATGTCCTTGAAGCCTTGAGTCCAGGGGTCGCGGATGAGCTGCTCGCCCTGCTCCCTCGCCGTGATGATTCTGGTGAACGCGAGAAGGTTTACGAGCGAGTGTTCGAGGCAGTTGGCCTTGTAGATGGCCAGCCCGAAGAGGGCGTACACGGTCTTGTGTTCCGTGTCGTTGTCGTACTCGTCGTCCGGCTCAGGCTCCGATTCCTCGCGCCAGGTCGGCTCATGCCTGACGACATACAGTCCATCCATGCCTTTCAGTGTGCTGGCAAGGCGAGCCAACTCGCAGCGAATTTGGCGTCTTCGCCACTGGCTCTCCTGAGCCAGCCGAGTCAGCTGACCTGCGCGGGTGGGGGATGACCCCTTGCGCCTCTCTGCGGCGACCGCCATGTCATACCGGCGAAGATCGCGCCACGGTTTCAGACCCCGTCAGACAGCGGCGAAGTGAGGCAACGGCGAAGAAGGTGCAGGTAGGAGGGCTGCACCCTGCGCGGCCGGCACTCAGAGACTGCGCAAGAGTGAGGGTTTACCAAGGCTTGCCATCTGTGGCTTCCCGCTGTGGCCGCGTAGCGGCCCCCCTTTGCCCGAGCAGCTTGCCTCGATCCTTGGCGTAACGGGGGCGCGGTTGCGCCCCCACTTGGCCAGCTCCCTGGTCCTCCTGATGTCGGCCCCCTTCGGGGCCGCTCATACGAAGTGTCTTGCGGCTGTGCGGCCGGAGGCCGCGCCTGTCGCTTGGTTCTCTTTGCCGTCGCCTTTACGACTGGGGGCGCTGCGCGCCCCACTTCCCCTTGTCGCTGACGTAAGTGCGTACCTGGCTTCCTTCACTGTCGGCCCCTGCGGGGCCGCACTGTGAGGCCAAAAGGTGTGAGGCCAAAAAGAGAAGAGAAGGCGCGAACGTTTCCGCAGGTGAGATGACGTCTCGGTACACGCGAGGCGTGTGCTGGCTACACGCGAGAGATGTAGTCACCGATCGAGGCGCAGGCGGCACGGCACGGGTGCGCCCTTCCTTTTCTGGAAGACGTGAGAGGGAAGGACAAGGCAAGCGGCGCCCGATCGGGGCGAGACAAGCTCCAGTTCCCTGGCGCGGGCCAGGGCGTTGTTCGTGCTCTGGTCAGACAGGGGCTTGCCTTCCTTGCCGAGCAGCGCGGCGAGCTTGCCGGGGCCGAAGCTTGCGTGTCCGTGGCGGTCGGCCCAACCGAGCGCCGCGAAGTGGATGCGGTAGGCGAGCTGGTGTCGGGGGTCTCGGGCCATGCGCTGGTACTCGCGCTGAGATACCCCGCCCCACGGGCGACCGGGGCCGAAGTTGATGGTGCTGTTCAAGGGGTGGCGACCTCCCGGCGGCAGCCGAGGTCAGCGCGTGGCTGCACCTCGGCAGGTGAGTGGAAGTCGCGCAGTACCGTCCTGCGCTTCGGGGTGCCCTCGGCTCCCCTGCCAGCCCCTTGGGATGGCGGCCCCTGCACGGAGTGGCCAGCTCTACCGGCGTCACACGCCGGGAGCTACGGTGTCCGCTCCTCGAAGGATCGGGAGGATCTTCCTACATGGCCGGTTGCTCGGTCGTCAACTGTGCCGGCCGACCCCCGCTCCTCTGACCGGACATGACGAGGCCCCGCCCTCGGGTGCGAGCAGGGCCGTGTCGAGCAGGGCAGGGCTACGCATCGGGGTCGTCGGCGGTGTGGTTCCAGTCCACGGACATGTAGTCGTCCACGGTCATCTTCGCCGCCTTCTTGAAGCCGTTCGAGTGCATCGTGATCGTGGTGACGAACTTGACCCACGCTCGACGTACGGGGAGTGGAGCGTTCGGCCAATCCTGAATCAGGCCAGCGATGCCGGACACGGGATCGATCGGAGGCAGGCCGGTGACACCGGAGAGCTTTTCGTTGATCGCGTCCAGCCTGGTCCGGATCGCCTCGGTCCCCGCCGTCATCTGCGACAGAGTGATCGACCCCGAGGCGTAGGAGACGGCCAACCCGTCGAGCCGTTCCCGCAGGATCTCCGCTTCCTGGTGAAGGTGGGCCGAGTCGTCTCCCTGCTCCTGCCGAGCGGCGAGGACCCAGGGCAGGAAGTCGGGGAAGACCAGGCGCGCCAGAACCGCGTTACCGGCCCGCTTGTCGGCCAGCTCTCGCGGGACGCGGACGTGCTTCTGTCCGCAGCGGTAGACGGGAGTCCCTCGGTACATCCCGCCTCGCACGGTTTCTCCACAACGCTCACACGTGGCCAGTCCGGCGAGCAGGGTCTGAGGGGCCGAGCCTGTACGCGCACCGCCCGTGAACCGCTTGGGGTTCGTCAGTGCCGACACGAGGCCGTAGTGAGTGACCTCGTCCAGGATCGCGGGCCACCGGCCCTCGCCCACCACTTCGCCTCGGTAGGTGGATTGAGCGATGTACCGAGGGGAGATGAGCACCTTCTTCACTCCCCCCACGCCCCACCCCTTGGCCTCGTCCTTCGCCGTGCCGGAAGACGAGCGAGGAGCGAGCAGACCGAGGCCGGTCCAGTAGCGGGCGACAGACGCAAGGGTCTCGCCCTGAAGGACCATCTCGGCACCCTTGCGGATCGCTTCCGCCTCGTCCTCGACCACGGTCACGTAGTCGTCGGCGTATCCGAAGGTCCGCAAGCCCGCCTTGTGGGGCTTGCCGTTCTTCGCCGCCTGGAGGTTCGACGCCTTCTGGCGCAGCGCCTTCTGCTCCCCCTCGTACTCCGCCCACGCCGTGACCGTCTTGGCCGTGGCCCGACCGGCCGGAGTCGCGAGGTCCAGGTGTCCGGCGTGGATGGCGTGGACGTTGACGCCGAGCGCGATCACGCGCAACAGGTCTTCGGTCTTGCGTACGAGCCTGTCCGTATGCCAGCAGAGGATCGCGCCCGGCTTGGAGACCAACAGCCGCTCGAACCCTGGCCGCACCTTGCCCGAGGTGGCGCTGACGTCGTTGTCCGCGATCACTTCCCGTACGGTCCAGCCACGGGCTGCGGCGAAGGCCCGGCACTCTTCCTCCTGCCGCTTCACGCCCAGTTCATCGCCGTGCTGATCGAGGCTGAGTCGTACGTAGACGGTGACATCCATCTGTGGTGGTCCCCCCTTGGCCTGCCTTGCTGATGCCCCAAACATCTACCACAAGTTCGGCTGGTCCCGCGGCACCATCGGCTTCGCCATCTCGGTCAACCTGGCGCTGTACGGGCTGACCGCGCCGTTCGCCGCCGCCCTGATGGACCGCTTCGGCATCCGCCGGGTGGTGGCCTGCGCGCTGACCGTGATCGCGGGCGGTTCGGTGGCCACGGTGTGGATGACGGCGGCCTGGCAGCTGGTCCTGTTCTGGGGCGTGCTCGTCGGGCTGGGCAGCGGGTCGATGGCACTGGCCTTCGCGGCGACCGTCACCAACCGCTGGTTCACCGCCCGGCGCGGCCTGGTCACCGGCATCCTGACCGCGGCCGGCGCCTCCGGCCAGCTGGTGTTCCTGCCGCTGCTGTCCTGGCTGGTGGCCGAACACGGCTGGCGGCCCGCGGCGGTGACGGTGGCGCTCACCGCGCTCGCCGTGGTGCCCTTCGTCTGGCTGCTGCTGCGCGACCATCCGGCGGACGTGGGTCTGGCACCGTACGGCGGGGAGTACGCGCCCAGGCCCGACCCGGTGCCGGGGGCGGCACGGCGAGCGGTGACCGTACTGCTCAAGGCAGCGCGGACCGGGCCGTTCTGGCTGCTGGCGGGCACCTTCGCGATCTGCGGCGCCTCGACGAACGGCCTGGTCAAGACCCATTTCGTACCCGCCGCCCATGACCACGGGATGCCGGTGACGGCGGCCGCCGGGCTGCTCGCGGTGATCGGCGTCTTCGACGTGATCGGCACGGTGGCCTCGGGCTGGTTCACCGACCGGTTCGACGCGCGCCGCCTGCTGGCGGTGTACTACGCGCTGCGCGGGATCTCGCTGCTGTTCCTGCCGATGCTGCTGGCCCCGTCCGTGCACCCGCCGATGGTCTTCTTCATCGTCTTCTACGGGCTGGACTGGGTGGCCACGGTGCCGCCCACGATCGCGCTGTGCCGCGAGCAGTACGGGGAGGACGGCGCGATCGTCTTCGGGTGGGTGCTCGCTTCGCACCAGGTGGGGGCGGCGCTGGTGGCGTTCCTGGGCGGCCTGGCGCGGGACGTGTTCGGGTCGTACGACGTGGTGTGGTACGCGTCGGGTGCGCTGTGCGCGGTGGCCGCGCTGATGGCGATGGTCATCCGGCGGCGGCCGGCCGGGGCGGGCTTGGCCGCGTAGTCGTCCGGCCCGGCCTTGGCCTGCCCGGCCCGGGAGCAGGCCCGCCCACAGCGGGGAGCGCCGCGGTCAGCCGGCCTTCGTCGTGGACTTGAGGGTGCCGTCGGGGGCGGCCAGGAGGACCGGGGTGTCCGGGCCGCCCAGGTCGCGGACGGCGGCGCGGTCCTCGTCGGCGGGGGCGTCGGCGGCGCTGACCACGGCGGCGGCCTCCAGGGACTGCGCACCGCTGGCCACGGCCATGGCGACGGCGGTCCGGAGGGCGCTGAGCTTGAGCGAGTCCAGGTCCACGGTGCCCGCCACGTAGGTGCGGCCGGTCTCGTCGCGGACCGCGGCGCCCTCGGGCACCCCGTTGCGGGCGCGGGCGCTGCGCGCCAGCGTGATGATCTTGCTGTCCTCGGGGTCGAGCGCTGTGGTGTCGGTCATGGTCGAAAGCATAAGGAGGGCACGGTCGCCGCCGCGCAACGGCCCCGTTCCGCAGCTCACGCCGACCGGTCGGCCCGTCCCGTCAGCTTGTCCGCGACCAGGCCGGTGAACTGCCGGAACTCCTTGGTGTCCGGCGGTCCGTCGGCGGACTCGCCATCGGATACGGCGATCAGTCCGCCGCGGCGGACGAGCACCACCGACGTGTGCATCGACATGTCGGAGTCGAGGACCAGCTCCGTGGAGAAACCGTAGCTGCCGTCCCCCGCCGGATCCGCCGCGAGCGGTCGGGCGTGCACCGGCAGCGACGGCTCGGCGCCGCCGTCCGCCTCCCCGGTGGTGGTGAAGGTGCCGCAGGCCCCCACGGCGTTCTCGACTTCCTTCAGGAACGCGGCCGCATTCGCCTCACCGAGTTCGAACACGTTCGTCTCGTAGGCGACCCCACCGGCGTTCGCGAACCTCGCTCCCACGGCGCCCCGTCCCACCCGCGCCGGTCGACCGGCTTCCACCAGGTCCGCCAGCACCTGGCACTCCGGCCTGTCGACCGGCGAGGAGTCGCCCTGTTCCTGTGAGGTGGCCGGGCTCCAGCCCTCCGGCAGGTCCGCCTCGGCGAGCACCGCCTTCGCCGGGGTCCGCGGCGCCGACGCGTTCCCGGAGCCGGCGCCGTCGCACGCGGTGAGGAGCATCGACGTCAGCAGGGCGGCGGTCGCCAGACGGGCGGTACGGACGGACACGGGGGGCTCCGGGGGTGTCGCGTGGCGTGTGGGGTCGCGACAGCATAGGCGCCCCGGCGGCGGCGTGAAACACCTGCGCCGGGGCGGCCCGATCCGGGTTCCTAAGGGCGGTCCAGCCGCAGCCGTTCCGTGCGCGGCAGTCCGGCGACCACCAGGTCGTACGAGTCCTCGATCAGCTCGCGGACCGTGCGTTCCGGCAGGCCGTCCACCGTCACGGTGTTCCAGTGCCGCTTGTTCAGGTGGTAGCCGGGGGCGACGGCCTCGTGTTCGGCGCGGAGCCGGACCGCGAGCTCCGGTTCGCACTTCAGGCTGACCTTGAGCGGGTCCGAGTCCAGTTGCGACAGCGCGAACATCTTGCCGAGCACCTTGAAGACCGAGGTCTCGGGATTGAAGGGGAACTCCTCCACCGCCGCGTTGAACCCGAGGCAGAAGGCGCGCAGCTCCGCCGGTGTCATCCCGTCGTCTCCTCCTCGTCGGCGGGCGCCGGGACCGGCTCCGTGAGCACCGTGACGATCTTGTTCCGGCGGCCGGCCGGGGATTCCGCGGTCAGCCGCAGCGAGCGGCCGTCGGGCAGCTCCACCAGGGCCGTGGCCCCGGCGATCGGCACCCGGCCCAGCGCCTTGGCCAGCAGGCCGCCGACCGTCTCCACGTCCTCGTCGTCGAAGGCGTCGATGCCGAACAGCTCGCCGAGGTCGGTGATGTCCAGCCGTGCCGTCACCCGGTAGCGGTCCCCGCCCAGTTCCTCCACCGGCGGGAGCTCCCGGTCGTACTCGTCGGTGATCTCGCCGACGATCTCCTCCAGGATGTCCTCGATGGTGACGATGCCGGCCGTGCCGCCGTACTCGTCGATGACCACGGCGACGTGGTTGCGGATCTGCTGCATCTCCCGAAGCAGGTCGCCCGCGTTCTTGGTGTCGGGCACGAAGGTCGCCGGGCGCATCGCCGTGGACACCGGGTCGGACTCGGAGTCCCGGCTGATGTGGGTCTTCCGGACGAGGTCCTTGAGGTACACGATGCCGACGATGTCGTCCTCGTTCTCGCCGGTGACCGGGATCCGCGAGAAGCCCGACCGCAGGGCGAGGGTGGTGGCCTGGCGGATCGTCTTGAAGCGCTCGATGACGACGAGGTCGGTCCGCGGCACCATCACCTCGCGGACCAGGGTGTCGCCGAGCTCGAAGACCTGGTGCACCATGCGGCGCTCCTCGTCCTCGATCAGCGACTCCTTCTCCGCGAGGTCGACCATCGCGCGGAGCTCGGCCTCCGAGGCGAAGGGCCCCTTGCGGAAGCCCTTGCCGGGGGTGAGCGCGTTGCCGACGAGGATCAGCAGCTGCGGGACCGGGCCCATGATCCGGGCCAGCGGGACCAGCACGTACGCGGCCGCGGTCGCGGTGTTCAGCGGGTGCTGGCGGCCGATGGTGCGGGGCGAGACGCCCACCGCCACGTACGACACCAGCACCATCACCGCGATCGCGACGAGCAGCGCCGTCCAGTTCTCGCCGAAGTGGTCGAGGCAGACGTAGGTGACCAGCACGCCGGCGGCCATCTCGCAGGTCACCCGGACCAGCAGCGCCACGTTGACGTACCGGGTGGGGTCGGCGGCCACCTGCGCCAGTTTGGCGCTGCCGCGGCGGCCCTCCCGGACGGCCTGTTCGGCGCGGAAGCTGGAGACGCGGGCGATGCCCGCCTCGGCGCAGGCCGCCAGCCAGGCGACCATGACCAGCAGGACCGCCCCGGTGATCAGCTGGCCGGGCGTCACGAGACGGTCGGGGCCGGCGAGGGGCCGGTCATGCCGCGCTCGGCCCGCCAGCCGTCCACGATGGCCGCCTGGAGACCGAACATCTCGGCCTTCTCGTCCGGCTCCTCGTGGTCGTAGCCCAGCAGGTGCAGCACTCCGTGGACGGTGAGCAGCTGGAGCTCCTCGTCCATGGAGTGCTGCGTCGGGGCTTCGTCACCCTGCTTCTTGGCGACCTCCGGGCAGAGCACGATGTCGCCGAGGAGCCCCTGCGGGGGCTCCTCGTCGTCCTTGGCCGGCGGCCGGAGCTCGTCCATCGGGAAGGACATGACGTCCGTCGGTCCGGGCAGGTCCATCCACTGGATGTGGAGCTGCTCCATCGCGTCGGCGTCGATGACGATGACGGACAGCTCGGACAGCGGGTGGATCCGCATCCGGGTGAGCGCGTAGCGGGCGATGTCGAGGATCGCCTGCTCGTCGACCTCGGTTCCGGACTCGTTGTTGACGTCGATCGACATGGTGCTGTTCGGCTCTACTCTCGTTGAAAAGTCACAGCCCGTTTCGGCTGTCGTACTGCTCGTACGCGTCGACGATACGGCCGACGAGCTTGTGCCGGACGACATCCTGGGAGGTGAGCAACGAGAAATGCACGTCCGGTACGCCCTCCAGGATGTCCCGGACCTGGCGGAGGCCGGACTTGGTGCCTCCGGGAAGGTCGATCTGGGTGACGTCACCCGTGACGACGATCTTGGAGTCGAAGCCGAGCCGGGTGAGGAACATCTTCATCTGCTCGGGGTTCGTGTTCTGCGCCTCGTCGAGGATGATGAACGCGTCGTTCAGGGTGCGTCCGCGCATGTAGGCGAGGGGGGCGACCTCGATGGTGCCGGCCGCCATGAGCCGCGGAATGGAATCCGGGTCGAGCATGTCGTGCAGCGCGTCGTACAGCGGGCGCAGGTACGGGTCGATCTTCTCGTAGAGCGTGCCGGGCAGGAAGCCGAGCCGCTCACCCGCCTCGACGGCGGGCCGGGTCAGGATGATCCGGCTGATCTGCTTGGACTGCAGGGCCTGGACCGCCTTGGCCATGGCGAGGTAGGTCTTGCCGGTACCGGCGGGGCCGATGCCGAAGACGATCGTGTGCTTGTCGATCGCGTCGACGTACCGCTTCTGGTTGAGCGTCTTGGGGCGGATGGTGCGGCCGCGGTTGGACAGGATGTTCTGGGTGAGCACCTCGGCGGGGGTCTCCGCCGCGCCGCCGCCGTTCTCGTTGGCCTGGAGCATCGCGATCGACCGTTCCACTGCGTCCTCCGTCATCGGCTGCCCGGTGCGGAGCACCAGCATCATCTGGTCGAACAGGCGCTGGATCAGGGCGACGTCCTTGGCGTCGCCGACCGCGCTGATCTCGTTTCCCCGGACATGGATGTCGGCCTGCGGGAAGGCGTTCTCGATCACGCGCAGCAGGGAGTCTCCCGAGCCGAGCACCATGACCATCGGGTGCTTGGCCGGAACGCTGAACTCGGCGCGTGCCTGCCCCGGCAGGAGCGGGGTCCGGTCTGTGGGTGTCTGCGTCATGGGCCGGCCCTGTGGCCTGCACATACCTCCCGTTGCGGGGTCTCGCCAGTCGACGACCTCTGGAGTACCAAGGGTACGACGCACCCGGGTGATGCCCGAGAGGTTTTCCACCGGCCGGACAACCGGCTACGCGGAGTGCCGGAACCCGATCGTGGGCACCGCCCGCCGGCGCACCGAGGCCCCGGCCGGCACGGCGGGCGGCCCGTCGGCCCGCCCGAGCAGCTCCTCGCCGAGCAGGCCCTCCAGGAAGGCGTACCGCGCCGGATGCTCGGGCCTGGACCGCCACCAGTGGGCGACCTCCTCCCAGCCCGGGGCGGACAGCGAGCCGCCGAACTCCTGCACCGAGAGGGCGGCGGTCAGGCCGGCGAAGGCCAGCCGGTCGGCGAGCGGCCAGCCGGCCAGGGTCCCGGTGACGAAGCCGGCCACGTACACGTCGCCGGCACCGGTCGGGTCGAGGGCGTCGACGGTGATGCCCGGCATCTCCGCCGTCTCCCCGGTCCGGCCGTCCACCGCGTACGAACCCTCCGCACCCAGCGTGACCACGGCGATCGGCACCCGCTCGGCCAGCGCCCGGGCCGCGGCGCGCGGACAGTCGGTCCGGGTGTAGCGCATGGCCTCCCCGGCGTTGGGCAGGAAGGCCTCGCAGTGCTCCAGGTCCACCAGGGCGTCCGGGTCCCACACCCCGCTCTCGTCCCATCCGACGTCGGCGAAGACCCTGGCCCCGCCGCGGGCGGCCTCCGCGATCCACCCCGCGCGGCGGCCGGGGGCCAGCGAGGCCACCGCGGCCCGGGCGCGCGGGGGGCCGTCCGGTACGGCGCCGGTGCCGTCCGGCGGAGGGGCCTCGTGCCCGTGCGAGACCATCGTGCGTTCGCCGTCGTAGGCCATGGAGACGGTGACGGGACTGTGCCAGCCGGGGACGGTCCGGGACAGGGACAGGTCGATGCCCTCGCCCTGTTCGAGGGCGTCCCGGCAGTACTCGCCGTAGTGGTCGTCGCCGAACGCGGCGGCCAGCGAGGTGCGCAGCCCGAGGCGGGCCAGGGCGGTGGCCATGTTGGCCACCCCGCCGGGGCTGGAGCCCATGCCGCGCGCCCAGGACTCCGTACCGATCACGGGGGCGGAGTCCAGGCCGGTGAAGATGATGTCGAGGAAGACGCTGCCGGTCAGGAACACGTCGCAGTCGGGGTCCTGCGGGGTGCGCAGCGCCGCGAGCGGGTCCAGGGCGGCCGCGCGCGGGACCGCGTGCGAGCCGCGCGGGGCCGCGTGGGATTCGCGCGGGGCCGCGTGGGATCCGTCTCTGCTGCTCCGACCGGTCACTTCGGCTCCCCCTCCTCGGTGAAAGCTGTCAGTCCTGCCCGCCCGCCGACGGCGCAAACCCAGTGTGTCCCACGTCACCCCGGTGATGCCCGTCCCGCAGGTCCCCGACGCACCCGGAACCCCGCGCGACCGGGACTCCGGTGGGGATTCCGGCAGGGGTTCCGGCGAGGAAGGTCAGCCCCGCTTGGGGAACGGGACGTGCATGAGGTCGGCGGCGATGGTGAGGTCCCCTTCGAAGCCGGCCCGGCGGGCCTGGCGCTCGAACTCCGCGGGGTCGCCGTAGCGCTGCGAGAAGTGGGTGAGCACCAGGTGCCGGACGCCGGCGTCGCGGGCGATGCCGGCGGCCTGGCCGGCCGTCAGGTGGCCGTGCTCCACGGCGAGGTTCTCGTCCTCGTCGAGGAAGGTGGACTCGATGACCAGCATGTCGCAGTCCTGGGCGAGTTCGGCCGCGCCGGAACAGAGCCCGGTGTCCATGACGAATCCGAAGCTCTGCCCGCGCCGCTCCTCGCTGACCTGCTCCAGGGTGATGCCGTTCAGCACGCCCTCGCGCCGGATGCGGCCGACGTCCGGGCCCGTGATCCCGTGCCGGGCGAGGAGTTCGGGCAGCATCCGGCGGCCGTCGGGCTCGGTGATCCGGTAGCCGAAGGACTCCACCGGATGGGAGAGCCTGCGGGCCTCCAGCACGTACGAGGGGCCGGTGGCCAGGACTCCGTCCCCGGTCACCGGCTCCTCGTCGAGCAGGACGGTCTCGCGGTAGGCGGTGGCGTACCGCAGCCGGTCGAAGAACGCCTGGCCGGAGGCCGGGTAGTGGGCCGCGACCGGGTGCGGGACCCGGTCGAGGTTGATCCGCTGGATCACCCCGGCGAGGCCGAGGCTGTGGTCGCCGTGGAAGTGCGTGACGCAGATCCGGTTGATGTCGTGCGCGGCCACGCCGGCCCGGAGCATCTGCCGCTGGGTGCCCTCTCCGGGGTCGAAGAGGATGCCCTCGCCATCCCAGCGCAGCAGGTAGCCGTTGTGGTTGCGGTGACGCGTGGGCACCTGGCTGGCGGTGCCGAGGACGACGAATTCACGTGCGGACATGCCTGATTCCTACGCCGGTTCCGGTACTGCGGCCATTCCTTTTCGGTGCGCGGCCGGTGCCGCGCCCCGGTCGGTTGCTATCCGGGCGGCCAGTTGAAGCCGCGGCCGCCCAGCACGTGGGCGTGCGTGTGCCAGACCGTCTGGCCGGCGCCGGCGCCGGTGTTGAAGACGATCCGGTAGCCGCCGTGCTCGTCGAGCTTCTCCTGCGCGGCGACCTCTCCGGCCTCGCGCAGTACGTCCGCCATGGCCTGCGGGTCGCCGGCGGCGAGCTCCGCGGCGTCGCGGAAGTGCACCTTGGGGATCACCAGCACGTGCGTCGGAGCCTGGGGGTTTATGTCGCGGAAGGCGACGGTGGTGTCGGTCTCGCGGACGATCGTCGCGGGCACCTCACCCGTGACGATCTTGCAGAACAGGCAGTCCGCCTGCGGTTCCCCGGCCATGGCCGTCGCCTCCCGTGTTCCCGGTCCTCAATGATCACTACGCCCGCATGGTATCCGGCGGGTCACGCCCAGCGGCCGGTACGGGCCAGCAGCACCGCGACCGCGGCGGTGCCCGCCGTGGACGTGCGGAGCACCGAGCGCCCCAGCCGGTACGGCCGGGCACCGGCCTCCGCGAACACGGCCAGCTCCTCAGGGGAGACACCGCCCTCGGGGCCGACCACCACGACGATCGAGCCGGAGGCGGGGAGTTCCGCCGTGGCGAGCGCCTCCGAGGGGTGCTCCCGGTCCTCGTGCAGGACGACGCCCAGGTCCGCCTCCGCCAGCAGCGCGGCCACCTGCTTGGTGGACAGGGCCTCCGTCACCTCGGGGAACCGGACCCGGCGGGACTGCTTGCCGGCTTCCCGGGCGGTGGCCCGCCACTTGCCGAGGGACTTGGCGCCCCGGTCGCCGCGCCACTGGGTGATGCAGCGGGCGGCCTGCCACGGCACCACCGCGTCGACCCCGGTCTCGGTCATGGTCTCGACCGCCAGTTCGCCCCGGTCGCCCTTGGGCAGCGCCTGGACCACCGTGATCCGCACCGGCGGCTCCGGTTCGGCACGGACCCCGGCCACGTCGACGTGCAGCCGGTCCTTGCCCTCGGCCGCGGTCACCACGCAGTCCGCCCAGCCGCCGCGGCCGTCGGTGAGGACCACCGCCTCGCCGGGCTCCAGCCGCTTCACCGAGACCGCGTGCCGGCCCTCCGGCCCGTCCAGCACGAACCGCGGTCCCGCCGGGACCTCCTCGACCACGAACACCGGGGCCGTCATGACGTACTCCTTCTCCGTACCACCTGCAACGCGCTCTGCGCCTCGGCCACTTCGGCCGCCAGGACCTCCACCAGCTGCCCGGCCGGCAGCGAACGCGCCTGCCGGTGCCCCTGGCCCGCCCACAGTGCCATGCCCTGCGGGTCACCGGCCTCCGCCGCGGCCCTGCGCAGCCCGGAGGTCAGATGGTGGACCTGGGGGTAGGCGGCCGGGGCATACGGCCCGTGCTCCCGCATGAACCGGTTCACCAGACCGCGGGCGGGGCGGCCGGAGAACGCCCGGGTGAGTTCCGTACGGGGGAACAGCGGGTCGGTCAGCGCCTTCTTGTGCAGGGCGTGCGCCCCCGACTCGGGACAGGCCAGGAACGCCGTGCCGAGCTGGGCCGCGACCGCGCCGGCCGCGAGCACCCCGGCGATCTGCGAGCCGCGCATCAGTCCGCCGGCCGCGACCAGGGGCAGCGCCACCGCCTCCCGCACCTGGCCGACCAGGGCGAGCAGGCCGGTGCCGGTGCCGTCGGCCTTCGGGTCGTCGCGGTGGGTGCCCTGGTGGCCGCCCGCCTCGATGCCCTGCACGCAGAGGGCGTCGGCACCGGCGTCCTGGGCGGCCCGGGCCTCGGCGACCGAGGTGACCGTGACCATGGTGAACGTACCGGCCCGGCGCAGGGCGGTGAGGGCGGCCGCAGAGGGGCACCCGAAGGTGAAGGAGACGACGGGGACCGGGTCCTCCAGCAGAATGGCCAGTTTCGCGTCGTAGGCGTCGTCTGTGGTGCCCGCGGTGTCCTCCGCGGCGAGCGAGACCTCGTACCAGCCGGCCTCGCCGGCCAGCTGGCCCCGGTAGACCTCGACCGCCGCCGGGTCGGTGTGCCCGTACTGCGGGAGGATCAGGTTGACGCCGAACGGCCGCCGGGTGAGCCCGCGGAGGAGCTTGATCTCCTGGTACATGCCGTCGGCGGTCTTGTAGCCGCCGGCCAGGAAGCCCAGCCCGCCGGCTTCGGAGACGGCGGCGGCGAGGGGCGGGCAGGACGCTCCGCCCGCCATGGGGGCCTGCACGATCGGGTACTGGTGGAGACCGTTCGGTGCGGAGGACATGAGTTGCATCGTGCCACGTCCCCCGCACCGCGCCGAATCGTTCCATTCGCCTGGCATAGTCCGGTTGCGCAACCGGCCAGGCACCGCGCCGCGGCGGGGGGCGCCGCGGCGGCGGGAGGCGGCTCAGCGACCGTTGAAGGCGTCCTTGAGCCGGCTGAACAGGCCCTGCTGGCCCGGCGCGAACTGGCCCATCGGGCGCTCCTCGCCGCGCAGCTTGGCAAGCTGCCGCAGCAGGTCCTCCTGCTGGGCGTCCAGCTTGGCCGGGGTCTGCACCTCGACGTGGACGATCAGGTCGCCGCGCCCGTTGCCGCGCAGGTGGGTGACGCCGCGGCCGTGCAGCGGGATCGACTGGCCGGACTGGGTACCGGGCCGGATGTCGACCTCCTCCATGCCGTCGAGCGTCTCCAGCGGGCACTTGGTGCCCAGCGCGGCCGCCGTCATCGGGAGGGTGACGGTGCAGTGCAGGTCGTCGCCGCGCCGCTGGAACACCGGGTGCGGAAGCTCGTGGATCTCCACGTACAGGTCACCGGCCGGGCCGCCGCCGGGGCCGACCTCGCCCTCGCCGGCCAGCTGGATCCGGGTTCCGTTCTCCACACCGGCCGGGATCTTGACCGTCAGGTCGCGGCGGGACCGGACCCGGCCGTCGCCGGCGCACTCCGGGCACGGGGTCGGGACCACGGTGCCGAAGCCCTGGCACTGCGGGCAGGGGCGGGAGGTCATGACCTGGCCGAGGAAGGACCGGGTGACCTGGGAGACCTCGCCGCGGCCGCGGCACATGTCGCAGGTCTGCGCGGAGGTGCCGGGCGCGGCGCCCTCGCCGGAGCAGGTGGTGCAGACGATCGCCGTGTCCACGTGGATCGGCTTGGTCGTGCCGAAGGCGGCCTCGTCCAGCTCCAGGTCCAGGCGGATCATCGCGTCCTGGCCGCGCCGGGTGCGCGAGCGCGGACCGCGCTGGGACGCCTGCCCGAAGAAGGCGTCCATGATGTCCGAGAAGTTGCCGAAGCCACCCGCTCCGAAGCCACCCGCGCCACCGCCGCCGCCGGAGGCGGACAGCGGGTCGCCGCCGAGGTCGTAGACCTGCTTCTTCTGCGGGTCCGACAGCACCTCGTACGCGGCGTTGATCTCCTTGAAACGCTCTTGCGTCTTGGGATCGGGGTTCACGTCCGGGTGGAGCTCACGGGCGAGCTTGCGGAACGCCTTCTTGATCTCGTCCTGCGATGCGTCGCGGCGCACGCCGAGTACGGCGTAGTAGTCCGTGGCCACTTACGACTCCGCCAGGATCTGTCCGACGTAACGTGCCACTGCGCGTACCGCTCCCATCGTTCCGGGGTAGTCCATGCGGGTCGGGCCGACCACGCCGAGTTTGGCGACTGCTTCGCCGCCCGAACCGTAGCCGACCGAGACGACGGACGTGGAGTTGAGTCCTTCGTAGGCGTTCTCGTGGCCGATGCGTACGGTCATCCCCGACTCGTTGGCCTCGCCGAGCAGCTTGAGGAGCACGACCTGCTCCTCCAGTGCTTCCAGCACCGGCCTGATGGTCAGGGGGAAATCGTGTCCGAAGCGGGTGAGATTGGCGGTGCCGCCGATCATCAGCCGCTCCTCGGTCTCCTCGACGAGCGTTTCGAGGAGGGTGGCGAGGACCGTCTGGACCGTCGCCCGGTCCTCGGCCTCGAAGGATTCCGGCAGGTCCTGCACCAGCTGCGGCACGTCCGCGAAGCGGCGGCCGACGACCTTGCCGTTGAGCCGGGCCCGCAGGTCCGCCAGGGACTGCTCGGGGAACGGCGAGGGGCAGTCCACCATGCGCTGCTCGACCCGGCCCGTGTCGGTGATCAGGACGAGCATCAGGCGGGCCGGGGCCAGCAGGAGAAGCTCGACGTGCCGGACGGTGGAGCGGGTCAGCGACGGGTACTGGACGACGGCGACCTGCCGGGTCAGCTGCGCGAGCAGCCGGACGGTGCGGCCGACGACGTCGTCGAGGTCGACGGCCCCGTCGAGGAAGTTCTGGATGGCGCGGCGCTCGGGCGTCGACAGCGGCTTGACCCCCGCCAGCTTGTCGACGAACAGGCGGTAGCCCTTGTCGGTGGGGATCCGGCCGGCGCTGGTGTGGGGCTGGGCGATGTAGCCCTCCTCCTCCAGCACGGCCATGTCGTTGCGGACGGTGGCCGGCGAGACGCCGAGCTTGTGCCGCTCGGTGAGCGCCTTGGAGCCGACCGGCTCCTCCGTCCCGACGTAATCCTGGACGATGGCGCGCAGCACCTCGAGTCTCCGTTCGCTGAGCATCGCGTGCCACCTCCAGCTGTGAGCGTCCTACTGCGGTCCGTGATTGGCACTCACGCGGTACGAGTGCCAGAGATCCCCCCGGTCAGTGTACGGCGGGCAGGTGTGCCCGAGGCAAGGGAGCCCGTCGCGGCGCTCGTCACGCCCGCCCGTCGGGTCCTCGCCCGCGCGGCCCGTCACGGTAGCGTCGCGCCATGGACGTGCGATGGGAAGAGGCGGGCTGGGAACGGCTGACCGGACGCGCCGGACGGCTGCGTCTCCCGGTCTGGGACTGCACCGCGGGGCTGGTTGTGGGGGACGACGCGGTGCTGCTGGTGGACCCCGGGTCGAGCGTCCGCGAGGGTGCGGGACTGCGGGTTCGGGCCGAGCGGCTGACCGGCCGCCGAGTGACCCATATCGCATTCACGCACGGACATTTCGATCACGTCCTGGGCGCGTCGGCGTTCGCCGGGGCGGAGGTCTTCGGCGCGGTCGGACTGGACGGACTGCTGGGCGGCCCGGCGGGCCGGGAGGAACTGCGCGGGGACGCCGTGCGCCACGGACTGCCGGAGGAGGACGCGGCCGGGTCGGCGGAGCTGCTCACGGCCCCCCGGCACCTGGTGTCGGGCGAATGGACCCTCGAACTCGGCGGGGTGCAGGTGCTCCTGGCCAACGTGGGGCCGGGGCACACCCGCCACGACCTGGCGGTGTTCGTGCCCGGCGGCGGCCGGGAGGTCGTCTTCTGCGGGGACCTGGTGGAGGAGTCCGGGGAACCGTCGGCGGGCCCGGACGCGGTGCCCCGGCAGTGGCCGGCGGCCCTGGACCGGCTGCTCGCCCTGGGCGGCGAGGACGCGCTGTACGTGCCCGGCCACGGGGCGGTGGTGGACGCGGCCTTCGTGCGTGCCCAGCGCGCCACACTGGCCGAGCGCTTCGGCGTGTCGTCTTGATCTCCGGGCGGGTGCCCCTACCCTCGGCCGGATGCGTGAGTACTCCCCCGATCTGACCCCCGCGTGGAAGCGCCCGAAGCCGGTGCCGGAGGTGGCGGCCGAGCCCGATCTGGTGGTCGAGGTGGCGGGTACGGACTTCTGCGGGGCGGTGGTGGGCTGCGAGGCCGGCACGGTGACGTTGGAGGACCGCTTCGGCAAGCGGCGGGTGTTCCCGCTGGAGCCGCGCGGGTTCCTGCTGGACGGCGCGGTGGTGACGCTGGTCCGCCCCTCGCGCGCGCCGGCGGCCCCGGCCCGGACGGCCTCGGGTTCGCTGGCGGTCCCGGGGGCGCGGGCCCGGGTGGCCCGGGCGGGCCGCATCTACGTGGAGGGCCGGCACGACGCCGAGCTGGTGGAGCGGGTCTGGGGCGACGACCTGCGGATCGAGGGCGTGGTCGTCGAGTACCTCTCCGGGATCGACGACCTCCCGGCGATCGTCGCCGAGTTCGGCCCCGCGCCGGACGCCCGCCTGGGCGTCCTGGTGGACCACCTGGTCCCCGGCTCGAAGGAGTCCCGCCTGGCGGCGCAGGTGTCCGCCGTCCCGGACGTCCTGGTGGTGGGCCACCCGTACGTGGACGTCTGGCAGGCGGTGAAGCCGTCCGCCCTGGGCATCCCGGCCTGGCCGGTCGTCCCGCCGGGCCAGGACTGGAAGACGGGCGTCTGCCGCGCCCTGGGCTGGCCGGAGAACACGGGCGCGGCCTGGCAGCACGTCCTGTCCCGGGTCACCTCGTACCGCGACCTGGAGCCGACCCTCCTGGGCCGGGTGGAGGAACTGATCGACTTCGTGACGGCCCCCGCCTGACACCGCACCGCGCCGTACGCGGCGGAGCCGTGGCTGCGCCGTACGCGGCGGAGCCGTGGCCCCACCCCACACTTCACCCGTTCACCGTGGCTCCGCCCCGGACCCCCGTAAGGGGTCCTGCCCCCGTGTCCGACTGCGGGCCGGCCGTGGCCGGTCGCGCCGTTCCCCGCGCCCCTGACGGGGCGCGGCCCCGGTGAACGGGAAAAGGGGCAAGGGCCCGCAGGGCGGCGGGAAGCCGCGCTAGTCGACCAGGTCGCGGACGACCGCGTCGGCCAGCAGCCGCCCGCGGAGGGTGAGGACGGCGCGGCCGGCCTCGTACGGGGCCGGCTCCAGGAGGCCGTCGGCCAGCGCACGGCGCGACGCCGTCAGGCCCGCCGGCGCCAGCAGGGACAGCGGGACGCCCTCCAGCAGCCGCAGCTCCAGCAGGATCCGCTCGACCCGCCGGTCCTCCTCGGAGAGGACCTCCCGGCCCGCTCCGGGGGAGCGGCCCTCCGCCAGCGCCGCCGCGTACGCGCCCGGGTGCTTCACGTTCCACCACCGGACCCCGCCCACGTGCGAGTGCGCGCCCGGTCCCGCGCCCCACCAGTCGGCGCCGCGCCAGTACAGCTCGTTGTGCAGGCAGCGGCCCGCCTCCGTGGTGGCCCAGTTGGACACCTCGTACCAGCCGTAGCCCGCCGCGGCGAGGGTCTCCTCGGCGATCAGGTACCGGTCGGCGTGTACGTCGTCGTCGGTCATCGGGACCTCGCCGCGCCGGATCCGGCGGGCCAGCCCGGTGCCCTCCTCGACGATCAGCGCGTACGCCGAGACGTGGTCGGGGCCGGCCCCGATCGCCGCGTCCAGCGAGGCCCGCCAGTCGTCGTCGGACTCGCCCGGGGTGCCGTAGATCAGGTCCAGGTTGACGTGCTCGAAGCCCGCCGCCCGCGCCTCGGCCACGCACGCCTCCGGCCGCCCGGGGGTGTGCGTGCGGTCGAGCACCTTCAGCACGTGCTGCCGGGCGCTCTGCATGCCGAAGGAGATCCGGTTGAAGCCGCCGGCCCGCAGCTCGGCCAGGTATTCCGGCGTCACCGACTCCGGGTTGGCCTCGGTGGTCACCTCGGCGTCCGCCGCCAGCCCGAACTCGTCGCGGATCGCGCCGAGCATCCGGACCAGGTCCCCGGCCGCCAGCAGGGTCGGCGTACCGCCGCCCACGAACACGGTGCGCACCTCGCGCGGGTCGTCGCCGAGCACCTTGCGGGCCAGCCTGACCTCGTCGGTCAGGGTGTCGGCGTAGTTGTCCCGGGAGGCCAGCACTCCGCCGGTGCCGCGCAGCTCGGTGGCGGTGTAGGTGTTGAAGTCGCAGTACCCGCAGCGCGTGGCGCAGTACGGCACGTGCAGGTAGAAGCCGAGCGGGCGCGCCGCCGCGCCCCGCAGGGCATGCGACGGCAGCGACCCGTCCTCGGGCACGGTCTCACCATCGGGCAGGGCGGAAGGCATGGGTCCATTGTCCCGCACCGCCCGGCATGCCCCGGGCCGGGCGGCGGGCCCCCCGGCCGTGAGGGGCCGCGCACCGGCCGTGCACCGGTCGTGCACCGGCCGGCGCCTCCGGCCCGCACCGGACGGCTCTCGGCCGCCCGCGCCCCGCGTGCTACGCCTCGCGGGCGCCCTCGTACATCTCGTCGATCAGGTGCTTGAACTCACGCTCGACGGCCGGTCGCTTCAGCTTGAGGCTGGGCGTGAGGTCGCCGTGCTCGACGTCCAGGTCGCGCGGCAGGATGCGGAACTTCTTGACGGTCTGCCAGCGCTGCAGGCCCTCGTTGAGGGTCTGGACGTAGGTCTCGACGAGCCGGTTGGTCTCGGGGGCCGCGACCACCTCGGCGTAGGACTTGCCGCCCAGGCCGTTCTCGGCGGCCCAGCCGAGGAGGGAGGGCTCGTCCAGGGCGATCAGGGCGGTGCAGTAGTTGCGGTCGGCGCCGTGCACCACGAGGTTGGAGACGTACGGGCAGATCGCCTTGAACTGGCTCTCGATCTCGGACGGCGCGACGTACTTGCCGCCGGAGGTCTTGATCAGGTCCTTCTTGCGGTCGGTGATCCGCAGGTAGCCGTCGGGGGACAGCTCGCCGATGTCGCCGGTGTGCAGCCAGCCGTCGGATTCGAGGACCTCGTCGGTCTTCTCGGGCTGGTTGTGGTAGCCCTCCATGATGCCGGGGCCGCGCAGCAGGATCTCGCCGTCGTCGGCGATGCGGACCTCGGTGCCGGGGAGCGGCTTGCCGACCGTGCCGGTGCGGTACGCCTCGCCGGGGTTGACGAAGGAGGCCGCGCTGGACTCGGTGAGGCCGTAGCCCTCCAGGATGTGGATGCCGGCGCCGGAGAAGAAGTAGCCGATCTCCGGGGCGAGGCCGGAGGCGCCGGAGACGCAGGCGCGGAGGTTGCCGCCGAACGCCTCGCGGATCTTGCCGTAGACGAGCCTGTCGGCGATCTTGTGCTTGGCGGAGAGCGGGAAGGGCGCGCCCGCCTTGCCGGTGCGGTGGAAGTTGTCCTGGCTGACCTTGGCGTACTCGCGGGCCACCCCGGCGGCCCACTGGAAGATCTTGTACTTGGCGCCGCCGGCCGCCCGGGCCTTGGCCGCGACCCCGTTGTAGACCTTTTCGAAGATGCGCGGGACGGAGGCCATGTAGGTCGGCTGGACCACCGGCAGGTTCTCGATGATCTTGTCGATCCGGCCGTCCACGGCGGTGACGTGGCCGACCTCGATCTGACCCGAGGTGAGCACCTTGCCGAAGACGTGGGCGAGCGGCAGCCACAGGTACTGGACGTCGTCCTTGCCGATCAGGCCGGTGGCCACCATCGCCTTGGCCATGTACGACCAGTTGTCGTGCGGCAGCCGTACGCCCTTGGGCCGTCCGGTGGTTCCGGAGGTGTAGATGAGGGTGGCGAGCTGGTCGGCGGTGATCGCCGAGACCCGCTCCTTGACCGCCGCCGGGTGCTTCGCCAGGTACTGGCTGCCGCGCTTCTCCAGGTCGGCGAGGGACAGCACCCAGCCCTCCGGGTCGCCCTCGGCGGGTACGGCGTCGGCCGCCTCCAGCACCACCACGTGGCGCAGCGAGGGCAGGCCGGCCCGGTGCTCGCGGGCCTTGGCCAGTTGGGCGGCGTCCTCGGCGATCAGCACCCGGCTGTCGGAGTCGGAGAGGATGAAGGCCGACTCGTCGGCGTTGGTGCTGGGGTAGATGGTGGTGACCGCTCCGCCGGCGCACATCACGCCGAGGTCGGAGAGGATCCACTCGACCCGGGTGGCGGAGGCCAGGGCCACCCGGTCCTCCGAGCCGATCCCGAGCTCGATCAGGCCGGCGGCGATGGCGAAGACCCGTTCGGCGGCCTCTCCCCAGCTGAGCGATTTCCAGTCGTCGGGCCCCCGGCCGGCGGCCGAGGGGACCGGATAGCGGTACGCCTCGGTGTCGGGGGTTGCTGCGACACGCTCAAGGAAGAGGGCCGCCACGGAGGGCGGGCGGTTCTCGATCATCGTCTGTGTGTCGCTCACGACATCCTCCGGACCACGCGGCAGGGCTTGTGTAACTGGCGAGTAACCAGTGATCAGGGTAGGGGGCCGCCCGGCCGGTGCGTAAGGGCCCGCGGGCGGCCGATTCATAACGAAAGAAGCCCCCGCGCCGGAGCGCGGGGGCCAATTCCGTATGAGCGGTGACGAGTCGGCGGCCGTCCGGCGGGGCGGCCCGTGACGGGCCGTCACCCGCCCCGGCCGCCGGGACCGCCCGGCGGCTACTTCTTCTTGGCGCCGGACTCGTCGCTGGACAGCACCGCGATGAAGGCCTCCTGCGGGACCTCCACGGAGCCGACCATCTTCATCCGCTTCTTGCCTTCCTTCTGCTTCTCCAGCAGCTTCCGCTTACGGGAGATGTCACCGCCGTAGCACTTGGCGAGGACGTCCTTGCGGATGGCCCGGATGGTCTCGCGGGCGATGACGCGGGAGCCGATGGCGGCCTGGATCGGCACCTCGAACGCCTGCCGCGGAATGAGCTCGCGCAGCTTGGCGACCAGGCGCACGCCGTAGGCGTAGGCGGCGTCCTTGTGGGTGATCGCGGAGAACGCGTCGACCTTGTCGCCGTGCAGCAGGATGTCCACCTTGACCAGGCTGGAGGCCTGCTCGCCGGTGGGCTCGTAGTCGAGGGAGGCGTAACCGCGGGTCTTGGACTTCAGCTGGTCGAAGAAGTCGAAGACGATCTCGGCGAGCGGGAGGGTGTAGCGGATCTCGACCCGGTCCTCGGAGAGGTAGTCCATGCCGAGGAGGGTGCCGCGCCGGTTCTGGCACAGCTCCATGATCGAGCCGATGAACTCGGTGGGCGCGAGGATCGTGGCGCGCACGACCGGCTCGTAGACCTCCGAGATCTTGCCCTCGGGGAACTCGCTCGGGTTGGTGACCGTGATCTCGGTCTTGTCCTCCAGGACCACGCGGTAGACCACGTTGGGCGCGGTGGCGATCAGGTCGAGGCCGAACTCGCGCTCCAGGCGCTCACGGATCACGTCCAGGTGCAGCAGGCCGAGGAAGCCGACGCGGAAGCCGAAGCCGAGCGCCGCCGAGGTCTCCGGCTCGTAGACGAGCGCGGCGTCGTTGAGCTGGAGCTTGTCCAGGGCCTCGCGCAGCTCCGGGTAGTCCGAGCCGTCGAGCGGGTACAGGCCCGAGAAGACCATCGGCTTCGGGTCCTTGTAGCCGCCGAGGGACTCGGTGGCGCCGTTGACCTGCTGGGTGATGGTGTCGCCGACCTTGGACTGGCGGACGTCCTTCACACCGGTGATCAGGTAGCCCACCTCACCCACGGAGAGACCGTCGGCCGGCAGCATCTCGGGCGAGTTGGTGCCGATCTCCAGGAGCTCGTGCGTGGCGCCGGTGGACATCATCCGGATGCGCTCGCGCTTGTTGAGCGTGCCGTCGACCACACGGACGTACGTGACCACACCGCGGTACGAGTCGTAGACCGAGTCGAAGATCATCGCGCGGGCGGGGGCGTCCTTGACGCCGACCGGGGCCGGGACGGTCTGGACCACGCGGTCGAGCAGCGTGTCCACGCCGAGGCCGGTCTTCGCCGAGACGCGCAGGACGTCGTCGGGCTCGCAGCCGACCAGGTTCGCCAGCTCCTCGGCGAACTTCTCCGGCTGGGCGGCCGGCAGGTCGATCTTGTTGAGGACCGGGACGATCGCGAGGTCGTTCTCCATCGCCAGGTACAGGTTGGCGAGGGTCTGGGCCTCGATGCCCTGGGCCGCGTCCACCAGGAGGACGGTGCCCTCGCACGCGGCGAGGGACCGGGAGACCTCGTAGGTGAAGTCGACGTGCCCGGGCGTGTCGATCATGTTCAGGATGTGGGTCTTGCCCTGGCCGTCACCCGCGGTGGGCGCCCAGGGCAGACGGACCGCCTGCGACTTGATCGTGATGCCGCGCTCACGCTCGATGTCCATGCGGTCGAGGTACTGGGCACGCATCTGCCGCTGGTCGACGACGCCGGTGAGCTGGAGCATCCGGTCGGCGAGGGTCGACTTGCCGTGGTCGATGTGCGCGATGATGCAGAAGTTGCGGATCAGCGCCGGGTCGGTACGGCTCGGCTCGGGCACGTGGCTGGGGATGGCGGGCACGCAGTGTCCTGATTCTCGGGTTCTCGGGTCTCAATTCGGAACGTTACGCAGGCCACCATGGTCCCATGCTTGCGCCACTGCGCTCGGTTTGGGCCGTCCAATGGGCTCCTGGTAACGTGGGCAGCTGTGTCTGACATGCCCTCTCAGCGCGCCGGACACAATCCGAAGATCAAACTCTGAACCTGAAAAGGCTCTTTCGTGGCGAACATCAAGTCCCAGATCAAGCGGAACAAGACCAACGAGAAGGCGCGCCTGCGCAACAAGTCGGTCAAGTCCGAGCTCCGTACCTTCATCCGCAAGGCCAACGAGGCCGTCGCCGCCGGTGACGCCGAGAAGGCCACCGCTGCCGCCCGTGCCGCGTCGCGGAAGCTGGACAAGGCTGTCTCCAAGGGTGTCATCCACAAGAACGCCGCCGCCAACAAGAAGTCGGCGCTGGCCTCCAAGGTTGCCGCTCTCTGAGCCTGAGCACTTCGATGTGATCGCCGGAAGGGACCCAGCGGGCCCTCTCATCCGCTCCTGACCGGCACCCAGCGCCGCACGCGGCCTGCGTTCGCCACGCGGGTGCGGCGCAAAAGATCCAAACGAGGCCCCGGCCGCCGCCCTTCCCCAGGGCGCCGGCCGGGGCCTTCGTCATGCCCCGCACGTGTCCGGCCGGGGTGCGGCGCGCGATCCGCCGCCTCAGGCCGAAGGCATGGGAGGAGATCCACGCGAGGCCCCGGCCCGCAGCGGGGATCGGATCCGCCGCCTCGGCCGGCTGATCAGCGCGGTGGGAATCATCGCGGCCGTCGCCCTCGGCGTCCTGGGGGCGTCGGCGACCGCCCACCGCGATGACGCGGCGCCACCCACGGAGACGACCGCGACCGGCAGCAGGTCCCCCGAGCCGCAGCAGGCCGTTCCCTCCCCGCCGGGCGGGTCGCCGGAGGCAACGGCCACCCCGACCGCGCCACAGTCCACCCGGACCGGCGGAGCCCATGCCGCGCCCACCGACGGCAGGGCGTGCCGTCAGGTGACACCGCTCGTGAACGGGACCGCGGCGCAGGACCTGCAGACGGCCGCACCCGCCGCGTCAGCGAACCCCTGGAGCCAGGCCGCGACGACCGGCGGAATCGTGGTGGCCGGGCTCGTCGGGATCAGCGGGCAGGCCCTGCTCTGGAAGGAACACCTGCGCAAGGCGCGGGAGGCCGCCGGCGGCGACGGGCCGGACTCCCCCGTCAGTACGCGGCACGACGGGCGCGGGCCGCGCGGGCAACGGCGACGACGGCTTTCTCCAGAGCGTACTCGGGATCGTCGCCGCCGCCTTTGACGCCGGCGTCGGCCTCGGCGACCGCGCGCAGGGCGTCGGCGACACCGTCGGCCGACCAGCCGCGCATCTGCTGGCGGACCCGGTCGATCTTCCACGGGGGCATGCCGAGGTCCCGGGCGAGGTCGCCGGGGCGGGCCCCGCGCGGGGCCGAGGCCAGCTTGCCGATGGCACGGACCGCCTGGGCGAGCGCACTGGTGATCAGGACCGGGGCGACACCGGTGCCCAGCGACCAGCGCAGCGCCTCCAGTGCCTCGGCGGCCCGGCCCTCGACCGCGCGGTCGGCGACCTCGAAGCTGGATGCCTCGGCGCGGCCCGTGTAGTAGCGGCCGACGATGGCCTCGTCGATGGTGCCCTCGACATCCGCGCACAGCTGCGCGGCCGCGCTCGCGAGCTCGCGCAGGTCGCTGCCGATCGCGTCCACCAGGGTCTGGCACGCCTCCGGCGTGGCCGAGCGCCCGAGCGTCCGGAACTCGCCCCGGACGAACGCCAGACGGTCGCCCGCCTTCGTCATCTTCGGACAGGCCACCTCCCGCGCGCCCGCCTTCCGCGCGGCGTCCAGCAGGGCCTTGCCCTTGGCCGCGCCCGCGTGCAGCAGCACGAGGATGATCTCCTCGGCCGGCGCGCCGAGGTACGCCTTCACGTCCCTGATCGTGTCCGCGGACAGGTCCTGCGCGTTGCGGACGACCACGACCTTCCGCTCGGCGAAGAGCGACGGACTGGTCAGCTCGGCGAGCGTGCCGGGCTGCAGCTGGTCCGGGGTCAGGTCGCGGACGTCGGTGTCGGGATCCGCGGCACGGGCCGCCGCCACGACCTCCCGCACGGCGCGGTCGAGCAGCAGCTCCTCCTGCCCCACCGCGAGGGTGAGCGGGGCGAGCGGATCATCGGTGGAGTTCTTCCTGGTGGCCATCGGCTCCAGCATCCCACGGCGGACCGACACTCCTCCGCGTGCCCGAGAATGGTGCGGTGAACCTGCGACATGTACTGGTCCTGCCCGACCGCGACGCCGCCGAGGAAGTGGCCGAGGAGCTCACCGGCCGCTTCGGCCTCGCCGAGGAACCGCAGTTGGTGCGGGACGCCCTGGCCGGCGAGGACGACGCCGAGGACGCCCAGTGGCTGGTCGTGGTCGAAGACCCCGACGGCCGCTTCGACCCCGGCGCCCTGGACGCCCTCGCCGACGAACACGAGGGCTGGCTCGAAGCCCCGTAGAGCCCGCGTCCGACCCTGCGGAGCACGGTCGGACGCGGCGGCGGGGCTCAGGCCTTGCGGACGATCTGGACGTCCAGTTCGACCTCGACGCTCGAACCGATCGCCGCGATGCCCTGGGCCAGCATCGACTGCCAGTTCAGGGCGAAGTCCTCGCGGTGCAGCTCGGCGGTGGCCCGGCAGGCCGCGCGGGGCTCGCCCTCCAGACCCGTGCCGAGGCCCAGGTACTGGGTGTCCAGGGTGACCGAGCGGCTGGTGCCGTGCAGCGTGAGGGCCCCGGCGACGGCCCACTTGCTGCCGCTGCGGTGGATGAACCGCTCACTGTAGAACTCGACCGTCGGGTACCGGGCCGCATCCAGGAAGTCCGCCGAGCGCAGGTGGTCGTCCCGCAGCCGCACACCGGTGTCGATGCTGGCCGCGTCGATGATCACGTGCATGGAGGAGTCCTCCATGCGGTCGGCTATCCGGACCGCCCCCGCGAACGTGTTGAACCGGCCCCTGATCCGGGCGAATCCGATGTGGCGGGCCGTGAAGGCGATGGCGGAGTGGCCCGGATCGAGCTCCCAGTGACCCGGCTGCGGCAGCAGCGGCGGCTCCACCGGTTCCAGGATGATCTCCGCGGCTCCCGGCTGGGCGCCGTCGCCGACCAGGGTCGCGCCGTGGAAGGGCGCGTAGCCCTCGGCCGTCACGGACACCCGGTACTCGCCCTCCGGGAGGAGCGCGGTGAAGCTGCCGTACGGATCGGTCTCGCCGGTGACGATCCGGCGGCCGATCGGGTCCGTGACCTCGAACCGGGCCTGCCGTACCGGCTGGTGGACCGTGTCCAGGACGTGGCAGGACAGGAGACCCGCCGCGGGCGGCAGGGTCAGTGTCGCGGATGTGGACCGACCGGCACTTCCGGCCGTCTCCAACCCCCGTCGGCGACCGAACATGATGATGCACCCCCGTGCTGTGTGAACGTACTCCCCGCTTGCGAAGACGCATTCGATCATGACGGAGGGGCACGGGCAAACAGAACGCTTTCCGCCCGGCGAGCCCCCGCCCGGCCCGGTGCCGGCGCCTCCGGCCGGCCGGGACCGCCCGCACTCCCGGTCCGGAGCCGGTGACCGCGACGGAGCCGTCCGTGTCCGTCCTCAGGACCGCCGTACCGGCCTGCGCCAGCCGGTCCAGGGTGTGCGGCGACGGATGCCCGTAGCGGTTCCCGGCGCCGACCGGGACCAGGGCGATCCGCGGCCGCAACCGCTCGTGCAGGGCCGGGTCCTGATGGGCGGAGCCGTGATGGGCGACCTTGAGCACGTCGACCCGGACGAGCCCCGGATGGTCCGTCAGCAGGGCCCGCTGGGCGGGTGGTTCGAGATCGCC
The DNA here is from genome assembly GCF_040684755.1 of Streptomyces sp. NPDC089799. NCBI lineage: Bacteria > Bacillati > Actinomycetota > Actinomycetes > Kitasatosporales > Streptomycetaceae > Streptomyces > Streptomyces sp. NPDC089799. The sequence goes on along the minus strand of NZ_JBFBGR010000009.1, from coordinate 82,581 downwards.
CGCCAGGAAGAGGGTCAGCCCGGCGGAACGGACCAGCAGGACCACGCTGGCGTCGTTGGGGCCCTCCGGCGCCGCTCCGTACGGCGGCGGCCAGAGCACCTCCCAGTCCACCGGCCCGGCCCTGCGCCGCTCCCCCGCCAGGGCCGGCAGGACCGGGATCCGGGCGGCCCCGGCGACCCGCCGGACCCACCGGGCGCGGACCGGCGGCTCCTCCAGGGTGGTGGTCTGGATCAGCCCCACGGACCGCCCCCGCAGCACCCCCGCCAGGCCGCCCACGTGGTCCGCGTGGAAGTGCGTGAGCAGCAGGAGTGGGATGCGATTCACACCCAGGACGCGCAGGCACCGGTCGGCCGGCACGGGCTCGGGGCCGGCGTCCACCACCACCGCCGTGCCCGGACCCACGGCCAGTACGCCGAGGTCCCCCTGCCCGACCGCACACTGGACGTAGCGCCAGCCCGGCGGCGGCCACCCGGTCAGCGTCCGGACCAGCGGAGGCGGCCGGAGCACCGCCACCAGCAGCAACAGCGCCACCGCGGCACACAGCCACCGGGCCCGCAGGACCCGGGCCGCCATCAGGACGGCCGACACGGTGGCGGCGGCGAGCAGCAGTCCGCCCGCCCAGCCACCCGGCCATCCCAGCTCCGCGCCCGGCAGCGCGGCACCGGCCCGGGCCACCCGGGCGATCCACCCGGCGGGCAGCCCGGCGCAGTACGCCAGCGCCTCCGCGGCCGCCATCCACACCGGAGCCACGGCCAGCGCCGCGAACCCGAGCACCGTGGCCGGTCCCGCGGCCGGCTCCGCGAGCAGGTTGCACGGTACGGCGACCAGACTGACCCGGGCCGAGAGCACCGCCACCACCGGCCCGCACACCGCCTGCGCGGCGGCTGCCGCCGCGACCGCCTCGGCGAACCGGGGCCGCATGCCGCGCCGCTGCAGGGCCCCGCTCCAGCGCGGGGCCAGGACCAGCAGGGACCCGGTGGCCAGGACGGACAGCAGGAAGCCGGGGCTCCGGGCCAGCCACGGGTCGTACAGCAGGAGCAGCAGGACGGCGGCGGCCAGGGCCGGGACCAGGGATCGGCGCCTGCCCGTGCCGATGGCCAGCAGGGTGACGGATCCGCAGGCCGCTGCCCGCAGCACGCTCGGCTCGGGCCGGCAGACCACGACGAACGCCAGGGTCAGGGCCGCCCCCGCCAGGGCGGTGCCCCGCAGGGAGAGCCCGATCCGGGGTGCCAGACCGCGGCGCTCGGCGTACTGGGCGCTGCCCGGCGGTCCGATCAGCAGGAACAGCACGACGGTGAGGTTGGATCCGGACACGGCGAGCAGGTGCAGCAGGTCCGTGGCCCGGAACGCCTCGTGGAGGTCGTCGGGCACCCGTGAGGTGTCCCCGACCACCAGACCGGGCAGCAGTGCCCGGGCGTCCCCGGACAGGCCCTCGGTGGCCTCCCGCAGCCCGGCCCGCAGGGCCCCCGCCACCCGCTGTGCGGTGTCCGGGCCGCCGACGCAGCGGGGCGGGCTCGCCCCGGGCACCCGGAGCACGGCCACGGCGGGCCCGGCGCCACGGGCCGGGGCGAGCCGCCCGGACACCGCGACCCGGGTCGACGGCAGCAGCCGGGCCCATCCTGCGTGCCGGGCCAGCACCACGACCGGGGTCCGGACCCGGCTGCCGTGCCCGTCCGGGCCGGTCACCTCGGTCAGCACCGCGTCCAGCACCACTCCGGGCGGCCCCGCCCCGGTCCGGCGGGGGTCCCCGGTCACGGTCAGCTCCGCCTCGACCCGGGCGTACGCCCCCGCCAGCCCGGGCACCGGACCGGCCCGCGCCTCGGCCCTGGCCAGGCCGGCCACACCGGCCCCGGCGGCCGCCCCGAGCAGGGCGGCCGCCACGGCCGTCCCCAGTGCCGTCCCCACGGCCCACCCCGGCCCCGCCCGCCGCGGCCTCGCCCGCCCGGCCCCCGCGCGCCCGGCCCTCGCCGGCCCCGGCCCCGCCCGCCGCGGCCCCGTCCGCCGCCGGCCGGCCCACAGCAGCACTCCGGCCCCGGTGCCCGCGAGCCCGGCCCCGAGGGCCGTCCAGAACCCCGGCACGCCCAGCGCGACCGCGGCGGCGGCCCATGCCGCCCCGGCCATCACGGCGAGCCGCAGATCGAGGGGACGGCGGTCTTCCGGCAACGCATCGGGACGTCCGCCGGCGCCGGGACTCCGGGTGTCCGGGCGCCCTGATCCGGAGGCCCCCGTGTCGGAGGCCCCCGTGTCGGAGGCCCTCGGGTCGAAGGCCCCGGTGTCGGAGGCCCTCGGGTCGTGCCCGCCGGGGGCCGGGGGGTTCACGGCCGGACCAGGGTGCGCAGATCGGCGAACCGGCGCTCTCCGATGCCGTTGACCTGACGCAGGTCCTCGACCGAACGGAAGCCGCCGCGGACGGTACGGAAGTCGACGATGTGCCGGGCGAGCACCGGGCCGACTCCCGGCAACCCGTCGAGCTGTTCGACGGTGGCCGTGCCGAGGCTGAGCGGGCCGCCGGGGGCCGGGCCGCCCTGCGCAGCGGGCGGCAGGGCGGCCGGCGCCCCCGAAGGTACGGGGGTGCCGACGAGCACGTGCTCACCGTCGATCAGGATCCGGGCCCGGTTCAGTCCGGTGGTGTCCGTGCCCGGCCGGACTCCCCCGGCGGCGGCCAGGGCGTCCGCCACCCGTGATCCGGCGGGCAGCCGCAGCACCCCGGGGGCCCGCACCTTCCCACCGACGTCCACGACGACTCGGGGGCCGACCGAAGCGGAGCTCATGGGTGTCCGGTCCGCCACCGGAACCGGAGCGGTCAGCGTGGCCGTCACCGGCTCCGGGCGGGCCGACCAGTACTGCTGCGCCGCGAAGCCGAGTCCGGCCACGAGCACGACCGTCACGGCGGCGAGCGACCGCGGCGTCGGCCCGCACCTGGCCTGCAGCCACAGGGGAAGCCGCTCCCGCACCGCCAGGCGGCGCGCGGCGCCCGGGCTCAGGCCGGCGGGGGCCGGCTCGGGCGGTGTCGGCCCGGGCGGTGTCCGACCGGCCGAAGCCGGACCGGCGTAAACCGGACGGGTGCGGAACGGCTCGTCCACCGGAAGCGGAGGCGCTGCCGGGACCGGAGGGGCCGCCGGGGTCGGGGAGCCGGTGAGCAGGGCCTCCGCGCGGCGGCGCAGCGCCTCGTGGTCGACGGGGAGGTGCCGGCGGCGGCGCGTGCGGATCCTGCGGCTGCGGAACCGGCTGTCCGAGCCCGCCGCGCGACCGGGGCCGCTGCCGGGGCCGGGGCCGGCTCCTGCCGGAGTCGCGGGGCGGGCGGCGGTCCGGGATGCGGCTGCTGTCGCGGTTGCTGTCGCGGTTGCGGTCGTGGTTGCGGTCGCCGTTCCCGCCGCCCCCGCCGTCGCGGTGCGGGGAGCGGGCGGAGCGGTGCGGGGCGTCGTGGGCGTGGGGTGCGTCTCTGATGTCATGCCACGACGGTAGGAACGCGGCCGCAGCCGCGTGCGGAACCGTCGATTCCTGTGGGCTGCCCAGCATCTGTGGATAACCGGCTCACCCTCAGGGGTGAGATCAGCGCGGCGAGATGACGGTGGCGAGGAGCCCCGGCCCGGTGTGCGCACCGATCACAGCGCCAACCTCGCTGACGTGCAGTTCGGCCAGTCCGGGCACGCGTTCGCGCAGTCGTTCCGCGAGCTTCTCGGCCCGCTCCGGGGCAGCGAGGTGGTGCACGGCGATGTCCACGCCGCCCGAACCCGCGCGTTCCACGGCGAGCTCTTCGAGGCGCGCGATGGCCTTGGAGGCGGTCCGCACCTTCTCCAGCATCTCGATGCGGCCGCCGTCCAGCTGGAGCAGCGGCTTCACGGCGAGCGCGGAGCCGAGCAGGGCCTGGGCGGCGCCGATGCGGCCGCCGCGGCGGAGGTAGTCGAGCGTGTCGACGTAGAAGAACGCGGCCATGCCCGAAGCGCGCTTCTCGGCCGCCGCCACGGCTTCGTCGGCGGTGCCGCCCGCCTCGGCGGTCTCGGCGGCGGCGAGGGCGCAGAAGCCGAGGGCCATCGCGACCATGCCGGTGTCGACGACCCGGACGGGGACGGGGGCGGTGCGGGCGGCCACGACAGCGGCGTCGTACGTACCGGAGAACTCGGCGGAGAGGTGCAGGCTGACGATGTCCGTGGCGCCGGCGTCGGCAGCCGCCCGGTAGGTGCGTGCGAACTCCTCCGGGCTGGGGCGGGAGGTGGTGACGGGGCGGCGCTTCTGCAGGGCCTGGGCGAGGCTGCGGGCGGAGATCTCGGTGCCCTCGACGAGGGCCTCGCCGCCGAGGACGACGGTGAGGGGGACGGAGGTGATCCCGTGCCGCGCCATTGCCTGATGGGGCAGGTAGGCCGTGGAATCGGTGACGATCGCGACATGGCGGGACATGAGGCGGAGGTTACCCCTAGTGGGGGTGCGGCGGCAGCAAGGGGGCGGACTACGGGTTCCGCTTGCTCGGCCGGTGGCCGGCCGGGAGGTGGCCGGGCGCCGCTGCGCGGGCCATTCCCCTCCCCGCCCTCCCCCAGACTTCGTCCGGGGGACCCCCATCCCGAAACCGGGGCGGTGCCCCGGACCCCCTCCTTCATCTGCGGGCCGGTGGGGGCCGGTCACGCAGTTCCCCGCACCCCTGGGGGGCTTCGGTCAAGCCGCGTCAGGCCGTGTCAGGTCGTTGCCTCCGGGCGCGGGGTCTTCTGCCACGGGTACTCAGGCTGGGGCTTCGACGGAGGGAGGGCCGAGGTCGGCTTGGTGCTGTGTTCGGGCGGGGTCGGGGGGTGGTTCCGGTCGTCCGCCAGGGCGGCCGCCAGGTCGTCGTCCAGGGTGTCCGGGCGGGACCAGTCGCGCAGGGCGTCCGACTCCATGCCGATCCGCGTGGAGAGGGCGGACAGGTCGTCGTCCGCGAGGCGGCGTGCGCGCTCGTGGGCGGCCCAGCGCAGCGAGTCCGCGGACTCGGTGATGCGCTGGGTGCGCTCGCGCAGCGTGGGCAGTGCGGCCTGCACCCGGGCCTTGTCCGGCTCGGCCTCCAGCCGCTTCAGTTCCTCGTCCAGCTCCCAGCCGTGCAGGCTCAGCTGTTCGAAGAGGGAGAGTGACTCCTGTAGTGACGTGTCCGTGCGCACACCGTCCTGCAGCGCCTGCTGGGTGGCGCGCATCGAGCTCCGCAGGTCCAGCCTCAGCTGTGCCAGGGCTCCGGCGACGCCCACCTGGCCGAGGCTCTTGGCCCGCAGCGCGGTGTCCTCCACCGTGCGCCGCGCCTGGGTGACCGTCCGCTCCACCCCGCGCTTCGCCGCCCCGACCACCTTGACCGTGGCGTACGCGCCGAGGCCGACGAAGGCCAGCAGCATCAGCGCGAAGATGATCAACGCGGCCTCCATGACGGGCCCCTTCCCCTGGTCGAGTGGGAGTGCGTGCACACCCATCTCCACCGTAAACGCAACGGGCAGGCCAGAGGTTCCAAACGAACCCCCAACCTGCCCGTACGGGGAAACCCCTACCGCGTCGCTCAGATGACGATGTTGACCAGCTTCGGCGCGCGGACGATGACCTTGCGGATCTCCGCGCCGCCCAGCGCCGCCACGACGGCCCCGTCGGCCAGCGCCAGCTTCTCCAGGTCGGCGTCGGTGATGGCCGGCGAGACCTCCAGGCGGGCCTTGACCTTGCCCTTGATCTGGACGACGCAGGTGACGGCCTCGTCGACCACGTACGCCGGGTCGGCCACCGGGAAGTCCCGGTGGACCACGGAGTCGCTGTGGCCCAGCCGGTGCCACAGCTCCTCCGCGATGTGCGGGGCCAGCGGCGCCACCAGCAGGACCAGGCGCTCCGCCACGGACCGCTCCAGCGGCTTGCCGGCCTTGGTCAGGAAGTTGTTCAGCTCGGTGATCTTCGCGATCGCCGTGTTGAACCGCAGGCCGGCCATGTCGCCGCCGGCGCCGTCGATCGCCTTGTGCAGGGCGCGCAGGGTGGCCTCGTCCGGCTCCCCGTCCACGACGGTGACGGCGCCCGTCTCCTCGTCGACGATGTTGCGCCACAGGCGCTGCAGCAGCCGGTACTGGCCGACGACGGCGCGGGTGTCCCACGGACGCGAGACGTCCAGCGGGCCCATCGCCATCTCGTACAGGCGCAGGGTGTCCGCGCCGTACTCCTCGCAGATCTCGTCGGGCGTGACGGCGTTCTTCAGGGACTTGCCCATCTTGCCGTGCTCGCGCTTGACGGGCTCGCCCTGGTGGAAGTAGCCGCCGTCGCGCTCCTCGACCTCGGCCGCGGGCACGTAGACGCCGCGCGCGTCAGTGTAGGCGTACGCCTGGATCATGCCCTGGTTGAACAGCTTGTGGAACGGCTCGGCCGACGAGACGTGGCCCAGGTCGAACAGCACCTTGGACCAGAAGCGGGCGTACAGCAGGTGCAGCACCGCGTGCTCGGCGCCGCCCACGTACAGGTCGACGCCGCCGTGCGGCGCGCCCTCGCGCGGGCCCATCCAGTACTGCTCGATCTCCGGGTCGACCAGCGCCGAGGCGTTGTGCGGGTCCAGGTAGCGCAGCTCGTACCAGCAGGAACCGGCCCAGTTGGGCATGGTGTTGGTCTCGCGGCGGTAGGACTTCACGCCGTCGCCCAGGTCCAGCTCCACGTTGACCCACGCCTCGTTGCGCGACAGCGGGGTCTCCGGCTTGGAGGTGGCGTCGTCGGGCTCGAAGGTGCGCGGCGAGTAGTCCTCGACCTCCGGCAGCTCCAGCGGCAGCATCGACTCGGGCAGGGAGTGCGCGACGCCGTCCGCGTCGTAGACGATCGGGAAGGGCTCGCCCCAGTAGCGCTGGCGGCTGAACAGCCAGTCGCGCAGACGGAAGTTGACGGTGCCTTCGCCGATGCCGCGCTCGGTCAGCCAGGTGGTGATGGCGGCCTTGGCCTCGACGACGCCCAGCCCGTCCAGGGAGATGCCCTCGCCGGCCGAGTTGATCAGCGTGGCGTCGTAGGAGACGAACGCGTCCTCCCACTCGGCGGTGTCGGTGCCGCGGCCGTCCGTCGGCTCGACGACGCAGCGGATCGGCAGCTCGAAGGCGCGGGCGAACTCGAAGTCGCGGCTGTCGTGCGCCGGGACGGCCATGATCGCGCCGGTGCCGTAGCCCATCAGCACGTAGTCGGCGATGAAGACCGGGACCTTGTCGCCGCTGACCGGGTTGACCGCGTACTCGCCGGTGAACACACCGGTCTTGTCCTTGGCCTCGGCCTGGCGCTCGACGTCCGACTTGGAGGCGGCCTGCTTGCGGTACGCGGCCACGGCCTCGGCGGGGGTGGCGTACCCGCCGGTCCACACGTCGTGGGTGCCCTCGGGCCAGGCGGCCGGGATGAACTTCTCGACCAGCGGGTGCTCGGGCGCCAGGACCATGTAGGTGGCGCCGAACAGCGTGTCCGGGCGGGTGGTGAAGACGGTGATGGCCTCGTCGCCCAGCGCGAAGTCGACGCGGGCGCCCTCGCTGCGGCCGATCCAGTTGCGCTGCTGCAGCTTGATGGCCTCGGGCCAGTCCAGCGCGTCCAGGTCGTCCAGCAGGCGGTCCGCGTAGGCCGTGATCCGCATGTTCCACTGGCTCAGGCGGGACTTGAAGACGGGGAAGTTGCCGCGCTCGGACCGGCCGTCGGCGGTGACCTCCTCGTTGGCCAGTACGGTGCCCAGCCCGGGGCACCAGTTCACGGGCGCGTCGGAGGCGTAGGCCAGGCGGAAGCCGTTCAGTACGTCGGCCCGCTCGGCGGCGGTCAGGTCCGCCCAGGCGCGGCCGCCGGGGACCTCACGGGAGCCGTCCTCGAAGGCGGCGACCAGCTCGGCGATCGGGCGGGCCTTCTGCGCCTCGGTGTCGTACCAGGAGTTGTAGATCTGCAGGAAGATCCACTGGGTCCACTTGTAGTAGTCCGGGTCGATCGTGGCGAACGAACGGCGCTTGTCGTGGCCCAGGCCCAGCCGGCGCAGCTGGACCTTCATGTTCTCGATGTTCGCCTCGGTCGACACCCGCGGGTGGGTGCCGGTCTGCACCGCGTACTGCTCGGCGGGCAGGCCGAAGGCGTCGAAGCCCAGGGTGTGCAGGACGTTGTGGCCGGTCATCCGCTGGTGGCGGGCGAACACGTCGGTGGCGATGTACCCGAGCGGGTGACCGACGTGCAGTCCCGCACCGGACGGGTACGGGAACATGTCCATGATGAACTTCTTGGGCCGCGCGGCCAGGGCCGGGTCACCCGCCAGGTCACCGGTCGGGTTGGGCGCCTCGTAGGTGCCCTCCGCGTCCCATACGTCCTGCCAGCGTGCCTCGATGTCGGCGGCCAGGGCGGCCGTGTAACGGTGCGCCTCGGCCGCCTCGGGGGCCGGGGTGTTCGTCTCGCTCATGATTCCTACAAGCTCCATCGATCGTCTCTGCCGTCTCTGCCTGCCCAAACGAAAAATCCCCTCACACAGGAGGGGACGCCGCGCCGAGTTCGACCGTGATCCCGTGGACCAGCAGGTCGAGGCTGCTCAGCGCGGCCCGGTAAGCAGAAGGCGTACGGCACGCATGGCGTCAGGGTACCGCAGCGGCCTCCGACGCCGCTCGGGCGACCACACAACGAGAAGCGGGCCACCCGATCCGGGTGGCCCGCTTCCTCACTGTGGAGCTAAGGAGAATTGAACTCCTGACCTCCTGCATGCCATGCAGGCGCTCTACCAACTGAGCTATAGCCCCTTGCTTCTTGCCGCCGGGCCCTTGCTCGGTTTCCCTTGCCGGTTCCCCCTGGCGACATCCAGAACATTACACGGTCATGGCCCAGGACCAAAAATCGGTTTCGGCGATGTCCGGTTTGGGCGGAACGTCACGCCCGGGCGAACTGGTAGAAGCGCTTCAGCGTGCAGTGCTCGTCCAGCAGGCGCCCGTAGATCGGCTCCCCTTCGAGCTCCCGGTAGGTCTCGATGGGGTCGCCTTTTATGATCAGCGCCCGCGCGCATTCCTCGCACCAGTACTGGTAGTCGGGGTTGACCGGGTCCATGTCCCGCACGATCGGCGTGCCGTTGTCGCACCAGTCGCACCGCCGCCGGTGTGCACCCATCCGTGAGCGACTCCCTCCCGTTCAGAGCCGGCCGGGCCGTCGTCTCCCCCTCCGGCCGTCCGATTCTGCCATGCAGGCGGTCGGGCGTGCATCAGGTGACAAACGCGAAGGATCCCACCCCCTGACGGGGATGGGATCCTTACCGCTGTGGAGCTAAGGAGAATTGAACTCCTGACCTCCTGCATGCCATGCAGGCGCTCTACCAACTGAGCTATAGCCCCTTGCTCTCCGCCGTTCCCCCCGCTGTTTTCTGCGGTGTTCCCTGCGGACAAGAAGAACCATAGCCTGTGACCAGCCGGAAAGCGAAATCCGCTGTCCGGAGCCCGTCAGTCGTCGTCGCCGAGCACCGGCTCGGGCAGCGTGCCGGCGTTGTGCTCCAGCAGCCGCCAGCCGCGCGCGCCCTCGCCCAGCACGGACCAGCAGCAGTTGGAGAGCCCGCCGAGGCTCTCCCAGGAGGACGGATCGAGGCCCAGCAGCCGGCCGATGGTGGTCCGGATGGTGCCGCCGTGGCTGACCACGACCAGGGTGCCGTTGCCCTCCAGCCGGCCGGCGTGGTCCGCGACCACGGGAGCGGCACGGTCGGCGACCTCGGTCTCCAGCTCCCCGCCGCCGCGCCGGACCGGCTCGCCGCGCTTCCACGCCGCGTACTGCTCGCCGTACTTCGCCACGATCTCGTCGTGGGTCAGGCCCTGCCACTCGCCGGCGTACGTCTCCCGCAGCGCGGGGTCGTGCGTGACGGGCAGCCCGGTGACGGCCGCGAGCTCCGCGGCCGTCGCGGCCGCGCGCTTGAGGTCGGAGGCGACGATGGCGGCCGGGCGCAGCGAGGCGAGCAGCCGGGCGGCCCGGCGGGCCTGCGCCACACCGGTCTCGGTCAGCTCGATGTCCGTGGAGCCCTGGAAGCGGCGCTCCAGGTTCCACGCGGTCTGGCCGTGCCGCCAGAGCACGATCTTGCGTCCGGGCCGCTCGTTCCGGGCCGTGCCGGTCTCGCCGGTGGTGCTCAGAACAGATCACCGTCCAGGTCGTCATCGGCCTGCGCGGCACGCAGCTTGGCGTGCTCCTCCGCCTTGCCCTTGGTCAGCTTCGCGTCCTCGGGCAGCTCGATCTCGGGGCAGTCCTTCCACAGCCGCTCCAGCGCGTAGAAGACGCGCTCCTCGCTGTGCTGCACGTGGACGACGATGTCCACGTAGTCGAGCAGGATCCAGCGGGCGTCGCGGTCGCCCTCGCGGCGCACCGGCTTCGCGCCGAGCTCCTTGAGGAGGCGCTCCTCGATCTCGTCGACGATGGACTTGACCTGGCGGTCGTTGGGCGCCGACGCGAGCAGGAAGGCGTCGGTGATCGACAGCACGTCACTGACGTCGTACGCGATGATGTCGTGCGCGAGCCGGTCGGCCGCCGCCTGGGCGGCGGTGGTGATGAGCTCGATGGAGCGGTCCGTGGCGGTCACTGAGCCATGCTTTCGGGTCGAGGGCAGATCCATACAAGGGTCTCATGGGCGGCCGACACCGCCCACGCGTTTCCCCCGCGGCCCGCCTCCGGGCCTGCTCCGGGCCTGCTCCGGGTCCGCCTCGCGCCCGCTACGGCGCCTTGAAGTCCCGGCCGAGCACCACCACGACGTCCGCATTGACCGCGCTCCCGGCCTTCTTCACGGCGGTCTCGGGCAGGCCCAGGGTCTTGGCGACCTCCACGGCCTTGTCCCGCTGCGCGTCGTCCTGGTACGTGACCTGGGTTCCGGCCTGGCTCTGGCCGGCCTTGCCGCCGTCCACGAACGTGTAACCGCCGTTGACCAGCGCGGCCCGGGCCGCGGTGACGGCCTTCTCGTTGCCGGTGGCGTCCTTGAGGCCGACCCTGGGGGCCGCGGAGGCGCCCTGCGGGGCGGTCACGCTGCCGCCGAGGACCTCCTTGACGACGCTCCGCCCGGCCTCGTCGGCCAGGCCGCCGTCCGGCTTCACCGCGACCACGTCGGTCCGGTACGCGCCGAGCTTGGCGTGCTCGGCGAGCCGGGCCAGCGAACCGCCCAGCGCCTTGTCGGTGAGGGACGGGTCGAGGATCTGGCCGAGCGACTCCACGGTGAGCACCGCCGCGCTCTCGTCACCGGGCATCTTGCGCAGGGTGGCGTACAGGACCTTGCCGAAGCGCTCCAGCTGCTTCGCCTCCGGCTCGCCCTGGGCGCGGTGGGTGGCGTAGGCGACCGCCATGGCCCCGGTCAGGCCCTGCTTGGCTCCCTGGCCCACGGCGGGCGTCTTCGCCGCGTCGTCGGCGGGGACGGCGGTGTCGGTGTCGACCTCGATGCCGCCGACCGCCTGGACGAGGTTCTCCAGGTACGGGGTGTCCAGTCGCCAGGTGCCGCCGATGTGCGTGCCGAGCATGGAGTCGAGGGCCTCGCGGGTGCCGCCGAGGCCGTCCTCCTCCACCGATTTCCCGAGGGCGACCGAGCTGCCGTCGTCCCGGGGCACGGTCATGGTGTTCGGCAGCAGGACGGTGGCGCCCTTCTTCGCCGTCACGTTGTCGACGAGCAGCGCGGTGGAGGTGCCGCCCTTCTTGGTGTTGTGCAGGTGGACGACGATCATGTCGCGCTTCTGCGGTCCGGTGTCCGCGGCGGCGCCCCTGCCCGGGCCGGCGCCGCCGCCGAGGAAGGGCAGCTTGTCCGCGTACCAGAGGTAGCCGGCGCCGCCGACGACGAACAGGGCCAGGACGACCATCAGGGCGATCACCCGGTTGCGGCCGCGGCGCCGGGCCTCCTCACGGCGTTCGGTGCGGCTCTCGGTGAACTTGAGCCAGTCGATGACGTCGTCGGCGTCGTCGTCGGGCTGGTCGAGGAAGGAGAACTGCTCGGTCCGGTAGTCCGGGGCGGGGCGGCGCTGTCCGGGCACCTGCGCGGTCCCGGCCCCGGGGCCGTCGTCCTCGTCCGGGTCGGTGCCGGGGTCCGCGGCCGGGTCCCGGTCGGGCGCCTGCTGCGGGATCCACTGCGAGCCCGTCTGCTGCGGGCCCGTCTGCTGCTGCCCCGTCTGCCGGTATGGGGCCTGCGGGGGCATCTGCTGCTGCACCTGCGGCATCTGCCCGGTGTCGTACCCGTTGTGGACGCCGCCGTAGCCGTCCTGGCCGTAGTACTGCTGAGCGGGCTGCTGCGGGTACTGCCGGGGCGCCTGGGGCTCGGCGACCGGCTGCCCGTAGGCGTCGTACGTCTCGTACGCGTCCTGGCCGTACGGTTGCTGCCGGTACTGCTGCGGGTACTGGCCGTACTGCTGCGGGGGCCCGGCGGGCACCTGGCGGTACAGCGGCCGGCCGTACTCGTCGTAGCCGATGAACTGCGGTTCCTGTGGGTCGTTCACCGCGGTGCCCCTCTCGTACCGGCCCTACGGCGCCCGGTACAGCTCTCGCTTGTGGATGTACCGCACCACACCGTCGGGGACCAGGTACCAGACCGGGTCTCCCGCGGCGACCCGCGCGCGGCAGTCGGTGGAGGAGATCGCCAGTGCCGGGACCTCCACCAGGGAGACGCCGCCCTCGGGCAGGCCGTCGTCGGTGAGCAGGTGGCCGGGCCGGGTGACCCCGATGAAGTGCGCGAGCGAGAAGAGCTCCTCGGCGTCGCGCCAGGTGAGGATCTGCGCCAGGGCGTCGGCGCCGGTGATGAAGAACAGGTCCGCGTCGTCGTTGAGGCGCCGCAGGTCCCGCAGGGTGTCGATGGTGTACGTCGGGCCGCCGCGGTCGATGTCGATGCGGCTGACCGAGAACTGCGGGTTGGAGGCCGTGGCGATGACCGTCATCAGATAGCGGTCCTCGGCGGGGGACACGGCGCGCTCGGACTTCTGCCACGGCTCGCCGGTCGGTACGAACATCACCTCGTCGAGGTGGAAGAGGGCGGCCACCTCACTGGCGGCCACCAGGTGTCCGTGGTGGATCGGGTCGAATGTCCCGCCCATCACGCCGAGCCTGCGCTTGACCGGACCGGTAGGCGTTTCCTGCTCTTCCATGAGCGCAGACCATACCGGCCCGGGGGCGGGACGCAGCTGCCGCGGTCGGATTAACGGTCGCGGTTGAGGCGGGTGGTCACCCACAGCATCAGCAGCAGCGCGACGAACGCACCGCCGCCGGTCAGGTACGGGTTCAGGCTGTCGTGGTTGCCGCCGTGCTGCTCCGCCCCTTCCGAGGCGAGGAGAACCAGGCTCTGGGCGGTGGTGTGGAGGCTCATCAGACAGGTACCTATCGGGTCGGGGAGCGGGGCCGAGATTTCGCTCACATCGTATGCGGGTGCCTGGGGCACGCTCACGCCGACTCAGGCGTTGGAGAGGATAGACGTACGGCAGGGCAGTCCGATCAAGGGGGAGGCGCAATGGCTGACACGGTTTTCGAGAAGGTGCCGGCACGGGACCGCAGGAGGTTCCCCGGGATCTCCTCGCGGGCGTACGAGCATCCGGCGGACCGGTCGGCACTGGTGGCGCTGCGCAAACTGAGCGGGTTCGACACGGTGTTCAAGGCGCTCAGCGGGCTGCTGCCGGAGCGCAGCCTGCGGCTGCTCTACCTGTCGGACTCGGTGCGCGTGGGCGAGACCCAGTTCGCGCACCTGCACGCGATGCTGCGGGACGCCTGCTACATCCTGGACCTGGAGAAGGTCCCCCAGATGTACGTGCAGCAGGACCCGCGGCCGAACGCCATGTGCATCGGCCTGGACGAGCCGGTCATCGTGGTCACCACCGGTCTGGTCGAGCTGCTCGACGAGGAGGAGATGCGGGCCGTCGTCGGCCACGAGGTGGGCCACGCGCTGTCCGGTCACGCGGTGTACCGGACGATCCTGCTGTTCCTGACCAACCTGGCGGTGAAGGTCTCCTGGATCCCGCTGGGCAATGTGGCGGTGACGGCGATCGTCACGGGGCTGCGGGAGTGGTTCCGGAAGTCGGAGCTGTCCGCCGACCGGGCCGGGCTGCTGGTCGGTCAGGACGTACGGGCCTCGATGCGCGGCCTGATGAAGCTGGCCGGCGGCAACCACCTGCACGAGATGAACGTGGACGCCTTCCTGGCCCAGGCCGAGGAGTACGAGGCGGGCGGCGATCTGCGCGACTCGGTACTGAAGATCCTCAACATGCTGCCGCGGACGCACCCCTTCACCACGGTGCGGGCCGCCGAGCTGAAGAAGTGGTCGGAGAGCCGGGACTTCCAGCGGATCATGGACGGCCACTACCCGCGGCGCGAGGAGGACAAGGACACCTCGGTGACGGACTCCTTCCGGCAGTCCGCCACGCACTACGCCGACTCGGTGCGGACGAGCTCGGACCCGCTGATGAGGCTGGTGAGCGATATCGCGGGCGGGGCGGGCGACCTGGCCGGGTCGCTGCGGGACAAGTTCGCCGGGGCCGGCCGGGACGGAAAGGGTTCCGCGGACGGCGGCTCCGCGCAGCAGGACTGACGTCCGGGGCGGTGTGAGCGGGGGCCGGCCGGCCCGGTGACCGGGAGCGGGTGCGGGCCGGGCGCGGACCGGGTGCGAGCTCTACGGGACGGCCGCGGCCGGGGTGGCCGCGGCGGCCCGATCGGAGCCGGCCGGGCCGGAACCGGCGGGGGCCGGGGCCTGCGCGAGCCCCGGGCCTGCCGGGGCCTGCGTGCCTGCCGTGCTCTGCGTGCCCGCCGGGCCCTGCGGCTGCGGCGCCCCGGTCGGGCCCTGGGTGGCCAGTACCCCGCACAGCCCGCCCGCCTGCCGGTCCCGGCCGTCCGCGAAGGGGTCGGTGGCCGTCGGGCCCGTGGTGGTGGCCGAGGTCCCGGCCGTCAGCGGCCGGAAGCCGGTGTACGGCTCGGCCGCGCAGTCGTGCGGACCGGCCTGTACGTACGCGGTCAGCAGCTCCGCGCGGCGGGCCACCAGGTCGTCCCGGTCGAACCGCATCCGCAGTTCGCGCCGGACGGTGAACAGCGAGGCTCCGTCCGATCCGGCGGCCTGTCCCGCGGTCTGTCCCGCGGTCTGTCCCGCAGCCTGCCCGGCGGCGGCCGGTCGCACGGTGTAGACGAAGGTGTGGTCGGAGATCACCTCCAGCACTCCGGGGGCGACCTCGTCGAAGGCGAGCGTGCCCTTCACCCGGACCCGGGAATCGGCCATCACGGCGGTACCCGGGGCGAAGCGCACCAGCCAGCCGGTGGCGGCGAGGTGCGGATCGCCGCCCGTGGAGCCCATGCTGCGGTCGAACTGGTCCAGCTGGTCGGGGTCGAGCAGGATGCGGACCGGGCGGGACGCCTCCCCGGCGAGCACGTCCGGGTCGAGCGAGGACTGCACCAGGTAGTCCTTGGCGATGCTCAGGGCGGCGACCACCTGGGTGTCGGTGAAGTGCGGGGTGCGGCGTACCGCCGGGAGGGTGATGCCGGCCGCGCCGACCCGGTACCGCTCCGCGGGGCTGTGTGCCAACAGCCCGGCCGATGTGCCGCCGGGCACCTGCCCCGACGGGGCCAGCGGGACGATGGTGCTGGTCAGCTCCTCGGTGCGGTTCCCGCGCGGGGCGACATAGGGGTTGCGCAGCCCCATCCAGACGGCCGCGCCGAAGGCCATCGCGATCAGCAGGACCAGCACCAGGCCCTGGCGGGCGGCACGGCCGGGGGTGCCGGTCCTGCTCCGTCCGCTGGACCAGACGGAGCGGCTGCGGACGGCGCGGGCGTGTTCCCCCATGCGTTCGTCGGCGGAGAACTCCTGGAGGCGCGCAGCCCGGACGAAGTCCTCGTCGAAGACCACCGACCGGTATTCGTCCGACCGGAAGTCGTCCTCGCCCCCGCCGAAGGGATCGGGGGTGGCGTCATATGGATCTCGTGGCACGGCCATGCGCGTCTCCCTGCTCCGGGAGGAGGTCGTACCTTCAGGGTTGGCGCACGGCGGGGTGCGTAAACGCGCCACCGCCGCCGACTTCCGTCAGGGGCGTCCTGCTCGCGGGGGGCGGGGTCTGTCCCGGGTCGCCCGAGCTTCCCGAGGCACCACGGTAGACGGCGGTGAAGGCCAGCGCGACCATCCCGATGCCCATGACCACGGCGAGCACCCAGGCCACCGGGCGCAGCCAGCGGGACCGGCCCCGGTAGGGCCGCATGGACCCGCCGTAGGCCCCGTAGGGGCCGTGGCCGTGGTCGTAGGGGTCGTTGTGCTCGCCGTACGGGAGGTCGTCGGGGCCGTAGCCGTCCGGCAGGCCGTGGGGCCATCCGTAGGGGTACCCCTCGAAGGGGTCCTCGTCGACCGGGCGGCCGCCGGCGACCGCCGCGCGGGCGGCTTCGGCCTCGCGCAGCCGCTCGGCCGCGCTCGGCTCATGGATCTCGGCGTTCCGGACGAAGTCCTCGTCGAACACCACGGAGGCGAAGTCCTGGTCCGCGCCTCCGCGGTCGTCGTGCTCGTTTTCGGGCTCCCCGTCGTCCGGGAACGGCTTGCCCCCCACGTCGTCCGGCACGGGTCCAGCGTAGCCCCGGACAGGGGTTCCGGGCAGGCCGTAAGCCGGAATTCGGCCACGCGGAGTCCAGCGGGCGATTACCGCACGTGACCGTCGCCGGTGACGATGTACTTGGTGGAGGTGAGCTCCGGGAGGCCCATCGGGCCGCGGGCGTGCAGCTTCTGGGTGGAGATGCCGATCTCGGCGCCGAAGCCGAACTGGCCACCGTCGGTGAACCGGGTGGAGGCGTTCACGGCGACCGTGGTGGAGTCGACCAGCTGGGTGAAGCGGCGGGCCGCGGCCTGGGAGGTGGTGACGATGGCCTCGGTGTGGCCCGAGGTCCAGCGGCGGATGTGGGCGACGGCCTCGTCGAGGGAGCCGACGACGCCGGCGGCGATGTCGTACGAGAGGTACTCGGCGGCCCAGTCCTCGTCGGTCGCGGGCAGCGCGGTGACCTTGCTGTCCCGGGCCGCGGCGAGGACCTGCTCGTCGCCGTGGACGGTGACGCCGGCGTCGGCGAGGGCGTCGAGGGCGCGGGGCAGGAAGGCGGCGGCGATGTCCTGGTGGACCAGGAGGGTTTCGGCGGCGTTGCAGACGGAGGGCCGCTGGGCCTTGGAGTTGATCAGGATGTCCACGGCCGTGTCGAGGTCGGCCTGGGCGTCGACGTAGACGTGGCAGTTGCCGGTGCCGGTCTCGATGACGGGGACGGTGGACTCCTCGACGACCGTCTTGATGAGGGAGGCTCCGCCGCGCGGGATGAGCACGTCGACGAGGCCGCGGGCGCGCATCAGCTCGCGGACGGAGTCGCGGGACTCGCCGGGGACGAGCTGGATCGCGTCCGCGGGGATGCCGGTGGACTCCACGGCGTCGCGGAGGATGGTGACGAGGGCGGTGTTGGAGGCGTACGCGGAGGAGCTGCCGCGCAGCAGGACGGCGTTGCCGGACTTCAGGCAGAGCGCGGCGGCGTCCACGGTGACGTTCGGGCGGGCCTCGTAGATGATGCCGACGACGCCGAGGGGGACGCGGATCTGGCGCAGGTCGATGCCGTTGGGGAGGGTCGAGCCGCGGACGACCTCGCCGACCGGGTCCGGGAGCGCGACGACGTCGCGGACGTCGGAGGCGATGGCGGCGACGCGCTCGGGGGTGAGGGTGAGGCGGTCGATGACGGTCTCGCTGGTGCCGGCGGCCCGGGCCTTGGCGATGTCCTGGGCGTTGGCCTCGACGATCTCGGCGGTACGGGCCTCCAGCGCGTCGGCGATGGCCAGCAGGGCGGCGTCCTTCGCGGACCGCGGGAGCGGGGCGATGTCCGCGGCGGCGGTACGGGCGCGCCGGGCGGTGGCGATGACGGGCGAGACGGAGGCGTCGTTCAGCGAGGTCATGCCGTCCAGGGTAGTGCGCCGCCCGCGCCCGACCGGCGGCCTTTCCACCCCGCGAGACGACACCCCTGCGGCACGCCTGCCCACACGGCGGCGGCGCCGGGCGCAGGCCCGCACCGCGGCGGGGTCAGTACGGGTGGACGCCGACCGGGTGGGCCGGGGGTGGGCCGTAGCCCTCGGCGACGCGTTGGTGGTACGTCGCCCGGTCGATGACCTCCAGGCCGACGATCTCCCACGCCGGCAGCTTCGCCGAGGACCGGTGTTCGCCCCAGAGCCGCAGGGCGACCGCCGCCGCGTCGTGCAGGTCGCGGGCCTCCTCCCAGTAACGGATCTCCGCGTGGTCGTCGGCGTACCGGCTGGTGAGGAGGAACGGGTGGTCGTGGGCCAGCTGTTCGAGGCCGCGCCGGACCTCGGCCAGCGCCACCGGCTTGCCGGAAACGCTCAGGGTGACGTGCCACAGGCGGGACTGGTGGTCCTCGTCCTCACCGCCCCCGCCCGCGACGCTGGTCAGCGCTCGTCCCACCAGTCGGCTCCTCTGCCCTGCGTGTCTGCCCGTTACCCACAGTTGACCAGTCCCGGACCCGCTTCGCGTCGGTTTTGCAGAACCTCAGCCCTGCAGCAGAACCAGATCGTCCCGGTGGACGACCTCCCGTTCGTACTCCGGTCCGAGTTCCCGCGCGAGCTCGCGAGTGGAGCGGCCCAGCAGCTGCGGCATCTCCTTGGCGTCGAAGTTGACCAGGCCGCGGGCGATCGGCCGGCCGTCCGCGGTGCGCAGCTCGACCGGGTCGCCTGCGGAGAAGTCGCCCTCGACGGCCGCGATGCCGGCGGGCAGCAGGGAGCTGCCGCGTTCGGTGACGGCGGCCACCGCGCCGTCGTCCAGGACCAGGTGGCCCTGCGGGGTGGAGGCGTGCTGCAGCCAGAGCAGCCGGTCGGCGGACCGGCGGCCGGTCCGGTGGAAGAACGTGCCCGTCTCGCGTCCGGACAGGGCGTCCGCGGCCTGGCTGGCGGAGGTGAGGACCACGGGGATGCCGGCCGCGGCCGCGATCCGGGCGGCCTCCACCTTGGTGACCATGCCGCCGGTGCCGACGCCCGCCTTGCCGGCACTGCCGATGGTGACGTGGGCGATGTCCTCGGGGCCGCGGACCTCCCCGATCCGGGTGGTGCCCGGCTGGGACGGGTCGCCGTCGTAGAGGCCGTCCACGTCGGAGAGCAGCACGAGGAGGTCGGCGCGGACCAGGTGGGCGACGAGTGCGGCCAGCCGGTCGTTGTCGCCGAAGCGGATCTCGTCCGTGGCGACGGTGTCGTTCTCGTTGACGATCGGCAGCGCGCCCATGGCCAGGAGCTGGTCCAGGGTCCGGTAGGCGTTGCGGTAGTGGGCGCGCCGGCTGGTGTCGTCCGTGGTCAGCAGGACCTGGCCGACGCGGATCCCGTACCGGGCGAAGGAGGCCGTGTAGCGGGCGACCAGCAGGCCCTGGCCGACGCTCGCGGCAGCCTGCTGCCGGGCCAGGTCCGTGGGGCGGCGGCGCAGCCCGAGCGGGGAGAGTCCGGCCGCGATGGCGCCACTGGAGACCAGCACGATCTCCTTCTCGCCGCCGCTGCGCGCCTTGGCGAGTACGTCGACCAGCGCGTCGACCCGGTCCGCGTCCAGGCCGCCCGCCGCGGTGGTGAGGGAGGAGGAGCCGACCTTGACCACGATCCTGCGGGCGTCCATGACTCCCTGCCTTACCCCTGACACGTCCAACCCCTTACCGCCTGACCGCCCGACCGCCTGCACGGCCGGTACGGCCCCCAATTTACGGGGTTCCGGCGGGCGGCCGCCCGCCGGTTTCAGACCGTGGACTTGCCGGACGGCACCGGCTCGGCCTGGGCCTGGGCGGCCCGGGCCGCGCCGGGCACCAGGATCTTCCGGGAGAGGACGAAGGTGAACGGGATCGCCACCACGGCCGCGACCAGCGGGGCGATCCTGGTGTCCATCCCGGCCCAGGTGACCAGCGCGTACAGCCCGACCGACTGGATGACGTAGTTGGTGACGTTGGTCAGCGGGAAGAGCAGGAACTTCTTCCAGGTGGGCCGGGTGCGGTAGGTGAAGTAGGTGTTCATGAAGAACGACCCGACCATCGACAGCACGAAGGCCAGGCTGTACGCCGCGAAGTACGGCATCCACGGGTGCAGCAGCAGGTAGATGCCGAAGAAGGTGGCCGTGTTGACGCCGCCCACCAGGCCGAACCGGACGATCTGGCCGAGCTGGTCCTTCATCGGATGTCGGTCCCGTGGGATTCCTTGACCAGGAAGTGCGGGCGCCGCTTGGTCTCGTAGTAGATGCGGCCGATGTACTCGCCGATCAGGCCGAGCATGGTCATCTGGACGCCGCCCAGGGCCACGATGATCGCGACGAGGGTGACGTAACCAGGGGTGGTGATCCCGCCGGTGACCGCCTGTCCGATGATCCACAGGGTGTAGAGCGCCCCTATGGCGGTGAGGCCCGCGCCCATCCAGATCGCCAGCCGCAGCGGCCGGTTGTTGAACGAGATCAGCCCGTCCATGGCGTAGTTCAGCAGGGAGCCGAACTTCCACTTGGTCTCGCCGGCCTCGCGCTGCGCGTTCTGGTAATCGAACGTGACGGTGTCGAAACCGATCCAGGAGAACAGGCCCTTGGAGAAGCGGTTGTACTCCTGGAGCGAGAGCAGGGCGTCCACGGCGGACCGGGACAGCAGGCGGAAGTCGCCGACGCCGTCCATCAGCTCGACGTCCACCCAGCTGTTGACCATGCGGTAGTAGAGGCGGCTCAGGGCGCTGCGGACCTTCTTGTCGCCCTCGCGGTTGCGGCGGGCGATGATCTGGTCGTGGCCGAGCGCGTACAGGTCCAGCATCTTGCCGATCAGCTCCGGCGGGTGCTGGAGGTCGGCGTCCATGATGACCACGGCGTCGCCGGTGGCCTCCTTCAGACCGGCCAGCATCCCGGCCTCCTTGCCGAAGTTCCGGCTGAAGGAGACGTAACGGGTCTGCTCGGGATGCACTTCGGCGATCTTGCGCAGCTTCGAGAGGGTTCCGTCGCGGCTGCCGTCGTCGACGTAACAGACTTCGTACTCGATCGGGAGGGCACCGAGGACCTTGCGGATCTCCGTGTCGAAGCTGTCGATGACTGCTTCTTCGTTGTAGCAAGGAACGACTACGGACAGCTTCGTCATGAACACTTCCTGCTGGGTCTGATCCGCATGCCCTAGAAGTATGCACGCCCGGCGGTCTGCTGCCGGAGCCCAGGGGAACACACGGTAGTTTTGACGGGATAAGCGGAACGGAACAAATAGGGATCGAGGTGCACGTGCCTGACGTCTCCGTGGTCGTCATCGTCTACAACGACGCAGAGCGTCTGCCGACAGCCGTCCAGTCGGTGATCGACCAGACGCTGCAGGGCGTCGAGGTCGTCATCGTCGACGACTGCAGCAAGGACCGTTCCTTCGAGGTCGCCAAGGAACTCGAAGCGGCGCATCCCGGCAGGGTGCGCGCCTTCCAGCTGCCGCAGAACAGCGGCGGCTGCGGAGCACCCCGCAACCACGGTATCGGGCAGGCCACCGGTACGTACGTGATGTTCCTGGACAGCGACGACGTCCTGGAGCGCAACGCCTGCCGGAACATGCTGGACGCGGCCGAGCGGACCGGGGCGAACCTGGTCTCGGGCATGTGCGTCCGGGTCCACCTCGACAACCGGTGGGGCAAGACCACCGAGTGGTACCCGTGGATCTACTCGCGCACCCGCACGCTGGAGTCGATCACCGAGTACCCCGACCTGCTGGTGTACGACACCCTCTCCACCAACAAGTGCTACCGGCGGTCGTTCCTGCTGGAGCAGGGGCTGGAGTTCCCGGTCGGCATCCACTACGAGGACCTGCTGTTCTCCGCCCAGGCGTACGTCGCGGCCGGCCGGATCGCCCTGATCCCCAACCACGTCTACTTCTGGAACGTGCAGGAGAAGGCCGCCTCGAAGTCGATCAGCAACCGGCGCCACGAGATCGCCAACTTCGTGCACCGGATGGAGATCCACCGCCGCGTCGACGCCCTGCTCGCCGAGAAGGGCCACGACGAGATCAAGTCGGCCAAGGACGCCAAGTTCCTCAAGCACGACCTCGTGCTGCACCTGCGCGACCTGCACCTGCTGGACGACGAGTACCGGCAGGAGTTCGCCCGGCTCGCCAACGGCTACCTGGAGGGCATCGATCCCGCCGCGTACGACCAGGTCAACCACCTCCAGGCGATCTGCGCCTACCTGCTCGGCAAGGAGGACTGGGTCAACCTGCTGTCCGCCGCCGAGTCGATGACCAACCGGGGCCGGCTGACCTCCGCGCTCGCCGAGCGCGACGGCCGGATCTACTGGTGCGCGGAGCACGTGGACGACCCGGCGGACGCCGAGGCCCGCCGCATACTGGACGTCACCGACCAGGGCTTCCACACCACCCCGCTGGCCTCGCTCGCCCTGGGCAACCGGCTCACCTCCTACGAGGACGACGGCCGCGGCACGGTCACCCTCTCCGGCTCCGTGGTCAACCCGCTCCGCCGGATCGCCGAGGACGCCCCCCTCAAGGCCGAGCTGGAGTTCCGCGCCCGCCGCCAGATCGGCGTCAAGTCGTTCAGCTTCCCGGTGGAGAAGATCGACCACGCCGGTGACACGATCGAGTGGTCCGTGCGGGCCGACATCGGCAAGACCGTCCGGCCGCTGGGCATCATCGACGCGGTCTGGGACGTCCGGCTGAAGCTGACCGCGGGCAAGGACCGGATCAGCACCCGCGTCGCCGTCGGCAGCGTCGACCTGGAGCGCGCGGCCAGGCTGCGCGTCCGGCCCCGGCTGACCCGCCTGGTCTCCGACCGCTTCGAACCGGAGATCACCAAGAAGGGCAACCTGTCGTACGTGCTCACCGCCGAGGGCGCGGCCGCCGTACGCACCCAGGCGCTGATCAACGGGGCGATGCACGGCAAGACCGCCGGCCTGGTCAAGCGGAGCCTGAAGAAGGCCCTCAAGACCAAGCGGAACATCGGCTCGGGCGAGCAGAAGGTCAAGGTCTACCACGAGGTCTTCTCGAAGCTGCCGCTGAAGAAGGGCCTGGTCGTCTTCGAGAGCCACATGGGCAAGCAGTACAGCGACAGCCCCCGGGCGATCTACGAGGAGATGCTCCGGCAGGGCATCGACTTCGAGGCCGTGTGGTCCTACGCCGGCGCCAAGCCCACCGGCTTCCCCAAGGACGCCACCCTGGTCAAGCGGTGGAGCTGGCAGTACCTGCGGGCGCTCGCCCAGGCCGAGTTCTGGATCGACAACCAGGGCTTCCCGCTGGCCCTCGCCAAGCGCCAGGGGACCACGTACATCCAGACCTGGCACGGCTCCGCGCTCAAGCGCATGGGCTTCCACGAGCCGCGCACCAAGGCGCTCGGCCAGGACGGTCAGGCCAGGTTCCAGGCCGCGGTGGACCGCTTCGACCACTTCCTCATCCGCTCCGAGCACGACAGCCGCACCCTCGCCAAGGCCTTCCGGCTCCGCGAGACGGCGCTGCTGCGCGCCGGCTACCCGCGCAACGACGCCCTCGTGGCGGCACATGGCGCGGAGGCGCAGAGCGGTGAGCGGGTGCGCGGCCCGCTGGCTGCCGAGCTCGGCATCGACCCGGAGAAGAAGGTGCTGCTCTACGCGCCGACCTTCCGGGCCGCGGCGGACGGCTCGGTCGAAGGCTTCGTCTTCCCGTTCGACGTCGAGGAGTTCGCCGACCGGCTGGGGGACCGTTTCACCCTGCTGGTGCGCACCCACTACCTCAACAGCGTCACCCTGCCGCCCTCCGTGGAGGGCCGGGTCATCGACGTGTCCAAGCAGCACGACATCACCCCGCTGCTGGCCCTGGCCGACGGTCTGATCACCGACTACTCGTCCGTGATGTTCGACTACGCGGTGCTGGACCGGCCGATGCTGTTCTTCGCGTACGACTACGAGGCGTACGCCTCGGACCTCCGCGGCACGTACTTCGACCTCAAGGAGAAGGCGCCCGGCCCGGTGGTCGCCACGGCGGACGAACTCCTGCAGGCGCTCTCCGCCTTCGAGGAGGCGGACGCCAAGTACGCGGAGGCGCGCCAGCGTTTCCTCGCCGAGTTCGGTGAGTACGACCGCGGGGACGCCGCCCGCCGGATCGTCGAGAAGTTCTTCCAGGGGAGCGGCAAGTGAGCCAGGGCCGTGACATCTTCTTCGTGTCCAACAGCGTCGACGAGATCGGCGGGGTGACCACCTGGTCGCACCAGATGGCCCGGCTGCTGACGGACCGCGGGCACCGGGTGCACGTCATCGGCATCTGCCCGGTGGAGGAGCACATCCGGCAGAGCTTCCCCGCGGAACTGCCGTACGCCACCACCGTCCTGTACGACGAGCGGCCCCCGTCGCCGCGCACCCTGCGCGGCATCAAGGGGAAGCTCAACGCGCCCGAGCGGCGCCGCCAGGCCGCCCGCCGGGCGGGGATGCTGGAGCAGGCGGAGAAGCTGGGCGCGCTGTTCAAGGCGGCCGCGCCCGGCGCCGTGGTGATCTGCACCCAGGTCTGGGCGATGGAGTGGGTGGCGCTCGCCGACACCAAGGGGCTCACCGTCATCGGCATGAGCCACGAGTCGTACGAGGCCAGCCACAAGTCCTCGCGCGCGGCCCGGGTACGGCGCCACTACAAGGACGTCGACCGGCTGCTGGTGCTCACCCCGGAGGACGCGGACCTGTGGATCCGCTCCGGGATGGACAACGTGGGCTCCATGCCGAACCCGCTGCCGTTCATGCCGGACGCGCCCGCGCCCCGCGAGGCGAAGGTCGTCGCCTCCGTCGGCCGGCTCGCCTTCGAGAAGGGCGTGGACCTGCTGCTGGACGCCTGGTCGGAGACGGCCCCGCTGCACCCCGACTGGACCCTGCGGATCTACGGTGCGGGCCCCGAGGAAGCCGTGCTGCGTGCGTACTGCACCTCGCTGGGCCTGGACGACTCGGTGGAGTGGATGGGCAGCACGAGCGACGTGCTGGGCGCGCTGCACGGGGCCTCGCTGTTCGCGCAGGCCTCCCGGGCCGAGGGCTTCCCGATCACCCTGCTGGAGGCCATGGCGGCCGGTGTGGCGCCGGTGGCGTTCGACTGCGCCCCCGGCGTCCGGGAGATCGTGTCGGACGGCGAGGACGGCCTCCTGGCCCGCCTGGGCAACACGGTGGAACTGGCCGGGCACCTGAGCCGGCTGATCTCCGACAAGGAGCTCCGGGACCGGATGGGCGACACCGCGTTCCGGGACGTGAAGCGCTACTCCAGCACGGAGATCACAGACCGCTGGGAAGAGCTGTTCGCGTTCCTCCAGCGCTAGCGGCGACGGCGCCGGCGGAAGCGCCGGCGCCCACTGCGGACGACGAGGGGCCGCCCTCCCGACACCGGGAGGGCGGCCCCTTCGCTTCCGCGGGCGCGGTCGGGACCGCGCCCGGCCCGGCTAGCGCTCGCGGTGGGCGAGCGTCTTGTTCGCCTGCCAGCCGGCCCAGGCCGAGGTGATCATCTCGCGCACGTCGTGGCGGGCCTTCCAGCCCAGCTCCCGCTCGATCCTGTCGGCGGAGGCCACCACCTTGGCCGGGTCGCCGGGGCGGCGCGGGGTGATCACGGGCGCGTGGTCGTGCCCGGTGTTCTCGTTGAGCAGCTCGACCATCTCGCGGACGGAGACGCCCTCGCCGCGGCCGATGTTGACGGTGAGGTCGCGGTACTCGCCCTCCCGCGCCCACTCGGCGAGCTTGCGGGCGGCCGCCACGTGCGCCTCCGCGAGGTCCTCGACGTGGATGTAGTCGCGGATGCAGGTGCCGTCCGGGGTCGGGTAGTCGTCGCCGAAGATCCGGGCGCCCTCGCCCCGGTCGTAGCGCTCGAAGACCATCGGGACCAGGTTGAACACGCCGGTGTCGGCGAGCTCGGGAGCCGCTGCCCCGGCCACGTTGAAGTAGCGCAGGCAGGCGGTGGCGATGCCGTGCGCCTTGCCGGTCGCGCGGACCAGCCACTCGCCGGCCAGCTTGGTCTCGCCGTACGGGCTCAGCGGCGCGGCCGGGGTCTCCTCGGTGACCAGGTCCACGTCGGGCATCCCGTACACCGAGGCCGAGGAGGAGAAGAGGAAGTTGCGGACGCCCGCCCTGGCCACCGCGCCCAGCAGGACCTGCAGGCCCTCCACGTTCTCGTGGTAGTAGTACAGCGGCTTCTCGACGGACTCGCCGACCTGCTTCTTGCCGGCCAGGTGCACCACGCCGGTGATCTTGTGCTCGCGGATGGTGTCGTCCAGCACCAGGTCGTCCAGGACCGAGCCGATCACCAGGGGGACGCCCTCCGGCACGCGGTCCTCGTTGCCGGTCGACAGGTCGTCGAGCACGACGACCTTCTCCCCCGCGAGCAGCATCGCGCGGACGACGTGCGAGCCGATGTAGCCGGCCCCTCCGGTGATCAGAAACGTCATGCGGTTCTCCCGAGTCCTGTCCATGTTTTCCAGCGTGCCCAGCGTGCCCAGCGTGCCCGGCATGGCGCACGGCTTGTGCCCGGCGTGCCGCACGGCATGCGTCGTACGTGCCGCACGGCACGTACTGTCCGACGCGCCTGGCGGCCCGGCGGTTCTGCCGCGCGGAACGGCTAGCGCGCCCCCCGGCCCAGCCGGGCCCGGCCGAGGCGGTTGCGCACCAGGTCGGCCGCGCCGTCCGCGCCGGGCGCGAGCCGCAGCGCGAGCGATCCGGCGGCCGTCCGGTACGGCTGCGCCAGCAGCACACCGTACCGGCTGCTGGGGAGCGCCCGCCTGCGCAGGAGGTCACCGAGGGGACGCAGGGAGGTGAGCAGGGTGCTTCCGTCGGCGCACTCCACACCCACCCGGACGTCCCATGCCTGCATGCCGCGCAGGCCCAGCCGGCGGCCGGTGACGGCCAGCGCGGTGGGCTTGAAGGGCAGTTCGGCGGTCCAGGTGCCGTCCGCGCCGGGCCGCAGCTCCACCGGGTGCCCGCTGACCGGTTCGCCGCCGCCGCGGGGCAGGAACCGCAGCCGGGCGGTGCGCGGACCGGCCGCGGCGAGCCGCCCGTAGAGGTCGTGGACGCGGACGGTCAGGGCGCCCGGCCCGGCCGCCGGTTCGGCGTCGACGGTGACCGGGAGCTCGGCGACCGGCAGCGAGCCGAGGCCGTCGAGTTCGGCGGCGGGCAGCTCCGCGCTCCACACCGGGGTGCCGTCGGCGGTCTCGGCGTACGGCGGCAGCAGGCGCGGGGGTTCGGCGGCGAACCGGGTCAGCCGCTCGACGTCGGCGGGCGGTTCTTCACAGGCGCGCAGCACGCGGACGACCCACCGGGCCTTGGGTGCGGCCGCCTCGACGGCGGCCTCGTCGAAACCGGCGACGTAGCCGCGGGTCAGGTCCCACCAGTCCTGCCGGTACACGGGGTCCTTGCCGAGCTCGCGCAGGTACATGCGGAGGTCGTATTCGAGGAACTTGACCCGGCAGGCGAGTCCGAGGAGCGGGGAGGCGGCGGCGAGGACCTCGTGCGCGGTGCGGTGCGCCTCGATCCGGGAGCGCCAGTTGCCGACGTCCTTGCGGTCCAGGGAGATGGAGACCTTCGCGGCGCTGCGCCGGACGTGCCAGACGTAGACGAGGTCCTCGACGACGGCGATGCGCGGGGCCGCGGCCAGCACGCGGGCGGTGAAGACGAAGTCCTCGTAGACGAACCGGCCGTCGGGGAAGCGGATGCCGTGCGCGTTGAGGAAGTCCTTGGCGTAGAGCTTGTTGACGCAGAGGGTGTCGCGGACGAGTTCGGGCCGGTCCGCGGGGTCCTCGATGACCTCGCCGGGGGTGAGCAGGCCGGGCATCCACGGCACGTCGTTGCCCTGGGGCAGCTCGCGGCGCACGCAGGAGCCGACGGTGACCTGTGCGCGGTGCTCCTCGGCGGCGCGCAGCAGCGCGGCGGCCGCTCCGGGCGGCAGGACGTCGTCGCTGTCGAGGAAAAGGACGTACGGCGCGCCGGCGGCCGCGATGCCGTCGTTGCGCGGGGTGCCGCAGCCGCCGCTGTTCTCCGCGCGGTGGATCACCTTCAGGCGCGGGTGCTCGGCGGCGAGCTCGTCCAGCACCCGGCCGGTGCCGTCGGACGATCTGTCGTCCACCGCGATGACCTCGCTGACGGCCGGGCCCTGGGCGAGGGCCGAGGCGACGGCCTCCCCCACCAGCCCGGCGTCGTTGTAGGCGATCACGATGACGCTGACGCTCGGAGTGCTCACCGGAGCGATCCTACGGGAGCGCGGAAGCGGCCGGTCCGGGTGCCCGGACCGGCCGCTGCGGACGCTGCCCGCGGGTGCCTCAGAAGGGGCGGAACTCGTCGTACTCGCGCTGCGCGGCGTCGCCGCGCTGGGCTTCCTTCTCCTTGCGGCGCTGGGTGGCCGGGCGCGGGGCGTCCAGACGGTGGTCCTCACCGCGGCGGCCCAGCATCTCGGCGCCGGCCTGGAGGGTCGGCTCCCAGTCGAAGACCACGGCGTTCTCGTCGGAACCGATGGCCACGCCGTCGCCGGCGCGGGCGCCGGCCTTCATCAGCGCGTCCTCGACGCCGAGGCGGTTGAGGCGGTCGGCGAGGTAGCCGACGGCCTCGTCGTTGTTGAAGTCGGTCTGGCGGACCCAGCGCTCCGGCTTCTCGCCGCGCACCTGGTAGATGTCCTCCGCCTCGTCGTAGGTGACGGTGAAGCCGGAGTCGTCCAGGGCCTTCGGGCGGATGACGATGCGGGTCGCCTCCTGCTTGGGCTTGCGGGCGCGGGCCTTGGCCACGATCTCGGCGAGGGCGAAGGAGAGCTCCTTCAGGCCGGTCCGGGCGACCGCCGAGACCTCGAAGACCTTGTAGCCGCGCTCCTCCAGGTCGGGCCGGATCATGTCGGCGAGGTCCTGGCCGTCCGGGATGTCGACCTTGTTGAGCACGACCAGCCGCGGACGCTTCTCCAGGCCGCCGCCGTACTGCCTGAGCTCCTCCTCGATGACCTCGAGGTCGGAGAGCGGGTCGCGGTCGGACTCCAGGGTGGCGGTGTCCAGTACGTGCACCAGCACCGAGCAGCGCTCGACGTGCCGCAGGAACTCCAGGCCCAGGCCCCTGCCCTGGCTGGCGCCGGGGATCAGGCCGGGGACGTCGGCGATGGTGTAGACGGTGGAGCCGGCGGTGACCACGCCCAGGTTCGGGACCAGCGTGGTGAAGGGGTAGTCGGCGATCTTCGGCTTGGCGGCGGAGAGCACCGAGATCAGCGAGGACTTGCCGGCGCTGGGGTAGCCGACGAGGGCCACGTCGGCGACGGTCTTCAGCTCCAGGACGATGTCGCCGGAGTCACCGGGCTCGCCGAGCAGTGCGAAGCCGGGGGCCTTGCGGCGGGCCGAGGACAGGGCCGCGTTGCCGAGGCCGCCGCGACCGCCCTGGGCGGCGACGTACGTGGTGCCCTGGCCGACCAGGTCGGCGAGGACGTTGCCCTGCTTGTCGAGGACGACCGTGCCGTCGGGAACGGTGAGGAGCAGGTCCTGGCCGTCCTTGCCGGAGCGGTTGTCGCCCTCGCCAGGCTTGCCGTTGGTCGCCTTGCGGTGCGGGCTGTGGTGGTACTCCAGCAGCGTGGTGATCGACTGGTCGACGGTCAGGATCACGTCGCCGCCGCGGCCGCCGTTGCCGCCGTCGGGGCCGCCGAGCGGCTTGAACTTCTCCCGGTGTACGGAGGCGCAGCCGTGGCCCCCGTTACCCGCGGCGACGTGCAGCTCGACGCGGTCCACGAAGGTGGTCATGGTTGTTCCTCCAGATGTACAGCGATGTACGGAAAAGTCTTGCGTTACAGCCTGTGTAACGCGCCGAGGGCGGACCCGCTTCCCGGCTTGCGCCGGGAAGACTCAGATCCGCCCTCAGTGAGTTTCGAACGCCTTGATCAGATGATCAGATCAGGCGGCCGGAACGATGTTCACGACCTTGCGGCCACGGTGGGTGCCGAACTGCACCGCGCCGGCCTGCAGGGCGAACAGCGTGTCGTCGCCACCACGGCCGACACCGGCGCCCGGGTGGAAGTGGGTGCCGCGCTGGCGGACGAGGATCTCACCAGCGGAAACGACCTGACCGCCGAAGCGCTTCACGCCGAGCCGCTGGGCATTGGAGTCGCGACCGTTCCGGGTGGACGATGCGCCCTTCTTGTGTGCCATTGCTCAGTCCCTCTTTACTTCGCGGCCGTCGGGATGGACGTGACCTTGATCGCCGTGTACTGCTGACGGTGACCCTGGCGACGGCGGTAGCCCGTCTTGTTCTTGTAGCGCAGGATGTCGATCTTGACGCCCTTGTGGTGGTCCACGACCTCGGCCTGGACCTTGATGCCCGCCAGGACCCACGGGTCGCTGGTCACGGCGTCGCCGTCGACAACGAGCAGGGTCGAGAGCTCGACCGTGTCGCCAACATTGGCAGTGGAAATCTTGTCAACCTCAACGATGTCGCCGACAGCAACCTTGTGCTGGCGGCCACCGCTGCGCACGATGGCGTACACGCGGATCTCTCTCTCGCTCGAAATGGGAACCCCTGAAGCCAGCCGACCCCCGTCGAACACGGGGCGGCCTCCCCCGCGCCGCGAAGGACCCGGGAGGTGAGTTGCTCAGTGGCTGGCGTGCACTGAGACACGCCGACGGTCAAGGTTACGGGGCCGGGTTTGAGAGGTCAAACCGGGCCCCGTGACCCCGCCCGCCCCCGGGGTCCCTCACAGGACCCCGGGGGCGGGAACGGCTGCGATCAGGCCTCGGTGGAGGCCGAGACGGACGGAGCGGTCTGCTCCGCCGCCGCGGTCTTCTTCGTCGCCTTCTTGGCCGTGGTCTTCTTCGCCGTCGTCTTCTTGGCGACGGCCTTCTTCGCGGTCGTCGTCTTCTTGGCGACGGCCTTCTTCGCCGGGGCCTTCTTGGCGGCCGTCTTGCGGGCCGTCTTCTTGGCCGGGGCAGCCTCCTCGGCCGGCCCGTCCGCCGGGGCTTCCGCGGCCGGGGCCTCGGTCTGCTCCGGGGCGGCCACCACCAGGACCGCGGCCTCGGCGCCCGCCGGGGAACCGGCCGGAGCGGTGGCCTTACGGGTGGCGCGGCGGCGCGGACGCGCCGGAGCGGCCTCCGCGACCGGCGCCGGCTCGGGCGCGGCCTCGGCCACCGGGGCCACGGCCGGCTCGGCGGCCGGGACCACGACCTCGGCGACGGCCGGGGCCTCCGCCTCGGCAGCCGGCTTCGGCGAACCCGCCGGAGCCGTCGCCTTGCGGGTGGCACGGCGGCGCGGACGCGCCGGAGCGGCCTCCGCGACCGGAGCGGCCTCCACGACCTGCTCGGGCTCGGCCACGGCCTCGGCGGCCGGCTCCAGGACGGTGTCCGCGGGCTCGGTCACCGGCACGGCCTCGACCACCGGCTCCACCACGGGCTCCACGACCGGCTCCGCGACCGGCTCGGCCACGGCCACCGGCTCGGCGGCAGCGGCACGCGGGGCGGCGGCACGCGGGGCACCCGCCGGAGCGGTGGCCTTGCGGGTCGCGCGGCGGCGGTTGCGGCGCGGGCTCAGACCCGCCGCGGCCTCCGCCTCGGCCGGGCTGCTGTAGAGCTCCTCGTCCGGGACGAACGCCGGCTCGGGCAGCGCCACCGGGGCGGCGGCCTCCGCAGCGACCTCGGCCTCGGTCTCCACGGCCACGGCGGAACCGGCGGTCTCGACCACCTCGACCTCGTGCTCGTGCTCGTGGCCGCGGCCGGCGCGCTTCTTCGCGCGCTTGCCGTTGCCACCGCCGCCGACGGCCGTCGGCTGCTCCATGTGCACGATCACACCGCGCCCGTTGCAGTGGACACAGGTCTCGGAGAAGGACTCCAGCAGGCCCTGGCCCACCCGCTTGCGGGTCATCTGGACCAGGCCCAGCGAGGTGACCTCGGCGACCTGGTGCTTCGTACGGTCCCGGCCCAGGCACTCCAGCATGCGCCGCAGCACCAGGTCCCGGTTGGACTCCAGCACCATGTCGATGAAGTCGATCACGACGATGCCGCCCAGGTCGCGCAGCCGCAGCTGGCGCACGATCTCCTCGGCCGCCTCCAGGTTGTTCCTGGTGACCGTCTCTTCGAGGTTGCCGCCCTGACCGGTGAACTTGCCGGTGTTGACGTCGATGACGATCATCGCCTCGGTCTTGTCGATCACGAGGGAGCCGCCCGAGGGCAGCCACACCTTGCGGTCGAGCGCCTTGGCGAGCTGCTCGTCGATCCGGTACGTCGCGAAGACGTCCACCTCTGAGGTCCAGCGCGACAGCCGGTCGGCCAGGTCCGGAGCCACGTGCGAGACGTAGCCGTGGATGGTCTCCCAGGCGCCGTCACCGCTGACGATGACCTTCGAGAAGTCCTCGTTGAAGATGTCGCGCACGACGCGGACGGTCATGTCCGGCTCGCCGTACAGCAGGCTCGGCGAAGAGGTCGAGATCTGCTTCGACTTCTTCTGGATGTCCTCCCACTGGGCCTGCAGACGCTCGACGTCGCGGCGCAGCTCGTCCTCGCTCGCGCCCTCGGCGGCGGTGCGCACGATGACGCCCGCGTCCTCGGGGACGATCTTCTTGAGGATGGTCTTCAGGCGCGCGCGCTCGGTGTCGGGCAGCTTGCGGCTGATGCCGGTCATCGAGCCCTCGGGCACGTAGACCAGGTAGCGGCCGGGCAGCGAGACCTGCGAGGTCAGGCGGGCGCCCTTGTGGCCGATCGGGTCCTTGGTGACCTGGACCAGCACGGACTGGCCGGACTTCAGAGCGGACTCGATGCGGCGCGGCCCGTTGGCCATGCCGAGCGCCTCGAAGTTGACCTCACCGGCGTACAGGACGGCGTTGCGGCCCTTGCCGATGTCGATGAAGGCGGCCTCCATGGACGGCAGCACGTTCTGGACCTTGCCCAGGTAGACGTTGCCGACGTACGAGGTGGCCTCCTCCTTGTTGACGTAGTGCTCGACGAGCACGTTGTCCTCGAGGACGCCGATCTGGGTGCGCTCGCCGGACTGGCGGACGACCATCACGCGCTCGACGGCCTCACGGCGGGCCAGGAACTCGGCCTCCGTGATGATCGGCACGCGGCGGCGGCCCTGCTCGCGGCCCTCGCGGCGGCGCTGCTTCTTCGCCTCCAGGCGGGTGGAGCCCTTGATGGACTGCACCTCGTCGGAGGCCTCCTTCTCGCGGGCCGGGCGCGGCTCGCGGACCTTGACGACCGTGCGGACGCCGTCCTCGTCGGCGGCGGCCTCCTCGGCGCCGGTGTCACCGGAACGGCGACGGCGGCGACGGCGACGGCGGCTGGAGCTGCTGCCGAGCGCGGCGCCCTCCTCCGACTCGTCCTCGTCCTCGGCCTCGGCGGCGGCCTCGTCGGCCTCCTCCTCGTCGGCTTCCTCGGCGGCCTCGTCGAGCTCGGCGGACTCACCGCGGCGACGGCGGCGGCCACCACGGCGACGGCGGCGCGACGGACGCCCGTCCGCTTCCTCGGTCTCGTCCTCGGCCTGCTCGGCGGCCTCGTCGGCCTCGGCTTCGGCCTCGGTCTCGGTCTCGACCTGGTCCTCGGGCTCCGGCTCGGCGGCCACGGGGGCGCCGCGGCGGCGGCGACGGCGGCCGGAGGGCTGCTCGACGGGGACCTGGACCTCGGCGACGGCCTCGGTCTCGTCCTCCTCGAGCTCCTCCGCGTCCTCGGCCTCGGCCTCGGCGGCGCGGGCGGCGGCGACGGCCGCGGCGGCGGTCTCCGGGGTCTGGAACATCGGCTCGGTGAACACCGGGGCCTGGAACACGGCCACGGCGGGGCGCACGGAGCGGCGCGAGCGGGCCGGGGCCTCGGCCTCCGGCTCGGCGGCCGGGGCGGGCGCGGGCTCGGACTTCCGGGC
Source organism: Streptomyces sp. NPDC089799 (assembly GCF_040684755.1). Classification (NCBI taxonomy): domain Bacteria; kingdom Bacillati; phylum Actinomycetota; class Actinomycetes; order Kitasatosporales; family Streptomycetaceae; genus Streptomyces; species Streptomyces sp. NPDC089799. The sequence goes on along the minus strand of NZ_JBFBGR010000009.1, from coordinate 48,898 downwards.
GGGCGCGGCGGCGCGGGTGGCGCGGCGGCGGGTGCGGCCCTTGGGGGCGTCGACGGCGTCGGCGACCGTCACGGTCTCCACCGCGGCGGGAGCCTCCTCGGCGGCCGGGGCCGGGGCCTCGGCGGCGGGAGCGGCCTCGGTGGCGGCCGGAGCCACCGGAGCGGTCGCCGCACGCGTGGCACGACGACGGGTACGGGCCTTCGGCGCCGTCTCCTCCACCGCGGCGGCCGGGGCGGCCTCGGCGGCGACGGGCTCGGCAGCGGCCTCGGCGACGGGCGCCTCGACAGCGGCGGACGCTTCCACGACGGCGGACGCGGCGGGCGCGACAGGCGCCGCGGCGGCACGGGTCGCACGACGACGGGTACGCGCCGGAGCAGCGGCCGGAGCCTCCTCCACGGCCTGAGCCGCAGCCTCGGCAGCGGGGGCCTCTACGACAGGAGCGGCCTCGGCGGCGGCCGGAGCCACCGGAGCGGTCGCCGCACGCGTGGCACGACGACGGGTACGGGCCTTCGGCGCCGTCTCCTCCACCTCGGCGGCCGGGGCGGCCTCGGCGGCGACGGGCTCGGCAGCGGCCTCGGCGACGGGCGCCTCGACCACGGCGGACGCGGCGGGCGCGACAGGCGCCGCGGCGGCACGGGTCGCACGACGACGGGTACGCGCCGGAGCAGCGGCCGGAGCCTCCTCCACGGCCGGAGCCGCAGCCTCGGCAGCGGGGGCCTCGGCAGCGGGAGCGGCCTCGGCGGTGGCCCCCGGCGGGCCGGCCGGACGCGACGCGGCACGGCGGCGTCGGCGCGGCGGCAGGTTGTCGCTGGGGCTGTCGCCACCGGCGGCGGGGTTCTCGATTTCGTTGTTGAGCATGCGGGCGGTTCTCCCGTCACGCCCCCTGGGCACCGCGGCTGACATCCGGTCCGGCACGGCTCCGCACGATGAATGCGGAGCCTGCCTCCGGGGCGCGTTCGCCTCACGGGAGCTGTAGGTCCAAGGCCGCCGGTTCCGTACGCGTGGTGCGTACGGCCTGGCGGAAGTCTTCAGGTCAGTGCGCGGCCCGACCCAGGTGGCTCCCGAGTACCAGGACCGCGCGTCGAGACGTCCTTACGCGGCGGGACCTTCCGGCGCCTTCGCGGCGGCAGTCTCGGCGGCCGTGGGTGGGGCGGCCGTGACAGCCTCGCGGTCGGGCGCGAGCGGGTCGGTCACCGTGCCGGACTCCTCGTCGAAGAGCCCCTGCGCCAGCCTGGTCACCGCTGCGGGGACCGGCGGCGCCAGGTCGGCCACAGCTCGGAGACCGGACAGGACGTCGTCGGGTCGCACGGCAGGTGTCACGTGCCGAACAACCAGCCGCAGTATCGCACAGGCATTGTCCGGCGTCCTATCACCCGGAGCGGGCGCCGCTTCGAGGCTGACCACCGCCCCCCGGGTGTCGAAGGTCCGCATGCCGTTCTTGGTCCGGCGCTGGACCTCGACCGCCTCGGCGGCGAGGAACACGCCGGCGGCCCGTTCGGCCTCGTCGGCCTCCACGCCTTCCAGGCGCAGCTCCCAGATGGAGGCGGTCAGCCGGTCGGCGAGGCCCGAGGTGCGGGCCTCCACGGCGTCGGTGATGTCCAGGCCCGCCGGCAGGGACTCGTCGAGCAGCTCGCGGAGCTTCTCGGGGTCGCGGTGGGCGGTGAGGGCGATCTCCAGGTACTCCGCCTCGCTGCCGGTACCGGTCGGAGCGGCGTTGGCGTAGCTGACCTTCGGGTGCGGGGTGAAGCCGGCCGAGTAGGCCATCGGCACCTCGGCGCGGCGCAGGGCCCGCTCGAAGGCGCGCTGGAAGTCGCGGTGGCTGGTGAACCGGAGGCGGCCGCGCTTGGTGTAGCGCAGTCGGATGCGCTGCACCGCCGGTGCGGGCGGTGGGCCTTCGGGCTGTCGCTTGCCCAGTGGTTCTTCTCCTTGTGCGGGGCGCGAGCGCTCAGGCTCCGCCCTGTGACGTCTTTCGCAGCCGGTGCGGCTCCGGGGCCGCGCCCACGGCTGTCGTACTACCCAGAGTACGCGCCCGTGACCTCGCCGGTTCCCGGGGAGGAGTACCCCACAGGGCCCGGCGCACCTGCTCGCGGGCCTCGCGCACGGCACCCCGTACGGTCCGCCAGGCATCACGCACGGCATGTCCGGCCGGGGTGAGCACATGCCGGTACACCCTGGTCGCCGGCCACCCGACGGTCACCCAGCCGACCCACTTGACCGCACGCCACAGCGCCCGCAGGATCCGCCCGGCCACGTGCCAGGCCCACACGAGCACCCGCCAGACGGGCCGCAGCACATGGATCCACACCCGTGCGCCCAGCCACCCGAGCGAGATCCCGACGGGCCGGATCAGACAGGTCCACACCTGCATGCCGAGCCACCCGAGGGCAACCCCGACGGGCCGGACCGCGTACCGCCACACCCGAACGGCGACCCAGCCCACGACCAGCGCCGACGGCCTGACCACGTACCGCCACAGCCCGACCCACGGCCAGACGAACACCGCCATGGCCAGCACCCACCCCAGCCGGGCCAGCGCCTTCCCGGCCGGCCGCAGCAGATACGTCCACAGCACCTGCCCGACCCACCCGCCGGCCACCCCCAGCGGGTGCAGCACCCACCGGTACAGGAACGCCCCGAGGGGCGCGAGCAGGTACGTGTACACCCGCTCGGCGAGCCACCCGCAGCCCACCCCCACGGGCCGCAGCAGGTACCGCCACAACCCGGTCCAGGGCCAGACGAACACCAGCTTCAGCAGAACGACGCACACCCACCCCAGCGCCCGTCCGCACGGCACGAGCACGTACGCGTACACCGGGTGGAGCACGTACTCCCGGAACGGCCGCAGCAGATACCGCCCCACAGCCCGCGCCGCGACGACAACGAGATCCCAGACCAACCGCACGGGCAGCACGACGGCCACGGCCACCGCCTTGGCCACCCCGCCGAGACACCCACCGGCAGCCGGCGCGGGCTGTTCCTTCAGCGTGTTCATACACCTCAGGACACCCTGAGGCGTGGTGCAGTTGCGGTCAGTCGATGGAACCGGGCTCCGCCAGCCAGCGGGTGCGCAGATCCGCGTGCTTCGCGATGGTCTCGAAATCCCGGTCGTAGTGGAGGACGGTGAGCCGGTGGTGCTGCGCGGTCAATGCCACGACGAGGTCGATGACGCCGGCTGAGCGGAGAGCCCCCGCCGCTGCCAGCGTGGACTGGAGCGCCATGACCTTCGTCCAGACGCCGTCGGGGACCCCGTACCAGGCGTAGAGGTCGCGGTGGGTTCCGCGCATTTCCGTGTACTGGCCTGCCGACCTCGCCGAGTACAACACCTCGGCCTCTGTCGCCGGGCACATGCCGATCCGGCCGGCGCTCAGGGCGCCCCGCCACGCCGCGAACGGCCCCGGCAGGGTGATGCGGTGCGCTGCCGAGGTGTCGATCAGGTATCGCTCGCCGAGGTCCCCCACGATCCGCGCACCTCCTCCTTGAAGCCAGGCTCCCGCCCCTTGTCGAACGCGCCCTCCTCGTCGAGGGCGAGGAGTCTGGCGAGCGCCCGCTCCCTTCTGACCCGTGCTCCTATTTCCGCGAGCGCCGCGTTGACCGTGTCCTTCTTGGTCTTCGTTCCCAGCGCCTCCGCCGCCAGCGCGAGCGCTTCCTCATCCAGATCGATAACAGTCTTCGCCATGTACATCCACCTCCGCGAGAAAACTATATCCAGCACACATCACAGCGGAAACATTTCAGCACCCTTCGAACACATATGCCCCCGCCGGGAAGATCCCGGCGGGGGCATATCGATCAGGGCAGCGGGGGCTACTTGACCACGGTCAGCGGCAACATCTTCTTGCCCGTGGGGCCGATCTGGATGTGGGTGTCCATCTGAGGACACACGCCGCAGTCGAAGCACGGGGTCCAGCGGCAGTCCTCGACTTCGGTTTCGTCGAGGGCGTCCTGCCAGTCCTCCCAGAGCCAGTCCTTGTCGAGGCCCGAGTCCAGGTGGTCCCAGGGGAGGACCTCCTCGTAGGTGCGCTCGCGGGTGGTGTACCAGGCGACGTCCACGCCGTACTCGGGCAGGGTCTTCTCGGCCGCCTGCATCCAGCGGTCGTACGAGAAGTGCTCGCGCCAGCCGTCGAAGCGGCCGCCGTCCTCGTAGACCGCGCGGATGACGTCGCCGATGCGGCGGTCGCCGCGGGAGAGGAGGCCCTCGACGATGCCCGGCTTGCCGTCGTGGTAGCGGAAGCCGATGGAGCGGCCGTACTTCTTGTCGCCGCGGATCTTGTCGCGGAGCTTTTCGAGACGGGCGTCCGTCTCCTCCGCCGAGAGCTGCGGCGCCCACTGGAACGGGGTGTGCGGCTTGGGCACGAAGCCGCCGATGGAGACCGTGCAGCGGATGTCGTTCTGGCCGGAGACCTCACGGCCCTTGGCGATCACGTTGACCGCCATGTCGCCGATCTGGAGGACGTCCTCGTCGGTCTCCGTGGGCAGGCCGCACATGAAGTACAGCTTCACCTGGCGCCAGCCGTTGCCGTACGCCGTGGAGACCGTACGGATCAGGTCCTCCTCCGAGACCATCTTGTTGATGACCTTGCGCATGCGCTCGGAGCCGCCCTCGGGGGCGAAGGTGAGGCCGGACCGGCGGCCGTTGCGGGTCAGCTCGTTGGCCAGGTCGACGTTGAAGGCGTCCACCCGGGTGGAGGGCAGCGAGAGGCCGATCTTGTCTTCCTCGTAGCGGTCCGCGAGGCCCTTGGCGATGTCGGCGATCTCCGTGTGGTCCGCGGAGGACAGGGAGAGCAGGCCGACCTCTTCGAAGCCCGTGGCCTTCAGACCGCGGTCCACCATCTCGCCGATGCCGGTGATGCTTCGCTCCCGCACGGGGCGCGTGATCATGCCGGCCTGGCAGAAACGGCAACCGCGGGTGCAGCCGCGGAAGATCTCGACGGACATCCGCTCGTGGACCGTCTCGGCGAGCGGGACCAGCGGCTGCTTGGGGTACGGCCACTCGTCGAGGTCCATGACGGTGTGCTTGGACACGCGCCACGGCACGCCGGAGCGGTTGGGGACCACGCGGGCGATACGGCCGTCGGGCAGGTACTCGACGTCGTAGAAGCGCGGGATGTAGACCGCACCGGTCTTGGCCAGGCGGAGCAGGACCTCGTCGCGGCCGCCGGGCCGGCCCTCGGCCTTCCAGGCGCGGATGATCTCGGTCATGTCGAGCACGGCCTGCTCGCCGTCGCCGATGATCGCCGCGTCGATGAAGTCCGCGATCGGCTCCGGGTTGAAGGCGGCGTGGCCGCCCGCCAGGACGATCGGGTGGTCGACGGTGCGGTCCTTGGACTCCAGCGGGATGCCCGCCAGGTCCAGGGCGGTGAGCATGTTCGTGTAGCCCAGCTCCGTGGAGAAGGACAGGCCGAACACGTCGAAGGACGAGACCGGGCGGTGGGAGTCCACGGTGAACTGGGGGACCCCGTGCTCGCGCATCAGGGCCTCCAGGTCGGGCCACACGCTGTAGGTGCGCTCGGCCAGGACGCCCTCGCGCTCGTTGAGCACCTCGTAGAGGATCATGACGCCCTGGTTGGGGAGCCCGACCTCGTACGCGTCCGGGTACATGAGCGCCCAGCGGACGTCGCTGCTCTCCCAGGGCTTGACGGTGGAGTTGAGTTCACCGCCGACGTACTGGATGGGCTTCTGCACATGCGGGAGCAGCGCTTCGAGCTGGGGGAAGACCGACTCGGACATCACGCGACTTTCGTGAAGCGGGCAGGGGGAGACATTCCAGGGTACCCGAGGCCCGGACGGCCTCCGTCGGCCTTGATCACCGGTGCCCCCTGCCCGCGGTGGTCAGCCGAGGGCGGCCCTCAGGGCGGGATCGGACGCCTCGGCCCAGAGCTCCGGGAGGTCGCGTTCGGCGCGTTCGGCGCGGGCCTCCTCGCGGCCGTGGAGGAGGCCCCAGCTGAAGGAGGGCTCGCCGGCGCCGTGGGCCTGGTGGGCCAGGTCGAGGAGGGCGGTGCGGGCGACCACGCTGTCCTGGTGCTCGCCGAGCAGGCTCTGGACGGACTTCATGGCCTTGGCGAGCTTCCTGGCGGGTTTGCCGAGTGCGGGTTCGGCGGCCTCGGCGGCGTAGCGGGCTCGTTTGGCGGCCTTGCGGGCGTCGTGCAGGGCGTGGTCGCGCTCCTCCCCCGGGTCCAGGGACAGGGCGTGGTCGACGCGGGCGGCGAGCCGGCCGTAGTCGTGCAGGACGGCTTCGGGGAGGGCCTTCGCGGCGGGCTTCCCGGCGCCGGACTTCAGGGGCGGGTCGGCGAGCAGGCCCTCCAGGGTGTCGAGCAGGGCGAGGTGGCGGCCGTCGTCGAGGGCGGCGAGGGTCTGGCGGCGGGAGCCGGAGCGGCGGGTCTTGTTCCAGGTGCGGAGGCGGCGGCGGGCCGGGCCGGAGACGAGGGTGCGCGGGAGGCCGGTGAGTGCGGTCAGGAAGTGCTCGTGGAGGACTTCCTGGTCGCGGTCGACGCCGAGTTCCCGGCCGAGCCGGCGCAGTTCCTCGCCGATCGGGTCGGTGACGTCCCGGTCGAGGACCTTGCGGTAGGTCTTGAAGGCGCTGCGCAGGCGGCGGGCGGCGACCCGCATCTGGTGCACGGAGTCGGGCTCGTCGCGGCGTACGGCCGGGTCGTAGGTGATCAGGGCGTCGACCTGTTCGCGGAGGTACGCCAGGACGTACGCGCCGGCCGTGCCGTCGTCCCCGGGGTCGGGGCGGGGGCGGGCGGGGGGTTCGGTGCCGGTTTCGGCGAGCGCGCGGGCGAGTTTGGAGGGGGCGTCGGAGACCTTGAGCCCGGCCTTCCCGAACGTCTTCTCGACGGCGTCGAGGAGGGCGGGGTCGGTGTCGTCGGCGAGTTCGACCTCGACCTCGGTCCAGGCGGCGGTGGTGTCCTCGCGTTCGGCGGTGACGCTGTCGGTGCTGAGTTCGGCGAGGAGGGTCCCGTCGGCGGCGAGGAGGTGGCTGATCCGGCGCGAGGAGAGCAGCCGGACCCGGGGTTCCAGCGGGGCGTCGCGGACGCGGGAGCGGACGAGGGCGGCGAGGGACCGGGGCAGGGTGTCGCTGAGGGCGGCCCGGACCTCGTCGCGGACCCCGGGGGCGACGGGGAGCTTGAGGTGCCAGCCGGCGTCCTCGCCGCCGGTGCGGCGGCGCAGGGTCAGGCCGTCGGCGGCGAGCCGGTGGTCGGGGGTGTCGTAGTAGACGGCGTCGAGGTCGGCGGTGCCCTGGTCGTGGACGGCGGCGATGCCGGCCGTGCCCGTCAGGTCCGGTACCCCGCGGCGTTCCGCCTTCGGCTTCGTGAACTCGAATTTCCGCTCGATCTCGCGCTTCGTGTCCGCCATGCATCGAACGTAGTCCTGAACGGGGTGGAACGCGGTGGTGAACGGGAGATTCGGCCGAGATCCTCTCGGGGTGTGGGCCCGGCCGGGGCTCCCGCCGAGCCGGGCGGTGGCGTGGCCCGGCCGGGGCCGGTGTGGCCGGCTCCGGCCGAGCGGGTCCGCCGGCCGCGCCCTGTTCGAGCGAAGTCGAGAACTCGGGGAGGGTGGGCACACCGGGACACCCCGCTCAAGCACTCGCCCCCGCCCTGCCGGAGCCCCGCCCAGGGTGGGGACCCCCATCGCCCTGCGGGACGCCTGCCCACACCGCGCGGCACGGCCCACGCCGCGCGGGCGCCTGCCACAGCGGGCGCGACGCCCCGCGCCGGGCGGACGCTAAGCGCTTATCGGGCGTTGCACCCTGATGGATTGGAGTAGTCCGACCGCGACCCATACGGCGAACATCGAGGAGCCGCCGTAGGAGACGAAGGGGAGGGGCAGGCCGGCGACCGGCATGATGCCGAGGTTCATGCCGATGTTCTCGAAGGCCTGGAAGGCGAACCAGGCGATGATCCCGGCCGCCACGATCGTGCCGTACAGCTCGGTGGTCTCGCGGGCGATCACGCAGGCCCGCCACAGCACCACGGCCAGCAGGCCGAGGATCGCGAGGCCGCCGACGAAGCCCAGCTCCTCCCCCGCCACCGTGAACACGAAGTCGGTCTGCTGCTCGGGCACGAACTGCCCGGTGGTCTGCGGGCCCTTGAACAGGCCCGACCCCAGCAGGCCGCCGCCGCCGATCGCGATGCGCGCCTGGTTGGTGTTGTAGCCGGCGCCCGAGGGGTCGAGGTCGGGGTTGGCGAAGGCGGCGAAGCGGTTGATCTGGTACTCGTCGAGCACGCCCAGCTGCCAGACCAGGATCGCGCCGCCGATGCCGGAGCCCAGCAGGCCCAGCACCCAGCGGTTGGAGGCGCCCGAGGCCAGCAGCACGCCGAGCACGATCACCACCATGACCATGACCGAGCCCAGGTCGGGCATCAGCATGACGATGCCCATGGGTGCGGCGGCCAGGCACAGCGCCTTGACCACGGTCCGGTGCTCGGGGTGCACCAGGTCGCCCGCGTCCACGCGGGCGGCCAGCAGCATCGCCATCACCAGGATGATGGTGACCTTGACGAACTCGGAGGGCTGGAGGGAGAAGCCGCCTCCGATCACGATCCAGGCGTGGGCGCCGTTGATGGTGGCGCCGAGCGGGGTGAGCACCGCCGTCACCAGGAGCAGCGAGAGCCCGTAGAGGACGGGTACGGCGCCGCGCAGCGTGCGGTGGCCGAGCCAGACCGTGCCGGCCATCAGGACCAGGCCGATGCCGGTGTTGAGCAGGTGGCGGTAGAGGAAGTACTCGGGGTCGCCCTGGTTGAGGGTGTCCCGGTTGCGGGTGGCGGACCACACCAGCAGGGCGCCGATCAGGGACAGGGCGAGCGCGGAGAGCAGTATCGGCCAGTCGAGTCGGCGCACGACGGAGTCGCGGGCCGTCAGCCGGGCGATCGGGCCCTTCTGCGGCGCGTACCGGGAGACGGAGAACTTGGTGGCGGTCGGCATCTTCGGCTCAGTCCTGCCGGTGTCGGGGCGGGGCGGGGGGACCGGCGAGTCCGGGCGTCTGCTCCTCCGGGGTCGGAGGCACGTACGGCTTGATCTCGGGGGCCTGGATGGTGCCGTCGGGCTGCACGGCGGGCAGCTTGGCCTCGGGCTTGGGCAGCAGCGCCTTGCCGGTCGGCTTGCCCTCCATGGTGAGTCCGTACAGCGCGTTGTAGATGTTGCGCACGGCGGGGCCCGAGGCGCCGGAGCCGGTGCCGCCCTGGGAGATCGTCATCACGATGGTGAAGTCGTCGGTGTACGTCGCCAGCCACGAGGTGGTCTGCTTGCCGTAGACCTGGGCGGTGCCGGTCTTGGCGTGCATGGTGATCTTGTCCTGCGGCCAGCCGCCGAAGCGCCAGGCCGCGGTGCCGCCGGGCTCGACGACGGACTGCAGGCCCTTGTCCAGGTCGGAGATGGTCTTGGCGTCGACGGGCAGCTTCGCGTGGAACTTGGGCTTGATCTCCTCCACGGTGCCGTCGGGGCCGACGACGGCCTTGCCGACGATGGGGTGGTAGAGGGTGCCGCCGTTGCTGATGGCGCCGTAGATGGACGCCATCTGGATGGGGGTGACGAGGACGTCGCCCTGGCCGATGGCGAAGTTGATGCTGTCGAAGGCCTTCAGCTGGTTGCCTTCGAGGCAGTTCTCGTACGCGATCTGCTGGACGTAGGTGCCGCCCTTCTTGCCCTCGCGGCACCAGGAGTCCTTGTTGGCCTCCCAGAAGCTCTTCTTCCACTGGCGGTCGGGGATGCGGCCGGTGACCTCGTTGGGCAGGTCGATGCCGGTCTCGGAGCCGAGTCCGAAGTCGCGGGCGGTCTTGTAGAACCAGTCGTGGGCGTCCTTCTTGGGGCTCAGGCCGCCGTCGCGCTGCCATTCCTTGTGGCCGAGGGCGTAGAAGACGGTGTTGCAGGAGAACTTGAGGGCTTCGCCGAGGGTGATGGGGCCGTGCCCCTTGGACTCGAAGTTCGCGAAGCTGCGGCCGCCCATGTTGTAGGAGGCGCTGCAGTTGTACTTGTCGTCGAAGCCGTATCCGGCGCGTACGGCGGCGCTCGCGGACACCACCTTGAAGATCGAGCCGGCCGGGGCCTGGCCCTGGATGGCCCGGTTGAGCAGCGGGTAGTTGGAGCTCTTGCTGGTGAGCCGGGCGTAGTCCTGGCCGGAGATGCCGCCGACCCAGGCGTTGGGGTCGTAGTCGGGCTGGGAGGCCATGGCGACGACGCGGCCGGTCTTGGCCTCCATGACGACGACGGCGCCGGAGTCGGCCTCGTACTTGCGGTTGGTGATGTTGTCCGTCTCGTTGCGGACGACCTTCATGGCCTGGGCGAGTTCGTACTCGGCGACGGCCTGGACGCGGGCGTCGATGCTGGTGACCAGGGTGGAGCCGGCCACGCCGGGGTCGGACTGGGTCTGGCCCATGACCCGGCCGAGGTTGTCGACCTCGTAGGAGGTGACCTGGGCCTTGCCGCGCAGCTGCTTGTCGTAGGTGCGTTCGATGCCGGAGCGGCCGACCTGGTCCGAGCGCAGGTGCGGGGAGTCGGTGTCCTTGGCCTTCTGGATCTCGTCGTCGGTGACGGGCGAGAGGTAGCCGAGCACCTGGGCGGTACGGGCTCCACCGGGCGCCGGGTAGCGGCGGACGGCGGTGGGCTCGGCGGTGATGCCGGGGAAGTCCTCGGGGCGCTCGCGGATCGTGAGGGCCTGCTGGGTGGTGGCTTCGAGGGTGACCGGGATCGGCTGGTACGGGGAGCCGTTCCAGCAGGGCTTGGGGGTCTTGGAGTCGCAGAGCCGGATCTTGTCCCTGACCTCCTGCGGGTCCATGTTCAGGACTCCCGCGAGGCGGGTCAGGACGGCCTTGCCCCGGTCCTTTATCTTCATCAGCTCGGTGCGGGACGCCGAGACGACCAGGCGGGTCTCGTTGTCGGCGATCGGGACCCCGCGGGCGTCCAGGACGGAGCCGCGCACGGCGGGCTGCACCACCCGCTGGACGTGGTTGCTGCGGGCCGCGTGCGCGTACTCGTGGCCCTGACGGATCTGCAGGTACCAGAGCCGTCCGCCGAGCGTGAGCAGCAGGGAGAACACGAGCACCTGGATGATGACGAGCCGGATCTGCACCCGGGGGGTGCGGCCGGTCTCCGGGATGTTGGTCATGCGTCGTGTTCCCCCGTCACAGCTTCTTGACGCTCTTCACGCCCTTGATGCCCTTTATCCGGCCGGCCCGGTTGGCCCGGCCGCGGGCGGTCCGCAGCCGGAGTCCGCCGCGCTGGCCGCCGATGCGCAGGCCGGTGCCGCCGGCCACCCAGCCGGAGGAGACGTCGGTGCCCTGCGGTGCGCCGGCGTTGGCCTCCACGGCCATCGGGTCGTTCTCCGCGCGGCGGGCCAGGGCCATGATGAACGGCACCGTGAACGGGGCGAGCACCAGGTCGTAGAGGACGGCGCTGAACAGCAGTCCGCCGAGGCCGACGTGGCGTTCGGCGGTGTCGCCGACCAGGACGCCCACGCCGACGTAGAGGAGGACGGAGCCGATGGCGGCGGCGACCACGGTGAGCATGGGGCCCCAGACGGACCGGAAGCGTCCCTTGTCGGGGCGGGCCAGGCCGGCGGCGTAGCCGATGACGCACAGGACGAGGGCGTAACGGCCGAGGGCGTGGTCGGCGGGCGGGGCGAGGTCGGCGAGGAGTCCGGCGCCGAAGCCGAGCAGGGCTCCGGAGGTGGGGCCGTAGACCAGGGACAGGGCGACCACGGTGAGCAGCAGCAGGTCGGGGACGGCGCCGGGCAGTTGGAGCCGTCCCAGGACGGTGACCTGGATGACCAGGGCGACCACGACGAGGGTGCCGGAGAGCAGGATCCGGTTGAAGCGCATGGCTCACCTCTCCTCTTCGTCAGCCGGGCGGCCGGAGACGCTCGGGGAGGGCGTCACCGTGACGGTGACCGTGGGGATGGGCTTCGGGGGTTCGGGCTTGGGCGGCAGGACGGCGTCGCGGGGGTCCTCCCGGGGCGGTACGACGACCACGCCGACGATGTCGAGGCGGGAGAAGCCGACGAAGGGGCGGACGTGGACGGTGCGGGTGAGTCCGCCGCCGGAGGGGTCGACGCGGACCACCTCGCCGAGCGGGACGCCGGGCACGAAGGGCTTGTTGGCGCTGGAGCCGAAGGTGACGAGGCGGTCGCCGGGGCTGACCTTGGCCTTGCCGTTGAGCATCTGGACGGACAGGGGGCGGTCGCCCTGGCCGGTGGCGAAGCCGAGTTCGCCGGTCTTCTCCAGGCGGGTGCCGACGGTGAAGTCGGGGTCGCTGGCGAGGAGGACGGTGGCGGTGTCGGGGCCGACGGTGGTGACCCGGCCGACGAGTCCGTCGCCGTTGAGGACGGTCATGTCGCGCTGGATGCCGTCCTTGGTGCCGGCGTCGATGGTGACCGTCCAGGAGAAGCCCTGGGCCGCTCCTATGGCGATGACCTCGGCACCCTTGATGCCGTACTGGCCGGCTCCGGCGCGCTTGAGCATGCCGTCGAGTTCCAGGATGCGGCTGCGGTTGCGGTCGTCGCTGCCGAGCTTGGCCTTGAGGGCCGCGTTCTCGCGTTCCAGCACGCTGATCCGGTTGTGCCGTTCACCGGAGTCCCGTACCGCTCCTATGGCGTTGGCGACCGGGTCGACGGCGGTCGCCACGCCCTTCTCGACCGGGCCGAAGACCGCGGCGGCGGCCTGCCGGGCACCGTCGACCGGCGACTCCTCGCCCGCCCGGATGTCCACCGTGATCAGTGCGAACGCGATGGCGACCAGCAGTACCAGGAGCAGCCGGCTTTCTCGTGTGTCCCTCACGTGCGGCGGCCGTGCCTTCCGTTGTGATCCGTTCCGGTGTGCGGACCGGCTCCCGGTGGAGCCGGTGCTTCCACCGGGTTCCCTGCCTGTATATCAACGATCCGCCGTACGGGAGCGGCAGCACCCGTACGGCGGATCCTCGTGTTCCGCGGGTCCCCTGGAGGTGGGGATCCGTTCACCGCCGGGGCTGGGCGTCCAGTACCTGCTGGAGTGCCTCGAACTCCTCCACGCACTTGCCGGAGCCGAGTGCGACGGAGTCGAGGGGGTCCTCGGCGATGTGGATGGGCATGCCGGTCTCCCGGCGGAGCCGCTCGTCGAGGCCGCGGAGGAGCGCGCCTCCGCCGGTGAGGACGATGCCGCGGTCCATGATGTCGCCGGAGAGCTCCGGCGGGCACTTGTCGAGGGTGGTCTTGACGGCGTCGACGATGGCGTTGACCGGTTCCTCGATGGCCTTGCGGACCTCGGCGGCCGAGATGACGACCGTCTTGGGGAGTCCGGAGACCAGGTCGCGGCCGCGGATCTCGGTGTGCTCGTCCTTGTCGAGGTCGTACGCCGACCCGATGGTGATCTTGATCTGTTCGGCGGTCCGCTCACCGAGGAGGAGGCTGTACTCCTTCTTGATGTGCTGGATGATCGCGTTGTCGAGCTCGTCACCGGCCACCCGGATGGACTGTGCCGTGACGATTCCGCCGAGGGAGATGACGGCGACTTCGGTGGTGCCGCCGCCGATGTCCACGACCATGTTGCCGGTCGCCTCGTGGACGGGGAGGCCGGAGCCGATGGCGGCGGCCATGGGCTCCTCGATGATGTGCACCTGGCGGGCGCCGGCCTGGGTGGACGCCTCGATGACGGCGCGGCGCTCGACTCCGGTGATGCCGGAGGGGACGCAGACCACGACGCGCGGGCGGGCCAGGTAACGGCGCTTGTGGATCTTGAGGATGAAGTAGCGCAGCATGCGCTCGGTGATCTCGAAGTCGGCGATGACGCCGTCCTTGAGCGGGCGTACCGCGACGATGTTGCCGGGCGTCCGGCCGATCATCTTCTTCGCCTCGGATCCGACCGCCAGGATGCCGCCGGTGTTCGTGTTGATGGCGACGACGGAAGGCTCGTTCAGGACGATCCCCCGGCCCCTCACGTACACCAGCGTGTTGGCGGTCCCGAGGTCGACAGCCATGTCACGGCCGATGAACGACATTGAGTTCCCCTTGTTCCCCATGAGGAGCGTCTGGCCTTCCAGTTGATAGCGGCTGCTGTCAGGTCGGCGAGGTGGGTGTGGGTGGAGGCCCCATCGTAGTGCTGTACCTGAGCACGTGCGCGACGGGACTCCGCTTGGGGTGACGCGGGGCCGTCTGGACGGCCTCCGCCCCCGTATGTGCTGACGTCATCGTCTGCCCATGCGTTCCCGAACGGGCCCACCGATACCGAAGGGCGACCGAAATTACTTCGGTCGCCCCAGGTCATGAGCGCTATATGGCTGATGTTGAGTCAGAAAGGAGTGCGTCCGGCCCCGCTCGGACCACTGCGGCGACCCGGGCCGCCACGGCGGCCCGGACCGTTACAGCGAGGGGAAGAACAGCTTCAGCTCGCGCTCCGCGGACTCCTCGCCGTCGGAGGCGTGGATGAGGTTCTCGCGGACGATGGTGCCGAAGTCGCCCCGGATGGAGCCGGGGGCCGCGGCGATCGGGTCGGTGGGACCGGCGAGCGTGCGCAGGCCCTCGATCGCGCGCTCCCCTTCCACGACCAGGACGACCACGGGGCCGCTCGCCATGAAGCCCATCAGCGGCTCGTAGAAGGGCTTGCCCTTGTGCTCGCCGTAGTGGGCCTCAAGGGTGCCCTCGTCCAGGGTGCGCAGCTCCATCGCGGGGATGGTCCAGCCGGCCTTGCGCTCGATACGGCCGATGATCTCGCCGATCAGACCCCGCCGGACGGCGTCGGGCTTGAGGATGACGAGAGTGCGCTGGGTCATGGGTACGGCTCCTTGCGGCATACGGGTGCGGTCGTACGAGGCTACAGGGGGTGCGGGGCTACGCCTCGGCCCGGGCCTCCGCCTGTGCGGCCCAGCGGGCCTTGGCGGCGTCCACCTTGCGGCCGTAGTGCACCGAGCACCACCACAGGCCGGCGAAGACCGCGCCGAGGAAGAACATCGTCGGCACGATGAAGCCGCTGAGGACCAGCCCGATCTGCAGGGCCCAGCCGATCTGTACGGCGCCGGGCCGCGACAGCATCCCGCACAGCAGGACCGACAGCAGCATGGCGGCGCCGCACACGGTCCAGACGGTGGCCTGCGACAGATCGCCCTTCATGGCGACCAGCCCGGCGAAGCCGATCACGAAGAACTCGCCGATCAGCGTGGAGGCGCACAGGGTACGCACGGTTGGCTCAGCCCCTCTTCAGCAGCAGGCGGGCCTCGCCCACCGTCATCACGGAACCGGTCACCAGGACGCCGGCCCCTCCGTATTCGGCCTCTTCCTCCGCCAGGGTGATCGCCGCTTCCAGGGCGTCGTCCAGGCGCGGCTCCACCTGCACCCGCTCGGCACCGAAGACCTCGACCGCGATGGCGGCGAGCTCGTCGGCGTCCAGCGCGCGGTGGGTGGCGTTCGCGGTGATCACGACCTCCGCGAAGATCGGTTCGAAGGCTTCCAGGACGCCGCGGACGTCCTTGCCCTCGCTGGTGCCGACCACGCCGATCAGCCGGCTGAAACCGAAGGACTCGGCGACCGCCTCGGCCGTGGCGAGGGCGCCCGCCGGGTTGTGCGCGGCGTCCAGGACCACCGTGGGGCTGCGCCGGACGACCTCCATGCGGCCGGGCGAGGTGACCGAGGCGAAGGCCTTGCGGACCGTGTCGATGTCCAGCGGCCGGGCGTGCTCGGCGCCGATGCCGAAGAACGCCTCCACGGCCGCCAGCGCCACCGCCGCGTTGTGCGCCATGTGCGCGCCGTACAGCGGGAGGAAGACGTCCTCGTACTCGCCGCCCAGGCCGCGCAGCGTGAGCTGCTGGCCGCCGACCGCGACCTCCCGCGAGACCACGCCGAACTCCATGCCCTCGCGGGCCACGGTGGCGTCCACCTCGACGGCCTTCTTCAGCAGCACCTGGGCCGCGTCCACCGGCTGCTGGGCCATGATCACGGTGGCGCCGGGCTTGATGATGCCGCCCTTCTCCTCCGCGATCTCGCCGGTGGTGCCGCCGAGCCGGTCGGTGTGGTCCAGGCTGATCGGGGTGACCACGGCGACCGAGGCGTCGATGACGTTGGTGGCGTCCCAGGTGCCGCCCATGCCGACCTCGACCACGGCGGCGTCCACCGGGGCGTCGGCGAAGGCGGCGTAGGCCATGCCGGTGAGCACCTCGAAGAAGGACAGCCGGTAGTCCTGCGAGGAGTCGACCATCTCCACGTACGGCTTGATGTCCCGGTACGTCTCGACGAAGCGCTCGACGTCGATCGGGCCGCCGTCCAGGCTGATCCGCTCGGTGACCATCTGCACGTGCGGGCTGGTGTAGCGGCCGGTGCGCAGCTCGAAGGCGTTCAGCAGGGCCTCGATCATGCGCGAGGTGCTGGTCTTGCCGTTGGTGCCGGTGACGTGGATGGACGGGTACGAGCGCTGGGGCTCGCCGAGGACGTCCATCAGTGCGGCGATGCGCCGGACGGAGGGCTCCAGCTTGGTCTCGCCCCAGCGGGTGGACAGCTCCTGCTCCACCTCGCGCAGCGCCTTGACCAGCTCGGGGTCGGTGGGCAGGGCGGGCACGGGGTCGCTCTGCGGGGCGCCGGCCTGGGCGCGCAGGGTACGGCTGCCGGCCTCGATCACCGCCAGGTCGGGGTCGCGTTCGGTCTGTTCGGCCACGATCTCGTCGAACTCGTCGAAGCGATCGTCACTGGGCTCGGGCTGCTGCTCACTCACGGGTCCAGTCTACGGACGGGCGGCGCGCCGCCACCGGGGCGGGCCGCGGGGGGCGGGGCGGGAGGCCGGGCCGGAGGGCGGCGGGCGGGTGCCGGGCGCGGGACCGGAGCGGGGCCGGAGCGGGACTAGGAGCTGGGCAGGGTGGCGATGACCTGGTACTGCCGGTCCGTACGGGTGGCGGTCAGGGTGCCGCCCAGGCTGCGGACGCGCTCGGCCATGCCGGCCGTGCCGGAGCCCGCCGAGACCGGGGCGCGGCCGGGCCCGCCCGCGGGCAGGGCGTTGCTGACGGCGATCCGCAGCTGAGGGCCGTCCGTGGAGATGCGTACGTCGACGGTCTCGCCCCGCGCGTGCTTGGCCGCGTTGGTCAGGCATTCCTGCACCACCCGGTAGACGGCGGCCTGGCGCAGCGGAGAGAGGGCGTGGACCCCGGGGCCGACGTCCAGCCGGACCGGGGAGCCGGCCCGGCCGCTCTGCTCGGCCAGCGCGGGCAGCCCGTCCGTGCCGGGGGTGGCGGCCCGCTCGCCGCGCTGCACGATGATCTCGTTGAGCACGAGGTGGGCCCGGCGGGCGGTGTCGGCGAGCTCGTCGAAGTCCTTCGCGTGCGCGGTCCGGCGCGCTCGCACGGCGAGCACCTCGGAGCGGACGGTCAGGAGGGTCAGTTCGCGGCCGACGAAGTCGTGGACGTCGCGCGCGACGGAGTTCCGCTCCTGCTGCACGGCCTGGAGCACGGCGGACTCGGCGCGCCGCGCGTCGAGTTCCCGGACCAGGTCCTGCCGGTAGGCGGCGATGCCGACGGCCGAGGCGAGGACCCCGATGGGCACCACCAGGCCGAGGAAGGCGCTGAGGGTCCTGGCGTGGTCCAGGGGCCAGCCCGGCACGTTGTAGAGGGCCAGACAGAAGGCGATGTATCCGGCGGTGGCGAGGACCGCGGGCCGGCGGCCCCGGTAGCGGCCCACGGAGTACAGGGCGAACTGGATCAGGGTGAGCTCGTGCAGCCAGCCGATGAAGAGCAGGGACACGGCGAGCGAGAGCCAGGGCAGCTCGCGCCGGACCAGCAGGGTGGCGGCGCCGGCGGCCAGCACGAGGGCGGCGGTCGGGCCGTTCAGCGAGTTGTCGGCGGCGGCCAGGCCGGGCAGGTCCAGGGCCATCAGCGCGAGGCAGGCGATGGCGGTGAGGGCGTCGAGGACGCGTGGCGTCACGGCCCGGTTCCCGGCGGTCCGGCGGGCGGCGGCCGTGACCGACCGGAGCGCCGGGGCGACGCGCTTGGGGTGCATGCCCTCCACTATCCGCGGTCGGGGCGGCGGATGAGATCGGCATGAGGGGCGAAAGTCAGTGATATACGGCACTTCCGGACAGCCCGGACAGCCCGGACGACCCGCATCGCCGTCTCATTTCCATCGTCCGATAACCGGAATTTCCGATTCAATACATACGATGCCGTTAGCCGACGGCTTTTGAGGCGGTCGGGGGGACCGATTCAAAGGCTCAAGGGCTTGACAAAATGAACAGCGTTTCGACTAAACCTGCCGGAAAACTCCGCGCCGCAGGGCGGGACCCGGCGCTTTCCGAGCCCACCGCCGCCGACGGCAGGGCCCGCACCCGCCGGGAAGCGGCGGCCGCGCTCACGGCCGCCTTCCTCGCCATGGCGGCTTACTGCACGGGCCTGGCGGCCCACGGCACCTATCCCTTCGGACCCGCTCCGCGCGCGGTCAACGACCTGCGCCACCAGTACGTGCCCTTCCACACCTACCTGTGGGACCTCCAGCACGGCACGGCAGAGGGCGACCTGTTCTTCAACTGGCAGAGCGGATACGGGGTCGGCTTCCTCGGCGACTTCCTCACCTATCTGACGAATCCTTTCTCCTGGCTCGCCGGGCTGTTCGGCCGCGACCAGGGCGAACTCGTCGTCTACGTCGTCAGCCTGTTCAGCATGGGGCTGGCCGCCTCGCTGATGACCGTCTACCTCGGCCGTCTGCGGCCCGGCTCGCCATGGCTGCGCGCCCTGCTCGCCACCGGCTACGCGGTCTGCGGCTGGGGCGTGGTCGAAGGCACCGTCGTCCCCATGTGGACCTGGGGCCTGGTCGCCCTGCCGCTGATGGGCCTGGCGGGCGAGTGGGCGCTGACCGGCCGCCGGCCGGTGCTCGGCAGCCTGGCCGTCGCCGTCTGCTGGTTCGGCAACTTCTACACCGCGGCCATGGCCACCATCGCCACCGCACTGGTCCTGTTGCTCCGGCTGGCCCTGGCCGGCACCGACTGGCGGACCCGCGGCCGGGTTCTCGTACGGGCCGCCCTGACGACCGGCACCGGGCTGCTGCTGGCCGCGCCCGCCGTCCTGGTGTGCGGAATGGCCAACGCGCAGTCCCAGCCCACCGACCGGTTCGTGGTCAGCGTGGACACCGAGCCGCTGACCTACCTGGCGATGCTCATACCGGGCACCCTGCCCAAGTACCCCGCCCCGAACGTGTTCGCCGGCATCCTCACCCTGCTCCTGGTGCTGGCGCTGCCCTTCCAGTCGAAGGTGCCCGCCCGGGAGCGGGCCGGCTGGTCGGCCCTGCTGCTGCTCACCGCCGTCTCCTTCGTCATCACCCCGACGGCGAAGCTCTGGCAGGGCATGACCCTCCCCCACGGCGCCCCCTTCCGCGAGTCCTTCGTCCTCAGCGGCCTGATGGCGATGGCCGCGTGGATCTGCCTCGCCCGCATGCCGCGGGTGCGCGCGCTGGCCGGCGGGGCCGGACTGCTCGCCGTACTGGTCCTGCTGACGCACGGACAGCAGCCCGTCAACGACTACGCCCTGACGGTGGCGCTGCTCGGCGGCGCCGCGGTCACCGTCCTGCTGGTGGTGTACGTACGGGGACTGCGGCGGCCCGGCCGGATCGCGGTCGTCGGACTGCTCACCGCGACGGTCTTCGCGAGCACGGCCTACGCCGTGTACGGCATCGCGGTGCTGCACGACCCCCGGGACCGCGGCCCGGCCCGCGCCGGCACGATGACCGAGCTCGGCACCAACGCCCGGCGGGCCCTGGGCGGCCGGAGCGACTGGGCCGAGACCGGACGCGCCGACCACGGGCCCGGAGTGTTCGTCACCAACAACGACGCAATGCTGCTCGGCGGACAGGGCGGCTCGTACTACAGCAGCTACGTGACCGTGGAGACGGCGACCGCGCTGCGCGACCTCGGCCTCGGCTACCGGATGGGCGGCCGCCACCTGCAGCCCGCCCAGAACCCCGTCCTGCAGGCCCTGCTGAGCATCGGGACGGTGCTGGAACCGGTGGGCCGGGACGGGGTCAAGGCCACCACCCGTCCCGCACCGCCGCTGGTCACCGTACGGGCGCCGGGCAGCGACGGGGCGTACGGGGCGCCGGCCGGCTCGGTCTGGGCGCGGCAGCAGGCCGCACTGGGAGCCCGCGTGTACACCGTGCCGGAGCTCGCGCCCACGGGCGGCCCGGCCGCCGAGCGCACCGCCGACGGCTCCGGCTTCCGGCTGCGGAAGGCGCGGGACGGCGGCACCGGGGCCGAGCAGTGGACCTCCTTCACCGCCCGGTGCGCTCCGGGGACGCGGGCCTTCCTCCACGCGCCCTCGCTGAACGGGGTGGCACGCTCCGAGAAGGGGCCGAAGCAGGGCTTCCTCGGTGATCCGCCGGTGGTCAGCGCAGCCATGAAGGAGCTCGGGCCGGTGCCGGCGGACGGCCGGTTCTCGTTCTCGGTCCGGGCGGCGAAGGACGGGCAGGTGCTGCCCGCGGCGGCGCTCGGCTGCCTGGACGGGGCCGCGCTGGACGCCCGGATCGCCGAGCTGAGGTCCACCGCGGGCGCGGTGTCCGTCCGGACCGGCGGGCATTCGGTCACGGCGGAGCTGCCCGCCGGTGCCACCGGTACGGCCGTGGTCGGCGCCACGGCCGCACCCGGCTGGTCCTGCTCGGCCGACGGCGGCCCGTCCCGCGCGCCGGTGTCGTACCAGGGGCTGATGGGGGTCCCGCTGGGGCCGTCCGGCGCGAGCCGGATCTCCTGCACCTACACCCCGCCGGGCCTGCACGCGGGCCTGGCCGGCACGGCCCTGGGCTCCGCCCTGCTGTGCGGCACGTTCCTGTGGCCCCGGGCCCGCCGCCGCCTCGCGGCGCGCAGCTCCGCCCCCGCGGCCTGATCGCCGCCCCGAAGACACAGGGGCCCGGCACCACACGGTGCCGGGCCCCTGTCCTGGTACTGCGGGCGGCTACGCCGCCGGGAGGGCGTCCAGCTGGGACTGGATGCGGGCGATGTCCGCCTCCGCCTTGGCGAGCCGGCCCTTGATCTTGTCGACCACGTTGTCCGGCGCCTTCGCCAGGAACGCCTCGTTGCCGAGCTTGGCCTCCGCCTGCTGCTTCTCCTTCTCGGCGGCGCCCAGGTCCTTCGTCAGCCGCTTGCGCTCCGCCTCGACGTCGATCGTGCCGGACAGGTCCAGCGCGACCGTCGCCCCGGCGACCGGCAGGGTGGCGGTGGCGCTGAAGCCCTCGCCCTCCGGCTGGAGGCGCAGCAGCTGGCGGATGGCCGCCTCGTGCGCGGCCAGCGGGGTACCGGCCAGGTCGAGGCGGGCCGGGACCTTCTGACCCGGCTGCAGGCCCTGGTCGGCGCGGAACCGGCGGACCTCGGTGACGACCGCCTGCAGGTTCTCGATCTCGGCCTCGGCGGCGTCGTCGCGGAAGCCACCCGGGGCGTCAGCCCCAGGAACGGACACGGCCTTCGGCCACTCGGCGACCACGAGGGACTCGCCCCCGGTGAGCGTGGTCCACAGGGTCTCGGTGACGAACGGGACGACCGGGTGCAGCAGGCGCATCAGGACGTCCAGGACCTCGCCGAGGACCCGGCCGGAGACCTCGGCACCCTCGCCGCCCGCGAAGAACGTGGTCTTCGACAGCTCGACGTACCAGTCGAAGACCTCGTCCCACGCGAAGTGGTACAGCGCCTCGCTGAGCTTGGCGAACTGGAAGTCCTCGTAGTACGCGTCGACCTGCGCGACCGTCTTGTTCAGCCGGGACAGGATCCAGCGGTCGGTGGCCGACAGCTTCTCGGCCGGCGGCAGCTCGCCCTCGACCGTGGCGCCGTTCATCAGCGCGAAGCGGGTCGCGTTCCAGATCTTGTTGGCGAAGTTCCGGGACGCCTGGACCCAGTCCTCGCCGATCGGGACGTCGGTGCCCGGGTTGGCGCCCTTGGCCAGGGTGAAGCGGACGGCGTCGGAGCCGTACTTGTCCATCCAGTCCAGCGGGTCGACGACGTTGCCGAAGGACTTCGACATCTTCTTGCCGCGCTCGTCGCGGACCAGGCCGGTCAGGGCGATGGTCTTGAACGGGACCTCGCCGTCCATCGCGTACAGGCCGAACATCATCATCCGGGCGACCCAGAAGAAGATGATGTCGTGGCCGGTGAGCAGGACGTCGGTGGAGTAGAACTTCTCCAGGTCCGGGGTCTTCTCCGGCCAGCCGAGCGTGGAGAACGGCCACAGGCCGGACGAGAACCAGGTGTCCAGGACGTCCGTGTCCTGGTGCCAGCCCTCGCCCGCCGGCGGCTGCTCGTCGGGACCGACGCAGACGACCTCGCCGTCAGGGCCGTACCAGACCGGGATGCGGTGGCCCCACCACAGCTGGCGCGAGATGCACCAGTCGTTGAGGTTGTCGACCCAGTCGAAGTAGCGCCGCTCCATCTCCTTCGGGTGGATCTTGACCCGGCCGTCGCGGACCGCGTCACCGGCGTCCTTGGCGAGGGTCTCGACCTTGACCCACCACTGGAGGGACAGGCGGGGCTCGATGGTCGTGCTGCAGCGCGAGCAGTGCCCGACGGAGTGGACGTACGGGCGCTTCTCGGCGACGATCCGGCCCTGCTCGCGCAGGGCGCCGACGACGGCGCTGCGCGCTTCGAAGCGGTCCAGGCCCAGGAAGGGGCCGTGAACGGTGATGACACCGCGCTCGTCCATGATCGTCATGTTGGGCAGGCCGTGGCGCTGCCCGATGGCGAAGTCGTTCGGGTCGTGGGCGGGCGTCACCTTGACGCAGCCGGTGCCGAACTCGGGGTCGACGTGGGTGTCCGCGACGACCGGGATCGAGCGGTCGGTGAGCGGCAGCTTGATCAGCTTGCCGACCAGGTGCTTGTAGCGCTCGTCGTCCGGGTGGACGGCGATGGCCGTGTCACCGAGCATCGTCTCGGCGCGGGTGGTGGCGACGACGAGGGTGTCCTCGCCCTCCCCGTACCGGATGGAGACCAGCTCGCCGGCGTCCTCCTGGTACTCCACCTCGATGTCGGAGATGGCGGTGAGGCAGCGCGGGCACCAGTTGATGATGCGCTCGGCGCGGTAGATCAGCTCGTCGTCGTAGAGCTTCTTGAAGATCGTCTGGACGGCCCGGGACAGGCCCTCGTCCATGGTGAAGCGCTCACGGGACCAGTCGACGCCGTCGCCGAGACGGCGCATCTGGCCGAGGATCTTGCCGCCGTACTCTTCCTTCCACTGCCAGACCCGGTCGACGAACTCCTCGCGGCCCAGGTCGTGGCGGGACTTGCCCTCCTCGGCGAGCTGCTGCTCGACCTTGTTCTGGGTGGCGATGCCGGCGTGGTCCATGCCGGGCAGCCACAGGGACTCGAAGCCCTGCATGCGCTTGCGGCGGGTGAGGGCGTCCATCAGCGTGTGCTGGAAGGCGTGGCCCAGGTGGAGCGAGCCGGTGACGTTCGGCGGCGGAATGACGATGGTGTACGCGGGCTTCTCGCTCTTGGCGTCGGCCGTGAAGTAACCCCGCTCCACCCAGCGCTCGTAGAGCTGCCCCTCTACCTCGGCCGGCGCGTACTGGGTCGGCAGTTCGGAGTGGGGGCTGCTGGGTGTCTGCGTGTTCTCGGTCACGGGGCACAGGATACGGGCGGCCCGGCCCCCGTTACGAATCGATACCGCACAGTGGCCGCGCGCCACGGCGGTGATCTCGTAGTGGTTCGGTAACGCCTTGGACCCCGGCGCCCACGTTGTCACCGGCTTCCGCCAGGATGTGTGGAGCAGATAAGAATCCTCTAGGGGGACGTCGACTCATGAGCTACAACCAGCCCGGCCCGTACGGCCAGCCGAATCCTTACGGCGGCCAGCAGCCCCAGCAGCCCAACCCGTACGGCCAGCCTGCCCCGCCGCCGCCCCCGGGCCAGCCCGCGCCGGGCTACGGCTACCCGCAGCAGCCGGGCGTCCCGCCGCAGGGCCAGCCGGCCCCGGCCTACGGCTACCCCCAGCAGCAGCCGCCCGGCGTCCCCCCGCAGGGCGGCGCACCGTACGGCGCCCCGGTGGGCGGTTACCAGCAGCCCCCGAAGAAGTCGAAGGCGGGCATCATCGTCCTCGCGGCCGTGGTCGGCGTCGCGGCGATCGGCGCGGGCGCGTACTTCCTGCTGAGCGGCGACGGTGCGAGCAACAGCGACGTGTCGGCCGACACGAAGGGCTACAAGCTGGTCGCTCCGGAGTCGGTCGACGAGTTCAAGAAGGCCGACAAGGCCACGGACAAGACGTTCAGCTCCAAGGACAAGCAGGAGGCCGAGGCCGCCGGCATCAAGAACCCGGACGGCATCGGGGAGTCTTACCAGATCGGCGACAAGAGCAACCCGCTCGCCATGAAGAACCTCACCTTCGAAGGCGTCTACGGTGACATCGCCGACCCGGAGAAGGTGATCGACTCGTCCTTCGCCAAGGCCAAGCAGGAGATGACGAAGGATGGCGACAAGGACGCCTCGGGCGAACTGATCGGTTCCCCGAAGGTGATGAACCCGTCCGGCTTCTCGGGCGCCATCATGAAGTGCCAGGAAGTCAAGGTGACTCCCAAGAAGTCCGAGTCGAGCCCGCTCACGAAGCCGTTCACGGTCCCGGTGTGCATCTGGGCCGATTACAGCACCAGCGGCACGGTCCTCGCGATGGACTTCGCCGCGATGATCGGTGGCGGCAACGGCTACTCGATGGACCAGACCGCGGGGTACACGGCAAAGCTCTACAGCACTGCCCGCGTCAAGAAGTAACGACTCGGCGGGGGCCTGCACATGCAGCACCCCCGCCCCCTTACTAGCGCTTCGCCTGGCGACACGCCTCGCTCGCGTGCCCAGGATTGACCCCGAGGCTGACAAGACCCCCGTAGCAGGCGGGGTGGGGCAACCCGGTGATGATCGGCGCGTTGCTGCAGGCACTCCACACCTTCGGGCCGACCTTGTAGCCCTGCTTGTTCAGGTAGTACGCGCAGTCGCCCTGGTTGGCCGACGCAGGCGAGGCCGCCAGGATCGGCAGCGCTCCCGCCATCGCCGTCGCCGCCATCACGCCGAGCACGCGCTTCAACTTGGACATTCGGCCCCTCCCCTCGAAGTTACCTACTGGTAAATGATCAAGGACGGGGCGGTCGATACCAAACCGAGCGGGTGCATCCGGCCACCTGTGGCCGCAATTGGCGCGGAACAGTCAACGCAACGCGAAGGGGCGCCCCGGAGGATCCGGGGCGCCCCTTCACGTCGTTCAGGTACCGCTGCGGCTACGCCGACTTCTCGTGCGGCCCCTGGTCCTTCGGGACGATCCGCGGGACCAGCGTCGGGTTGACGTTGGAGCGGACCACGTCGGCGGTGATGACCACGCGGGCCACGTCCTTGCGGGACGGGACCTCGTACATCACCGACATCAGGACCTCCTCCATGATCGCGCGGAGGCCGCGCGCGCCGGTCTGGCGGAGGATGGCCTGGTCCGCGATCGCCTCCAGCGCCCCGCGCTCGAAGTCCAGCTCCACGCCGTCGAGTTCGAACAGCCGCTGGTACTGCTTCACCAGCGCGTTGCGCGGCTCCACCAGGATCTGCAGCAGCGCCTCGCGGTCCAGGTTGTGGACCGAGGTGATGACGGGGAGACGGCCGATGAACTCCGGGATCATCCCGAACTTCACCAGGTCCTCCGGCATGACCTCCTGGAACTGGTCGCTCGCCTCGATCTCCCGCTTGGAGCGGATCGTCGCGCCGAAGCCGATGCCCTTGGCACCCGCCCGCGCCTCGATGATCTTCTCCAGGCCGGCGAAGGCACCGCCCACGATGAACAGCACGTTCGTCGTGTCGATCTGGATGAACTCCTGGTGCGGGTGCTTCCGGCCGCCCTGCGGGGGAACCGACGCCGTCGTGCCCTCCAGGATCTTCAGGAGGGCCTGCTGCACACCCTCCCCGCTCACGTCGCGCGTGATCGACGGGTTCTCGCTCTTCCGGGCGACCTTGTCGATCTCGTCGATGTAGATGATCCCGGTCTCGGCCTTCTTGACGTCGTAGTCGGCCGCCTGGATCAGCTTGAGCAGGATGTTCTCGACGTCCTCGCCGACGTAGCCGGCCTCCGTCAGCGCGGTCGCGTCGGCGATCGCGAACGGGACGTTGAGCATGCGGGCCAGCGTCTGGGCGAGCAGCGTCTTGCCGGAGCCCGTCGGGCCCAGCAGCAGGATGTTGGACTTCGCCAGCTCGATGGCGTCGTCCCGGCCCTGCGCGCCGCCGTTCTCGCCCGCCTGGACCCGCTTGTAGTGGTTGTACACCGCGACGGAGAGCGCCTTCTTGGCCGGCTCCTGGCCGACGACGTAGCTCTCCAGGAACTCGTAGATCTCACGAGGCTTGGGGAGTTCCTCCCACCGGACCTCGCTCGTCTCGGCGAGCTCCTCCTCGATGATCTCGTTGCAGAGGTCGATGCACTCGTCGCAGATGTACACACCGGGTCCTGCGATGAGCTTCTTCACCTGCTTCTGGCTCTTTCCACAGAACGAGCACTTGAGCAGGTCGCCGCCGTCACCGATGCGTGCCACGAGGTGCTTCCCCTTCGCCTGGGAGACGCTTGGTTCAGCGCTCCTGGTGCCTCATATCCGACGGTACCTTGCCGGGGCCCCGCTTCGGGGCCCCGTGCAAGTATCAGGCCGCGTTCATCTTCCGGGTGGAGATGATCTGGTCGATCAGACCGTAGGCCAGAGCGTCCTCAGCGGTGAGGATCTTGTCGCGCTCGATGTCGTCGCGGATCTTCTCGATCGGGGTCGAGGAGTGCTTGGCCAGCATGCTCTCCAGCTGGTCGCGCATGCGCAGGATCTCGTTGGCCGCGATCTCCAGGTCGGAGAGCTGCTCACGGCCGGTGCCGCCGGACGGCTGGTGGATCAGCACGCGGGCGTTCGGCAGGGCCATGCGCTTGCCGGGGGTGCCGGCGGCCAGCAGGACGGCGGCGGCGGAGGCCGCCTGGCCCATGCAGACCGTCTGGATGTCCGGCTTCACGAACTGCATGGTGTCGTAGATGGCCGTCAGCGCGGTGAAGGAGCCGCCCGGGCTGTTGATGTAGATCGAGATGTCGCGGTCCGGGTCCATCGACTCCAGGCACAGCAGCTGCGCCATGACGTCGTTGGCGGAGGCGTCGTCGATCTGCACGCCGAGGAAGATCACGCGCTCCTCGAACAGCTTCGCGTACGGGTCGTACTCGCGCACGCCCTGCGAGGTGCGCTCGACGAAGCGGGGGACGACGTAGCGGTTGTCCACCTGGGCCCCGGTGTAAAGGCCGCTCGCGGAGAAGTTGTTCTGCATCTGGGTGTTCACCATCCTGGTGGCGTTCTGCGGGCTGGGGCTTTCCTGGTACGGGACCGGGGCCGGGATCAGGCTCCGGTACCGCCGCCGCCCGGAGCGAGCGACGCGGCCGAGATGATGTCGTCGATGAGGCCGTAGTCCTTGGCCTCCTCGGCGGTGAACCAGCGGTCGCGGTCGCCGTCGCGGATGATCGCCTCGACGGTCTGGCCCGAGTGGTGGGCGGTGATCTCGGCCATGCGCTGCTTGGTGCGCAGCAGGTACTGGGCCTGGATCTTGATGTCCGACGCGGTGCCGCCGATGCCGGCGGAGCCCTGGTGCATCAGGATGTCGGTGTTCGGGAGCGCGAAGCGCTTGCCCGCGGTGCCGCCGGTGAGCAGGAACTGGCCCATGGAGGCGGCCATGCCCATGCCGATGGTGACGACGTCGTTCGGGATGAACTGCATGGTGTCGTAGATCGCCATGCCGGCCGTCACGGAGCCACCGGGGCTGTTGATGTACAGGAAGATGTCCTTGTCCGGGTCCGCGGCAAGGAGGAGGAGCTGCGCCGTGATCTTGTTGGCGATGTCGTCGTCGACCTGCTGGCCGAGGAAGATGATCCGCTCGCCGAGCAGCCGGTTGTAGACATGGTCGCCGAGGCCGCCACCGATGGACGGCTCACCCGCGGCGTAAGGCTTCAGATTCGTCACGTATCCACCTGCTCGTCTCCGACGGCTTCACGTGCCGTCTCAGCGTCTCGTTCCGAGGGCAGTGCCCTCATAGTCATGGACCCTAACGCGCAGGTCGGACAACGCCATCCCGGTTCCCGAACTGTTCGCTCGGAGCGCAAGCTCCGCGGGGCCCGCCGCGAGGGTGCGGAAGGGCCCGGACGCACACGCGTCCGGGCCCTTCCGGTGCAGCTCAGAGGTGGTGCTCAGAGGTGCTGCTCAGAGGCGGTTACTTGGCCTCGTCGGCCTGCGCCTCGGCGTCGGCCTCGACGACGGCCTCGACCGTCTCGGCGGCCTGCTCCTCGTCCTCGTCGGAGAGGTCGACGACCTCACCGTTGGTGTCGACGACCTTGGAGCCCTCGACGACCAGCGCGAGCGCCTTGCCGCGGGCGACCTCGCCGACCAGCATCGGGACCTGGCCGCCCTCGACGACCGCCTGGGCGAACTGGTCGGGGGACATGCCGGAGGAGGCGGCACGGCGGACCAGGTGCTCGGTGAGCTCGTCCTGGTTGACGTTCAGCTTCTCCTTGTTGACCAGGGCGTCCAGCAGGAACTGGGTCTTGATGCCCTTGACCGCGGCGTCCTTGGTCTCGGCCTCGAACTCCTCGACCGTCTTGCCCTGGAACTCGAGGTACTTCTCGAGGGTCAGGCCCATCTGGCCGAGCTGGTGGTGCTCCAGGTTGTGCTTGCGGGTGTTGACCTCGTCCTCGAGCAGCTTCTCGGGGACCGGGATCTCCGCGAGCTCGATGAACTTCTCCAGCACGCGCTCCTGGGCCTGGGTGGCCTGGTCGTACTGCTTCATGTTCTCGAGGCGCTTGCGGCTGTCCGCCTTCAGCTCCTCCAGGGTGTCGAACTCGCTCGCCAGCTGCGCGAACTCGTCGTCCAGGGCCGGGAGCTCCTTGGCGGCGACCTTGGTGACCTTGACGGTGACCTCGGCGTCCTTGCCCTCGGCGGAGCCGCCCTTCAGCTGCGAGGTGAAGGTGGCCTCGCCGCCGGCCTCGAGGCCCTTGACGGCCTCGTCGATGCCGTCGAGCAGCTCGCCCGAGCCGATGGTGTAGGAGACGTCGCTGGCGACGCCGTCCGGGAGGACCTCGCCGTCGACCTTGGCCTCGAGGTCGATGGTGACGACGTCACCCTCCTCGGCGGCACGCTCGACGGTGTTGGTGGAGGCGAAGCGGTTGCGCAGCTGCTCGACCGACTTCTCGATGTCCTCGTCGGTGACCTCGACGGCGTCGACCTCGACCTCGATGCCGGAGAAGTCCGGGATCTCGATCTCGGGGCGGACGTCCACCTCGGCGGTGAAGGCCAGCAGCTCGCCGTCCTTCAGCTCGGTGATGTCGACCTCAGGCTGACCCAGCGGGTTCAGCTCGGCCTCGTTGATGGCCTCGGTGTAGAACTTCGGGAGGGCGTCGTTGACGGCCTCCTCCAGCACCGCACCGCGGCCGAAGCGCTGGTCGATGACCCGGGCCGGGATCTTGCCCTTGCGGAAGCCCTTGACCGTGACCTGCTGGTTGATCTTCTTGTACGCCGCGTCGAGGCTGTCCTTGAGCTCCTCGAAGGGCACCTCGACAGTGAGCCGAACCCGAGTCGGGTTCAGGGTCTCCACGGCGCTCTTCACGGTTCGGTCTCCTTGTGGCTGACTTCTGGGGTTCTGCCGACGCTGCGTATTCAGCGGTCCGGCGGATCGGGCCCGGCACATCAGACACACGGGCACGCAGCTTGCATAGTAACCGCAGCCGGGAAGCAGCCCACAACGCGATCTTGGACGGGAGCGCCGACGGAAGGCCGACGCGATCTCCGCGGATGGTGGTGCAGGTGGTGGTCGGGGTGGCCGGATTCGAACCGACGACCTTCCGCTCCCAAAGCGGACGCGCTACCAAGCTGCGCCACACCCCGTCGGTGCGACACGTAGGGTACATGCCCGTGGACGGTCCCATGCGCAGGGTTTTCCTGCGGGGAAGAGACGGATCGGTCAACGGGCGAACCACCGGCGGGAAAGCAGTGTGCGATCCACCGACCGGACCCGCTAGGATGCTGTCCGTGCCGGGGTCGCCGACCGTGGCGCACGCACTGCGGGCGTAGCTCAATGGTAGAGCCCTAGTCTTCCAAACTAGCTACGCGGGTTCGATTCCCGTCGCCCGCTCTTCATGGCTCAGGGCCAGGTCAGAGGATGTTTTCCTCGGCCTGGCCCTGAGTCGTTTCCGGGGCCGGGACGAAACATGTCACGTCCGGGGCGCCGTCAGATCTTGATGCCGGCGATGGTGTCCGCGAGCGAGGTGAGGAACCGGTTCACGTCCGGGGCGATGGAGCTGGACGCGAGGAAGAAGCCGAAGAGGACCGCGACGATGGCGGGGCCCGGCTTGAGGTGGTTGCCGCGGATCAGCACCACCATGATGATCGCCAACAGAACAACCACTGACAGCGAAATGGCCACTACTGATCACACCTTCGGTCGTCCCCTGGTCCGTCAGGGGCACGGCCGCGCTGCGCGCACCCCCACATGGACCATCCTCCCACCAACGGGCCCTGGCCATACGCCTCATGGGGGTCATTTCTGCCAACTGCGGTGGTTTCAGAGAGAAAGGAGGGAGCGCATGTACGCGTACTTCGCGGTGAGCCGTTCGCGGGTGGCTTCGTCCAGGACCGCCAGCCGGGCCGGGTCGGCGTTGTGCGCCAGGTCGGCCTCCTTGACCAGCAGGGCTCCGGGGGTGTGCAGGATGCGGGCGGCGTAGTCCGCGGGAGGTTCACCGGGGCGCTTGGTGACGGCCAGGACCATCGCCTTCACCGAGGGCTGCAGGGCGGCGGAATCCAGCCAGGTGAGGGACAGGGCCTCGTCCTCGATGGCGTCGTGCAGCCAGGCGGCGGCCTGCTGCTCGGCACTGCCGCCGCGGACGCGGACGCCCTCGGCGACGGCCGCGAGGTGTTCGGCGTAGGGCCGCCCCGCCTTGTCGGTCTGCCCTTCGTGTGCCGCGCGGGCCAGGGCCTCGACCTCCGCGAGCGTGAGCGTGGCGTTTGGGCCGTCCGTGCCGTCCGTGGTCATCCGAGTCCTTTCGCCGCCGTACGCAGGGCCTGCGCGGCCCGGCCTACGTCCGTGTGCGTGGTACGCCAGTTGGAGAACGCGGCGCGCAGGGCCGCGGTTCCACCGAACACGGTCGGCGTGACGAACACCTCCCCGGCAGCGGCCTCGCGGAGCGCGGCGAGCCGCTCCGGGGTCGGACGGTCGGCGAGGGTGAAGCAGACGACGTTGAGCCGGACCGGCGCGAGCAGCCGGAAGGCGGGGTCGGCGGCGAGCTCGTCGCCCAGCCGGCGGGCGCAGTCGATGTCCCGCTCGACGATCTCCCGGTGGCCCTGGCGCCCGTACGCGCGGAGGGTGAACCAGGCGGCGAGGGCCCTCAGCCGGTGGGAGTTCTCCGGGGTGAGGTGCACCAGGTCGGGGTCGGGCCCGAGCGGCCCGAGGTAGGCTGCCGCGTTCGAGAACACCCGGGCCTGGAGGTCCTGCCTGCGGGTGAACTGCACGGCGCTGTCGTAGGGCACGTTGAGCCACTTGTGCAGGTCCACGCACACGCTGTCGGCGAGCCCGAGCCCCGCGACCAGGTGGGCGTGCTCCGGGGACAGCCCGGCGAAGGCCCCGAAGGCGGCATCGGTGTGCAGCCAGAAGTCGTGGCGGCGCTTGAGCCCCGCGATGGCGGTGAGGTCGTCGAAGTCCACGGTGTTGACGGTGCCGGCGTTGGCGACGACCACGGCGGGCCCGGGCGTGTCGGCGAGGGCCCGGTCCAGCGCCACCGGGTCTACCGCTTCCCGGCCCGGCAGCGTGGGCACCGTCACCAGCGCGTTCCGCCCGAGCCCGAGCACGGACAGCGCCTTGCCGATGGAGGAGTGCGGCGCGCCGGAGAGCACCCGTACGGTCCCCAGGGCGCCGGCCCCGTCCTCGGCCGGGGAGACCCCGAGCCGCTCCCCGAGCCACTCCCGGGCGATGGCGAGCCCGACGGTGTTGGAAAGGGTGGCACCACTGACGAAGGTGCCGCTGTGCTCGGGCCCGAGCCCGAAGAGCTCACGCAGCAGCCCCACCGTCTCGCGTTCGAGCGCCTGCCCGGCCCCGTCCAGCCCGGAGTTGGAGTTCTGGTCGAAGACCGAGGTCAGCCAGTCACCCGCCAGCGCGGCAGGGGTGGCCCCACCGGTGACGAACCCGAGGTACCGGCCCCCCGCGGAGGCCGACAGCCACGGCGCCCACCGCGCACCGAACTCGGCGAGCGCCCCCTCGACCCCGCCCCCTTCCTCACCCAGGCCCTGCCCCAGGCCCTGCCCCAGGCCCTCGCCCGGGCCCTCGTCCAGTCCCTCGCCACCGCCCGCGCCGACGGCCCGGGACGGCACCACGGGCCGTTCGTCGAGCCCGTCGAGCACGCTCTGGGCGTACCGGAGGGTGAGCCCGAGCAGCTCGGGCAGTCGGCGGAGGTCTGTGGCAAGGCGATGGTCCATACGGCCACGCTAGGAGGTGGCGCCCGCCCCGGCCCCGGTCCAATGCGCCACAAGTGGCCGGTCCGCCGCGATCCGCCCGTACGGGACCCGTAGGGTCGGGGAATGAGCGGACAGGGGTGGATACAGAGGATCATCGGCGGCCTGGCCGTCCCCGCACTCGTCGTACTCGTCACGACGACGGTCACCGGCTGCGAGACGGCACCACCACCGGAACGGGCCCCCGGCCCGACGCCGGCGGCTCCCCGCCCCTCGGGGGCCGGCATCGTCACCCCGGAAAGACTCCCGACGGACCGGCCGCCGGCCGCACCACCGATGTCCCCGCCCGGGGGCGCACCCCTGCCCGCGTCCACGGGCGGCACAGCCGCGGGCGGCGCGCCCGAGGACACGACCTGCCCGCCGGACGGCATCCTGCTCCGCGAAGGCACGGGCGACGCCGCGATGGGCCTCCGCGTCGAGAGCATCGAACTGTTCAACTGCGGGACCGTCCCCTACGAACTGAACGGCTACCCGGACATCCGCCTGCTCGACGAGCGGAAGTCCCCCGTGGAGGTGCAGGTGGGACACGGTTCGAACGGCATCTCCACGGGCACCGGCTTCGACGAGGCCCCCGGCAGGGTGACCGTCCTGCCCGGCCGGTCCGCGTCGTTCGGCCTCCTGTGGCGCAACCTGGTCACCGAGTCGACCGTCCCGGCGACCGAGGGCCGCCACCTGGAGGTACAGCCACGCCCCGGCGCACCGCGCCGGACCCTGACCCTCACCCGTCCGGTCGACCTCGGCAACACGGGGAAGCTGGGGCTGGGCCCGTGGAAGGAACTGCCCCGTTGATCGTCTGGTTGAACGGCCCCTTCGGCGGTGGCAAGACACAGACCGCCCACGAGCTGCACCGAAGGCTGCCGGGAAGCGCGGTGTGCGACCCCGAACACATCGGCTTCGGCCTGCACCGGGCGATGCCGGCCGGGCTGCGCGGTGACTTCCAGGACCTGGCGGCCTGGCGGCAGGGTGTCGTCGAGGTGCTCGACCTGGTGGCGCAACGGCACCCGGGCCCGCTGCTGGTACCGATGACGGTGACCGACCCGCGGTACTTCACGGAGACCGTGGGCCGGTTGCGGGAGCACGGGCACGACGTCCGGCACTTCGCCCTGCTCGCCGAGCGGGCGACGGTACTGCGGAGGCTTTCCGGCCGGGGCCTGTGGCCGGGCCTGAAACGGGAGAGCTTCGCCGTCGCCCGGCTGGACGACTGCCTCTCGGCGCTGCGGGCACCGGAATTCGCAGAGCACGTCCACACCGACGACCTGCCGGTGGCCCGGGTCGCCGAGCGGGTGGCCGCCTCGGCGGGCCTCCGGCTGCTGCCGGACCGGGACGGTCCGCTCCGGCGGCGGGTACGCCACGCGATGGTCGGTGTCCGACACATCCGCTTCGACTGATGCGTTGCCCTGCCGGGCGGGCGGGGCGGGCTGCTGGCCGGCTGGGCGGGGGCGGGCGTTGTCGGTCGGCGCGCGGCCGGGCGTTTTTCGCGCTTCGCGCGGGGGTTTCCCACCCGCACCACCCGTACAAGGGATCTCGATGTCGAGCCGCCTGTGGGTGGCCGGGCGCCGCTGGCGGCCGGCGGGTGGGGTGGTGGTGGTGTGCCGGTGCTTCGCCTGGGCGGCGTCACGGGGGTGCCCGGGGGCTGCACCCGACCCCGCCCCGGCACCTCGTTCAGCTCGGCCTCACGGTGCCGGGGGCGGTGGGCAACCCCCGACCGGGCCCGGCGGGGCTCGGGGGGTGGAGCGGGCCGCGGGCGTAGCGCCGTAGACCCGCCCCACCCGCCCCGTGGCCCGGGCGCGGCCCCACCCCCCGAGCCCGGTCGGGCTCAAGGGGTGGGGCCGGGCGCGCGGGTTGTCCCGTGCCCCCGCGCCGTCCTGTCAGGACCTTGCCAGGATCCGGCGGGCCGGGAGCGTTGTCGCCGTGAGGGCCAGGGCCAGGACCGCTGCCGTCATGGAGGCGTAGACGGCGGGTGGGACGTAAGGACCGGTCCCCGTGACGGCGCGGGTCAGGGGGTGCAGTGTCGCCAGGGCGATGGCCGTGCCCAGGGTGATGCCTGCGGCCGTGACCAGCAGTGCCTCCCAGCCGATCATCCGGAGGACCTGGCGCCGGGTGGAGCCGACCAATCGGAGCACGGTGAGTTCGCGGTGCCGGTCGAGGACGGTCATCACCAGCGTGTTGGCTGCGGCGATGGCGGCGAAGCCGCCGAGGACGACTGCCATCGTGTAGTTCGCCCAGGCGTTCAGCGCCCGCTCCGTGTCCTGCGCGACCGTCCACCCGTTCGCGTCGGTGACCCGGCCCAGGGACGGGTCCGGTGCGGGACCGCCCCTGAGCCCCTTGAGCAGTACTTCGGTCGGGAACAGGGACGTCGCGTGGCCGCGCAGGTCGTCGACCGGCAGGGTGATCATGCCGAAGCCCAGGCCGCGGCCGTAGACCGCGGCCACGGTCGGTGTGGCCGGCGTGCCGTCCGGGAGACGGATCCGCAACCGCTCGCCCCTCGCCACCCCCGCCGCGTCGGCGAGCGTCCGGTCGACCGCGACCGTGCCCGGGCCGAGCGAGTCCAGGGAGCCCTCCGTGACGCCCAGGTCCTGGACCTGTGCCAGAGCCGACGGCTTGCCGGCGAACGCCTGGACGGGGAATGCCTCGTGCCGGCGTTCGGACCCGGACCCGACCTGTACGAGCAGGCTGGTGCGGGTGATCGGGACGACCGACTCCGCCACCGGACGCTCCGCCACCGACGGGTCCGTCGGCCCGGTGATCACGTGATCGGCCAGCAGGCCCGCCCGCTGCTGGTCCCTGGTCGCCCGGTCCTCGCTCGTGTGCAGGAAGACCAGCGTCGACGAGAAGGCCATCGCCAGCACGATGGGCGTGATGGCGGACGCCAGTCGGCGCGCGTTCGTACGGGAGTTGGCGGCGGCCAGCCCGCCGGCCGGGCCGGCCCCGCGCAGCACGAGCCCGAACAGCTCCGCGCACAGCCTCGCGATCAGTGGTCCGAGCAGGGCGACGGCCAGCATGAACAGCATGACCACGCCGAGGGCGGCGTTCGCCGAGTCCTCGCCGGTCGAGGACGCCGCCAGCCCGGAGCAGACGATGCCGCCCGTGAGCGCGGCGAGCCCGAGGGGCGTACGGACCCACCCGGGCCGGATGCGTTCCACGGCGGCCGCGGCGAGCGCCAGACCCGGACGGGTACGGGCGGGCCGGCGCGCGGCGGCGCGCCCGGCCACCAGGGCGGTCAGCAGTCCCACCCCCACGGCCACGGTCAGCGGGATCCACCCGACGACGAGCTCCACCTCGCGGGGGACGGCCCCCTTCTCCTGCAGCCGCCCGAACCACCACCGGGCGAGGGCGATCCCGGGCAGGCAGCCGAGCAGCCCGGCGGCGGGTGCGACCAGCAGGGCCTCGGTGGCGACCATGCGGCGGATCTGGCGCGGGGTGGCCCCGACCGCGCGCAGCAGCGCGAACTCGCGGGAGCGCTGGCCCACGCCGAGGGCGACGGTGCCGGCCGCGGTGAACACCGCCACCATGGCGGCAACCCCGCCGAAGGACCCGCCGATGCCCATGAGGACTTCCTCGGCCGCCGCAAGGCGCCCGTCGAGGACGCGGTCGTCACCGGTCAGCACACGGGCACCCGTGCCCGCGAGGGCGGCACGGGTCGCCGTGGCGAGGGAGCCCGCGTCGGCTCCGGAACGCGGGAACAGGACGATGGCGTCGAGGGCCTTCGGATGCCCCGAGAGCACGGCGGCCTCGGCATCGGCGAACCAGACCCCGGCGCGGTCGGCCTGTCCGACCACCCGGAACTCGCGCCGCCCGGCCGGGGTGTCCAGGGTCACGGACCCGGCGGCAGAACCATCGGGGGGACGAACGGCGGAACCGACAGCGGGACCAACGGCCGGACCCGCCCCGGCCCCCGAACCGGGCGCACCGGGCGCACCGGGCGCACCGCCCGGACCGAGGACCACCTCGCCCCGCTCCGGCGCCCGCCCCGACGTCAGGCCGGCCCCGGTGAAGGCAGTGGACCCCCACCCCGCCGCCTGCCCCTCCCCCGCCGCAGCGCGCACGGGGAAGACGACGTCCGGTACGGCCCGGCCGACGCCGGAGAGCCGGTCGAGCAGCGCGGCGTCCAACCTGGCCCGGTCCGGGACGGGCCGGGAATCGGTGAAGGCCCCCTCCCCGCTGCCCACCGTGAGGTGCACCTGCTGGTCGGCGGCGACGACCACGGGTGCGTCGGCGTACCGGGTGGGCGGGAGGGCCGCGCGGGCGCCGGACTCCAGGAGGATCCCGCAGGCGGAAACGATGGCCACGGTCATCAGCAGGGCGACGAAGGTGCCGACGAAGGCGGCGGGCCGGAACCGGACGGCCGCCCGCGCCAGCCCGTTCGTACGAAACGGCCGAACGGTCACGCCGCGGCCCCCAGGCGACCGGTATGACCGGTGTGACCGGTACCACCGGGACCACCAAGGCCACCAGGACCGCCGGGACCACCGGTACGGGCACCATGCGAAGCCAGCGAGTCGGTCAGGGCGGTCATGCGGTCGGCCACGGCAGCGGCCGGGCTGCGCGGCATCCGGTCCGCGATCACGCCGTCGGCGAGGAAGAGGACCTGGTCGGCGTGGGCGGCGGCAGCCGGGTCGTGGGTGACCATGACCACCGTGGCGCCGAGCGAGTCCACCGCGCCGCGCAGCAGCGCGAGCACCTCCGCCGCCGTGGTGGTGTCCAGCGCGCCCGTGGGCTCGTCGGCGAAGACCACGTCCGGGTCGGTGACCAGGGCGCGGGCGATGGCGACGCGCTGCTGCTGGCCGCCGGAGAGTTCGGCGGGCCGGCGCCGGCCCTTGCCGCCCAGGCCGACCTGTTCGAGCAGGGCCGCGGCGCGGCCATGGTCCTGGCGGCCGCCGGCCAGCCGCATCGGCAGCAGCACGTTCTGCTCGACGGTGAGCGAGGGCAGCAGGTTGAACGCCTGGAAGACGAACCCGAGGCGGGACCGGCGGAGTTCGGTGAGATGGTTCTCGTTCATGCCGGTGATCTCGGTGCCGCCGAGGCGGACCGAGCCCGCCGTCGGGCGGTCCAGTCCGGCCGCGCACTGGAGGAAGGTCGACTTGCCGGAGCCGGAGGGGCCCATCACGGCGGTGAACGTCCCGCGGGGCAGGACCAGGTCGATGCCCCGGAGGGCGTGCACGGTGGCCGAGCCCCGGCCGTACTCCCGCCGTACGCCCCGCAGCTCGACCGCCGCCGTGGTGTCGTGCGCGGTGCTGCCGTACACGTCGGTGCCGTACGCGTCGGTGGCGTGCGGGGGCACTTCGGCCCGCGCCTCCGGCTGGTCCCCGCCGCGCCGCCGCGCGTTCCTCCGCAGCCCGATCCCCATGGCTTCCCCGTCCTCCGTGTCCCTGCGTCCCCGACCGCCGCCGGTGGGTCGGTCGGTACGACGAACCTACGGATCCCGAAGGGGGCGGAACCATGACGGAACCAGGTGGATCGGAGGTGGGGGAAACCCCACCACCGGAGCGAACGGAGCTGAGGGAGGGCAGAGCAAAGGGAGGGCAGAGCAAAGGGAGGGCAGAGCAAAGGGAGGGCAGAGCAAAGGGAGGCCGGCCGAGCGGCCGGCCCCTAAGCCGAGCGCCGGATCAGCAGCAGCGCCCGGTCGTCGTTGACGTCCTTGGCCACCTTCTCGATCAGGTGCCAGGCCGCACCCTCCCAGCCGGCGGCCACATAGCGGTCGGCTTCGCCGGTCAGCCGGTCGATGCCCTCGCTGATCTCCCGGTCGGCGGTCTCGACCAGGCCGTCGGTGAACAGCATCAGCACGTCGCCGGGCCGCAGGCTGCCGCGGACGGGCTCGAACTCGGCCCCGTCGTAGACGCCGAGCAGCGGTCCGGAGCCGGACTTCTCCTGCCAGCGGCCGGTGCCCGCGGACAGCTGGAGGGCGGGCAGGTGGCCCGCCGACAGCAGCTCGTAGTCGCCGGTGTGCAGGTCCAGCACCAGGTGGACGGAGGTGGCGAAGCCCTCGTCCCAGTCCTGCCGCAGGAGGTAGCCGTTCGCCGCCGGCAGGAAGTCCTGCGGGGGCAGCGAGCCCAGCAGGCCGCCGAAGGCGCCGGAGAGCAGCAGGGCGCGGGATCCGGCGTCCATGCCCTTGCCCGAGACGTCGGTGAGGACGACCTCCAGGGTGCGGCCCCGGGGGCCGGTACGGGCGGCCACCACGAAGTCGCCGGAGAAGGACTGTCCGCCGGCCGGGCGGAGGGCCATCTCGCGGTGCCAGCCGGGTGGCAGGGCGGGCAGCTTGCTCTGCACCCTGATCCGTTCGCGCAGGTCGAAGAGCATGGTGCCGCCGCGCCGCCAGGGCACGCCGACGCGGCTGCGGAACTGGGCGATGACCAGGCCGAAGAGTCCGCACGCGGCCACCACCAGCACGGTGCCGGGAGTGACCCTGGCGGGCCCCTGGGTGTACGGGCCGAGGACGAGCGCCTCGACGATCAGTGCGGCGGCGGAGGCGGCGTACAGGGCGAGCAGGCTGGCGGGGCGCAGCAGCAGGCCGCCCGCGACGATCGGCAGGACGAGGGCGGACGGCGAGCACCACACCGGCAGCATCAGGGTGCCGCAGGTGATGGCGGGCACGGTCAGCAGAAGTCCGGCGAAGGCGAGCCAGTCCGAGGCGTCTCCGCGGAAGTAGTCCACGGCGGATTTGCGCAGGGCGGTGCGGACCCGGTGCGACATCTTCCGCATCCGGGCCGTCACGGTCTCTCCACGTGCTCGGGCCATTGCTTCGGGACCCTATCCACCCGGGCTGTGTGCGCGCAGGGGTACCCCCGCAGCGGCAGGGAATCCGGGCCGTGAACAGTCTCCGGACCCTCGCCCCACCCAGCCCGAACCAACCGCTCGCCCACACCGAACCAACCGCTCATCCACCCCCACCCCACCGCTCACCCACCCCGAACCACCCCCGACCAACCCCGACCAACCCCGAAAACCGGTCGACGTGCGAGGAACGTCCTGATAACCATGCCTTCATGGCGTATGAGACACGGGTCCTGCGGCCCGAGGAGTGGGACACCTGGTACGACCTGCTCGAACTGGCCTTCGGCGGGGTGCCGGAGTCGGCCGAGGAGCGGTCGCTGTACAAGTCGCTCACGGAGATCGAGCGTTCGCTCGGCGTCTGGGACGGCGCGGACTGCGTGGGCACCGCCTCGTCGTTCGGCTTCCGGCTGTCGGTGCCGGGTGGCGCGCTGGTGCCGACCGCCGCGGTGACGATGGTGGGAGTGGCCCCCACGCACCGCCGCCGGGGCGTGCTCACCTCCATGATGCGGCGTCAGCTCGAAGACGTCCGGGCCGGCGGCGAACCGCTGGCGGCGCTGACGGCCTCGGAACCGGTGATCTACGGCCGGTTCGGCTACGGCATCGCGACCTGGGCCACCGCCCTGGACATCGACACCAGCCGGGTCCGGCTGACGGTTCCGCCCGGCACGGACGGGATCCGGCTGCGGCTGGTGGATCCGGAGGAGGCACTGGCCGCCTGCGAGAAGGTGTACGCCGAGCTGGTGCCGCGGCGGCCGGGGATGCCGGCCCGGGCGCCGGGCTGGGAGCGGCTGGGGCTGCTGGATCCGGAGCATGCGCGCGAGGGCGCCTCGCCGCTGAAGTGCGTGCTGGCGGAGCGGGCGGACGGCGAACCGGCCGGGTACGCCCGCTACCGGGTGAAACCCGAGTGGGACCTGACCGGCTCGGACGGGGTGGTGCGGGTCGCGGACGTGGACGCGCTGGATCCGCAGGCGTACGCGGCGCTGTGGCGGTACCTGTTCGAGATCGACCTGACCTGGCACGTCGAGGCGGGCCGGCGTCCCGTCGACGATCCGGTGCTGCACCTGTTGAGCGACGTACGGCGCTCACAGCCGCGGTCGCGCGACCAGATGCACGTACGGCTGGTGGACCTGCCGGCGGCGCTGGAGGCCCGGACGTACGGGTCCCCGGTGAACGTCGTGTTCGAGGTCGAGGACGCGTTCTGCCCGTGGAACGCGGGGCGCTGGCGGCTGACCGGCGGCGCGGAGGGGGCGAGCTGCGTCCGTACGCGCGACGCGGCCGGTCTGGCGCTGTCGGTGCGGGAGCTGGGTTCCGCCTACCTGGGCGGGGTGTCGCTGACCGCGCTGGCGGGCGCGGGCCGGGTGACGGAGCTGCGGCCGGGCGCGCTCGCGGAGGCGTCCCGGGCCTTCGCGGGCGATGTCGCGCCCTGGCTGCCGCACTTCTTCTAGACGGCACTCCTCCTCACCTGCGGGGCCCCTACCGGCCCTGGCACCCCGGGCACCAGAAGAGGTTGCGGGCGGCGAGGTCGGCGGTGCGGATCTCGCCGTCGCAGATGTGGCAGGGCATGGCCGCCCGGCGGTAGACGTAGACCTCGCCGCCGTGGTCGTCCACGCGGGGCGGCCGGCCCATGGCCTCGGGGGTGTGCTCGGGGCGGACGGTGTCGATGCGGTTGTTCCGGACGCCCTCGCGCATCAGCTCCACCAGGTCCAGCCACATGGCGTCCCACTCGCGTCGGCCGATGTCCTTGCCGGGCCGGTACGGGTCGATGCCGTGCCGGAAGAGGACCTCGGCGCGGTAGACGTTCCCGACGCCCGCGACGATCTTCTGGTCCATGAGCAGGGCGGCGATGGTGGTGCGGGAGCGGGAGATCCGCTTCCAGGCCCGGTCCGGGTCGTCGCCGGCCCGCAGCGGGTCGGGGCCGAGCCGGTCGTGTATCGCCTTCTTCTCGCCGTCCGTGATCAGCTCGCACGCGGTGGGTCCGCGGAGGTCGGCGTAGTGCTCGTCGTTCAGCAGGCGCAGCCGCACGGTGTCGGTGGCGGGCGGGGCGGGCACGGCCCCGAAGGCGTACTTGCCGAACAGGCCGAGGTGGATGTGGATCCAGTCCTCGTCCAGTCCGAGGAAGAGGTGCTTGCCGTGGGCCTCGGCCGAGGCCAGCTCACGGCCGTCGAGCAGTGCCGCGCTCTCGGCGAACCGTCCCTGCGGGCTGCTCACCCGGACCGTGCGGTCGGCGAACCGCTCGGTGTGGTCCTGGGCGAGTCGGTGGATCGTATGCCCCTCGGGCACTGCTGCTCTCCTCGGGTGGACATGGCCGTGCCGCCGGACCCCGGGTCCGGCGGCACGCGGGTGTTACTTGTCCTGCGGGTGGTGGGCCGGGATCGGGGGCAGCTCGCCGGTGGTCTCGTACGCGGAGAGCATGTCGATGCGGCGGGTGTGGCGCTCCTCGTTCGAGTACGGGGTGGCGAGGAAGGCCTCGATGAAGGAGGTGGCGTCCTCCTCGCTGTGCATGCGGCCGCCGACGGAGATCACGTTGGCGTTGTTGTGCTCGCGGCCGAGCTTGGCGGTCTCCACGCTCCAGGCGAGGATGGCGCGGACGCCCTTGACCTTGTTGGCGGCGATCTGCTCGCCGTTGCCGGAGCCGCCGATCACGATGCCGAGGCTGCCCTCGTCGGCCGCGGTCTTCTCCGCGGCGCGGAGGCAGAACGGCGGGTAGTCGTCGACGGCGTCGTAGATGTGCGGCCCGCAGTCGACGGGCTCGTGGCCGTTGTTCTTGAGCCAGTCCACGAGGTGGTTCTTGAGCTCAAAGCCGGCGTGGTCGGATCCGAGGTAGACGCGCATGGGCACGAGTGTGTCACGGGCGGGTCCGCGGAAGGGCGGCCGGGGTGCCCGCGTCGGGGGCCCTTCCCTCACCGAGCGTGCGCGGCAGGTGCACCGTGCGTGCATCGTGCGGGACCCGTCCCGGATCACGGCCCGCCTGTGGCGTAGGTCACTCCGCGATGACCCCCGAAGCTCAAGTAATCCCAAAGTGCCCAGTTCAGACACGGATGCCGGTTCCGGGACCTAGGTCCTGGACGTTCGCCCTACGGCAACGATCCGGATTCGGGTCTTCCGTCTTTTGTTCATTCCGGGTTTGAATGCCGGGGCTCGAAACCCGAGAACCAAAGGAATCGTCCATGAGCTCCACGACGACCCTTCAGAAGGCAGGCGGCCCCGCTGGTGAACCCGGCGCCCCGCAGTCTTCCGACGGTCTGAAGGCCGGTCTCAAGAACCGCCACCTGTCCATGATCGCCATTGGCGGCGTCATCGGAGCGGGACTCTTCGTCGGCTCCGGCGGCGGTATCGCCAAGGCCGGTCCCGCCATCCTGATCTCCTACGCGCTCGTCGGCGCGATGGTGGTCTTCGTCATGCGGATGCTGGGCGAGATGGCTGCGGCCAGCCCGAACTCCGGCTCCTTCTCCGCCTACGCCGACCGCGCGCTGGGCCGCTGGGCCGGCTTCTCCATCGGCTGGCTGTACTGGTTCTTCTGGGTCGTCGTGCTGGCCGTCGAGGCCACCGCCGGCGCCGCCATCCTGGAGAGCTGGATCCCGGCCGTCCCGCAGTGGGGCTGGGCCCTGATCGTGATGGCGGTCCTGACCGCCACCAACCTCGGCTCGGTCGCCTCCTACGGCGAGTTCGAGTTCTGGTTCGCGGGCATCAAGGTCGTCGCCATCGGCGCGTTCGTCATCGTCGGCATGCTGGCCGTGTTCGGCGTGCTGCCCGGCTCGGACAACCCGGGCGCCGGCTTCGCACACCTCACCGACGCCGGCGGCTTCTTCCCCAACGGCTACGGCGCCGTCCTCACCGGTGTCCTGATGGTGGTCTTCTCCTTCATGGGCAGCGAGATCGTCACCCTCGCCGCCGGTGAGTCGGAGAACCCCCGCAAGGCGGTCACCCAGGCCACCAACTCCGTCATCTGGCGGATCGGCGTCTTCTACCTCGGCTCGATCTTCATCGTGCTGACGCTGCTCCCCTGGAACGACAAGTCGATCACCGAGAAGGGCTCGTACGTCGCCGCCCTCGACTCGATCGGCATCGCGCACGCCGGC
Source organism: Streptomyces sp. NPDC089799 (assembly GCF_040684755.1). Lineage (NCBI taxonomy): Bacteria > Bacillati > Actinomycetota > Actinomycetes > Kitasatosporales > Streptomycetaceae > Streptomyces > Streptomyces sp. NPDC089799. The sequence goes on along the minus strand of NZ_JBFBGR010000009.1, from coordinate 5,629 downwards.
ACGATCATGGAGGTCATCGTCCTGACCGCCGTGCTGTCCTGCCTGAACTCGGGCCTCTACACCGCCTCCCGCATGGCCTTCTCGCTCGGCGAGCGCGGCGACGCCCCCAAGGCGTTCGCCAAGGTCAACTCCAAGGGCGTGCCGGTGGCCGCGATCCTGGGCTCCACGGTCTTCGGCTTCATCGCCGTCTACTTCAACTACGCCTTCAAGGACACGGTCTTCAACTTCCTGCTGAACTCCTCGGGTGCCATCGCCCTCTTCGTCTGGCTGGTGATCTGCTTCACCCAGCTGAAGATGCGCGGGATCCTGGTCCGTGAGGCGCCGGAGAAGCTGACCGTCAAGATGTGGCTGTTCCCGTGGCTGACCTGGGCGACCGCCGCCCTGATCATGTTCGTGATCGGCTACATGTTCGTGGACGACGCCAACCGCGAGGTGGTCACCCTGTCCACCCTGGTGGCCGGCGCTGTCGTGGCCATCGGCGTGGTCCTGGACTTCCGCCGCAAGCGGGCTGCCCTGCAGGGCTGATCCCCCGCCCCAGCCACGTGCGTACGCACGCACGCACAGGTACGTACGCGCAGACGCCGGAGCCCGGCCCGCCTCTACAGGCGGGCCGGGCTCCGGCGCGTCGGGCCGCGATCGGCAGCGATCGGCAGCAATCAGCAGCGATCAACAATGATCGGCAGCCGTCGGCGGCGAATCGCGGGGCTACGGCCCTCAGCCCCGCCTGCCGGCCAGCTTCCAGGCGGCCGGCAGCGCCCCCATGGCCAGCGCGGCCTTGACGGCGTCGCCGATCAGGAACGGGGTCAGGCCCACCGCGACGGCCTTGCCCAGCGGCAGGCCGGTGGCGGCCATCAGGTACGGGACGCCCACCGCGTAGATGACCGCCGAGCCGAGCACCATGGCGCCGGCCGTACGGAGCACCGAGCGGTCGGTGCCGCGGCGGGCGAGGGCGCCGACCAGGGTCGCGGCCAGCAGCATGCCCAGCACGTAGCCGAAGGAGGCACCGGAGGCGCCCGCGGTGCCGCCGGCGAACCACGGCAGGCCGGCCGCACCGGCGGCGGCGTACAGCCCCAGTGCCAGGAACCCGCGCCGGGCGCCGAGGGCGCTGCCCACCAGCAGGGCGGCGAAGGTCTGTCCCGTGACCGGGACGGGGGAGCCGGGCACCGGGACCGACATCTGCGCGGCCAGACCGGTCAGCGCGGCACCGCCGACCACGAGGGCGGCCTCCCGGACGCGGCTCGCGGGCAGCAGGTCGGCCAGGACCAGACCCGGGCGGGTGACGACGGAAGCAGTGCTCATGAGGGGCTCCGCGGGAGTTGGGGGGTGGTACGGACAGCCCGACGCTACGTGCGGCGGCGGCGCGGTCACACCGCGTGCCGACACAAAGCCATGACCGTGCCCTTCGTGGGGACTCCACAAAGTCGGGCCGCGAAAGCCCAAGCGGAACGGAAGCCGAACGAAGCGGAAGGTCCGAAGTGATGCGAATCACGCAGGGGTTTGGTTGTGGCGAGTCCGTTTTGCGTGGCCGTCGAGCGCTCGGGGACACTGTCGGGATGTCACAAGCATCCCTGCCGGAAGTCACCGAGGAACCCCTCGGTCACGGCCTCAAGCAGCGCCACCTGACCATGCTCGGTCTGGGCGGCGTCATCGGCGCCGGACTCTTCGTCGGGTCCGGCGCGGGCATCTCGCTCGCCGGTCCCGGCATCGTCCTCTCCTATCTGTTCGCGGGCGCGCTCGCGATGCTGGTGATGCGGATGCTCGGGGAGATGTCCGCCGCACTGCCCGCGTCCGGATCCTTCTCGGTGCACGCAGAGCGGGCGCTGGGCCGCTGGGCCGGATTCTCGGTGGGCTGGCTCTACTGGTTCCTGCTGGTCGTGGTCCTCGCCGTGGAGGCGACCGGTGCGGCGACCATCGCGAACGGCTGGGTGCCGGGGGTCCCGCAGTGGGCCTGGGTGCTGATCTTCATGGTGGTCTTCACCGTCAGCAACCTCGCCGCGGTCCGCAACTTCGGCGAGTTCGAGTTCTGGTTCGCCACCCTGAAGGTGGGCGCGATCGTCCTCTTCCTGATCCTCTCCACCCTGGCGATCCTCGGCCTGCTCCCGGACACGGAACCGATCGGACTGGCCAATCTGACCGGGCAGGGCGGATTCCTGCCCAACGGCTGGTCCGGAGTGATCTCCGGCGTGCTGGCCGTGGTGTTCGCCTTCGGCGGCCTGGAGGTCGTCACCATCGCCGCCGCCGAGTCCGAGGACCCGGCGCGCTCGGTGTCGCGGGCGGTGCGCAGCGCGGTCTGGCGGATCCTGCTCTTCTACATCGGCTCGATGCTGGTGATCGTCACGCTGCTGCCGTGGGACGAGATGAAGCCGGGCGAGAGCCCGTACGTGGCCGTGCTCGACGCGATCGGCATTCCGGCGGCCGGCCAGATCATGAACATCGTGGTGTTCGTGGCGCTGCTGTCGGCGCTCAACGCCAACCTGTACGGCTCCTCCCGGATGGTCTTCTCGCTGGCCGAGCGCGGCGAAGCGCCGAAGGGGCTGCTGACGGTGTCGCCGGGCGGGGTGCCGCGACGGGCCGTGTTCGCCTCGGTGGCCTTCGGTTTCGTGTCGGTCGTGCTGAACCTGCTGTGGCCGGACACGGTGTTCCTCTACATGCTCAACGCGGTCGGCGCGGTGCTGCTGTTCGTGTGGGCGCTGATCGCGGTCTCCCAGCTGCGGCTGCGGCGCCGGATCGAGCGGGACATGCCGGAGCGGCTGATCCTGCGGATGTGGGCCTTCCCGTACCTGACCTGGGCGGCGCTGGCGGCCATGGCCGCGGTGCTGGTGCTGATGCTGTTCGACGACTCGGCGCGCCCCCAGCTGCTGTGGTCGACCGGGGCGGCGGCGCTCGTACTGGCGGTGGCGGGGCTGCGCGAGCTGCGCGACCGGCGGGCCGGGACCGGCCGGCGGGCCTGACCCGGCCCGCCCGGCCCGGCCGCTTTCCCACGGGCTCCCGCGCACGGCGCGCGGGGGCCCGTACGCATGTCGGGCGCACACGTCAGGCGTACACGTCAGGCGCCCAGGTCAGGCCAGGTCAGGCGCCCGCGTCAGGCCGGCACATCGGGTGCCCGCGTCAGGTGCGCAGGTAGGAAGCACCGTTGACGTCCAGGACGGTGCCCGAGCTCCACACGGCCTCGGGCGAGGCCAGGTAGCGGACCGCGGCGGCGATCTCCGCCGGTTCCGCGACCCGCCCGAAGGGGCTCTGCTCGCGGATCGCGGCGCCCTCCGGCCCGGTCAGCCGCTCCGCCACCCGTTCCGTGGCCACGAATCCCGGTGCCACCGAGGCGACCGCGATGCCGTAGGGGGCGAGGGAGACGGCCAGTGACTGGCCGAGGGCGTGCAGGGCCGCCTTGGTGGCGCCGTACGCCGGGTGGTCGGGCTCGCCGCGGAAGGCGCCGCGCGAGCCGACGTTGACGATGCGTCCCGGCCGGCCTTCGTCGATCAGTCGGCGGGCCACGCAGTGGCTGAGGTTGGCGGCGCCGAACAGGTTGACCGCGGCCGTGTCCCGCCAGGCTGCCTGCCAGTCGGCGTACGAGGTCTCGGCGAGCGGGTGGCGGACCATGACGGCCGCATTGTTGACCAGGACGTCGACCCCTTCGAGGGCCTCGGCGGCCTCCGCGGCCAGGGCCTCGACCCGTGCCGGGTCGGCGAGGTCGCCGGTGACCAGGACGTGGCCCGTGCCGTCCAGCTCCGCCAGGGTCCGCTCGGCGTCGGCGTGCCGGGCGGAGCAGTGCACGGCGACCCGGTCGCCCTGCGCGGCGAACGCGGCGGCGACGGCCCGCCCGATGCCCCGGGAGGCGCCGGTGACGAGTACCCCGCGTCCTGTGGTGGCCAGTTCCTGCGTGCTGCCGTTGCTCATCGGCTCCCCCGTGGTCGTGGGCGTTCCCTGCGTGGGCGTTCCCCTGCGCGGCCGCGCACCTGCACGGGCGCCAGCGTATGGGCATGATCACGACCAGTCACCCCGCTGTCCGGATATCGGACGCAGAACATCCGCTGACCGGACACTGGCCAGACTGGGGCGCACCCACCCGTCCCCCCGCACACCGGACAGGCCCACAACTCCATGAGCCAGACCACCCTCCCGACGCCCCCGCAGCAGGCCCCTCCCCCGGCCGCCCCACCCGCCGGCGGACCCCCGCTCTCGGGCGGACTCAAGCAGCGCCACCTCTCGATGATCGCCCTCGGCGGGGTCATCGGCGCCGGCCTGTTCGTCGGCTCCGGCGCCGGGATCGCGGCCGCCGGCCCCTCGATCGTGCTCGCGTACGCCGCGTCCGGACTGCTCGTCATGTTCGTGATGCGGATGCTCGGCGAGATGTCCGCGGCCAACCCGGCGTCCGGTTCCTTCTCGGTGCACGCCGAGCGGGCCATCGGCCCGTGGGCGGGCTTCACCGCCGGATGGATGTTCTGGACCCTGCTGGTGGTCGGCGTGGCCATCGAGGCCATCGGCGCCGCCGCGATCCTCACGGGATGGTTCCCCGGCACCCCGTCCTGGATGTGGGTGCTGGTGTTCATGGCCGTGTTCTGCGGCACCAACCTGGCGGCCGTCTCCAACTTCGGCGAGTTCGAGTTCTGGTTCGCCGCGCTGAAGATCGCCGCGATCGGCGCGTTCCTGGTCCTCGGCACCCTCGCCGTCCTGGGCCTGCTGCCCGGCACCGACTCCCCCGGCACCGCCAACCTGCTGCACGACGGCGGCTTCCTCCCCAACGGGATCGAGGGCCTGCTGGTCGGCCTGCTCGCGTCGGTGGTCGCGTACGGCGGCCTGGAGACGGTGACCATCGCGGCCGCCGAGTCCGACGACCCGGTGCGCGGCGTCGCCCGCGCCGTCCGCACCACCATGTGGCGGATCGGCATCATCTACGTCGGCTCGATGCTGGTCGTCGTCACGCTGATCCCGTGGCACTCCGAGGGCGCGGGCAAGGCGCCGTACGCCGCCGCCCTGGACCACCTCGGGATCCCGGGCGCCGGCCAGATCATGAACGCGGCCATCCTGGTCGCGCTGCTGTCCGCGATGAACGCGAACATCTACGGCTCCTCCCGGATGGCGTACTCCCTGGTCCGCCGCGGCCAGGGGCCCAAGGCCCTCGGGCGGGTCTCCGGCGGGGTCCCGCGCCGTGCGGTGCTGGCCTCCTCGGGCTTCGGCTTCGTCTGCGTCCTGCTGTCGTACCGGTACCCGACCACCCTGTTCGCCTGGCTGCTGAACATGGTCGGCGGCGTGATCCTCGTGGTCTGGGGCTTCATCGCGGTGTCCCAGTTCGTGCTGCGCCGCCGCACCGAGCGGGAGGCGCCCGGAAAGCTGGTCGTCCGGATGTGGGGGTTCCCGTACCTGACCTGGGTGGCGCTGGCCGGTGTGCTGGGCGTGCTGGTCCTGATGGCGTGGGACTCCGGCACCCGGGTCCAGGTGGTCTTCACCGGCGGGCTGACGGTGGCGCTGGCCGTCACCGGCTACGCGATGCAGCGGAAGGCGGCCGCCGGCCGCTGATTCGCTCCCCGAGGCGGGCCCCCGGCGGTGCCACCGGGGCCCCCCCCCCCAAAAAAGGGGGTACCCCAACGGTGTGGACGCCAAATATAACTGAATCGTGCGGGTTGGGCCGGGT